>NZ_JBEYVI010000034.1:87236-133216 GCF_040643955.1 Streptomyces sp. NPDC047061
CCGTGCCGCCGCCGGCGGTCGTCGTGGTGGTGGCGCCCGTTGTCGTGGCGCCGGTCGTGCTGGTGGCGCCCGTTGTCGTGGTGGTGGCGCCGGTGGTGGTGGCGCCGGTGCTGCCTCCGCCGCCCGTGGTTCCTCCGGTACCGCCTCCGACTCCGAAATTGCAGAACTTCGAGCTCACCTGTTTCCCGGTCTTCACGTCCACCACGACGAGCTTGCCGTCCCGTATGACAACTCTGCAGAGCAAGGCCGGCGCAAGATTCGGTGACACTGCTGGAGCATTCGCTGCCTCTGGTGTCGTCCCGACGGCCATCACGCCGGCCGTTCCGACGAGGGCAGCCGCCAGATACGTGGCCCCGATGACCCGCGGTACATGCCTCCACTTGCGCGCAGCCATGATCCCTCCTCAAGACTCGGTTCAGTGCCTTCCCCCAACCTGGCGCAGCCGCCATGACCGTGGCGTTGATCCGGCGTGACCCCGGCGTGACGGCAGCACCCCATTCAGTCGAACAGAAGAACCTGTTCGGCAATACGAGTGCTTAGGCTGGCCTCGAAATACTTCACCCACAGCAAGTCATTCACCCGCGCGGCTGCCGCATGTCCAAAACGCCAGACCAGAGGAGCATCGTGGAGCCAGAAAAGGCTGCGGACGAGCCTGCCCTGGAAGATGCGCCAACCCGGGGAAAGCCCTCGACCGACGTGCTGCCCTCCGGGCCGAACGGGCCCTTGTCGCTGCCCTCGCGCCTTGTCCTCGCGGTGGTGGTCGTGGTGGTGACCATGACGGTCGCAGTCCACCTGCTCCTGGTATTCCTCTACCTGGCCCCGTCGAACACCATCAGCAACCGGCACCGGGAACTGGTCAACGGCTATATATACCCGGAGTTCGACCAGAATTGGAAACTGTTCGCCCCGAATCCCCTCCAGGGGAACATCACCGTACACGCGCGCGCGGACGTGCTGTTGGCAAACGGCTCTCAGCACATAACGAACTGGGTGTCCCTGACCGCGCAGGACATCGCGAGAATCCAGGACAATCCGGCACCCAGCCATGCCTACCAGAACCTGCTGCGCCAGGCCTGGGACTTCTACACCAGAACACATGACGACAAAGGCATGGCCATCGGTTTGCAGGGCCAACTGTCGGAGATCTACGTTCGTCGCATCGCGGCAAGCCGCCTGGGCTCCGGGCGGTTCGGACAGTTCGGCGGCCAGGTGGTCCGGGTGCAGATCTCCGCGAAGTACACCCCCATCACTCCACCCAGATGGAGCGACGAGATCGCCGATACGAAGACCACCGACCAGACGCTGCCGTGGTGGCCGGTCTCCAAGGAGGACTTCCGTTGACCGTCGACACGGAAACAGCCCCGGCCCCATCACCTTTCAAAGGCATAGGCAAGAAACTCGACACAGAGATCGTCAGATCTCTGAACAACATTACCGGCAGGGCACTTTTTCCCTACCAGGCGGCAGTGGTCAGGATCGGCTTCTCGCTGACCTTCATGCTCTACCTCGTCCGTGAGTGGCCGCACCGGCTGGAACTCTATGGCACCACCAGCCCGTGGTCCTTCGATCTCGCCCAGCGTCTGATCGCCTGGAACGGGGCGTTCACCGTACTGACCTGGTCGGACAGCAGGCTGTGGTTCGAACTCGTCTACCACGGTGCGATCGCCGCGAGTCTGGGGATGCTCCTGGGATGGCACACGCGCACCATGTCCCTGCTGTTCATGGTCGGTGTGCTGTCGCTGTTGAACCGGAACGTGCTCCTGGGGGACGGCGGCGACACCCTCATGCATCTGATCGCCAGCTACCTTGTGTTCACCCGGTGCGGGAAGGTCTGGTCCCTGGACGCCCGGCACAGCGACCGCTCGGCTGCCCCGAACCCGCGTGCGGGCGATCCCGTGGCCGTCGGCCTCTGGGTGTTTCTCGGCGTGGCCCTCGCCGTCGCACAGGCCACCGGATTCGGGCGGCTTTCCTGGGGCTGGGCGCTGTTCCTCTGGGGAATGTGGTGTACCCAGGCCATCTGGTTCTGGACAGGGCGGCGAGGTGATTCCGAGGTGCGGACCCTGCTGGACACGACGGCCAACCTGGTCCACAACGCGGCGATGCTGGTCATCGCCGCGCAGGTGTGCATCCTTTACGCGGCGGCGGGCTGGTACAAGATCCAGGGGCCACGCTGGCAGGATGGAACCGCCCTGCACTACCCCCTCAATCTGGCTTACTTCAGGCCGTGGGCCCCGCTCTCCCAGGTCCTCGACAGCAGCGGGCTGATGGTGACGGCCATCACCTACGGCACAGTGATCCTGCAGGTCGCCTTCCCCTTCACACTCCTCAACCGCCGGGTGAAGAACGTGCTGCTCCCCGTTCTGATGGCGGAGCACGTATCGATCGCGGTGATCTGCGGCCTGCCGTTCTTCTCGTTGGCCATGGTGTTCGCCGATGCTGTTTTCCTGCCCACGAGCTTCCTGCGATGGGTGGGCTCGAAGACTTTCACGGCATGGGCCGCTGCATGGCGGCCACGAGCTTGAGCAGGCGCCGGGAGGGACGCAGGCCCAGGTCGTCGCGAAGGCGTTGAGCATAGCTGTCGAAGTGGTGCACGGCCTCGGACCGGTTGCCCTCCGCCAAGTAGGCCCGGATCAGAGTCGCTTGACCGCTCTCCCGCAGAGGATCTGCCTGAACGGCCGCCTGGGCGGCGGAGACTGCCCCGGCGAACTCCCTGGTCGCGATGAACGCCTCCGATAGGGCCTCCAGAGCGTGGAGTCGCAACTGTCGCCAGTGCTCCGCTTCTTGCACCACCCATTCCTCGTACCAGCCGGGCAGCAGGTCCGCGGACAACTGGTCGACGGTCGCCGTGCTGACGTGCAGCGACTCGTGCGGTACACACGGGTCGAGGATGCGCTGGGCCAGGGACCGGGCCTGGTAGAAGTCCACCGCGACGTCACGTGCGAGGCGCACCTCGGCAGGAGAGACGTCAAGGGCCCTCCTGCCGAGGCCGCGCAGCCGGGACAACGCCGCTCGCAGGTTCGTGTACGCGCACTGTTCCGAGGCCCTGGACCAGAGACTGCCTGCAATGAGAGCGCGCGGAACGGAGGCGCGGCAATTGAGGGCGATGAATGCCAGGAGTCGCTTCGAACCCACCGGAACCAGTACCGGAGTGTCGTTCACCACGAGGTCGAAGCCGCCCAGAAGGGCGATGTGCACGGAAGCTGTGGTCTTCACGTTCGGGGATTTGAAGGCGAGATCAGGTGCGGTCATATCTGCCTCAACGCTTGGGTGGATCAGTCGCGTCAACGGTCGGCCGACTGCGCTGTCGTTGCCCAGAGGCCCACATTGTGCAAGATCCCTCTGGAACCATGCTGCTTGGCCGTCCGAGGTTTGTCGAATCAGACGCATCTCGTTGAATGCCGGAAGGCACGGCCCTTCGTGCCGACGCCGCCGCACCGGTCTGCCGACGTCGCTTCGAACACCACCGAACATCCGGGAATATCGCCCGCAGATCGGCCACACCCCTTGGCTCCGCCCGCCGCGTGCCCAACACTGAGCCGATGACGCAGCGTGTGGAGCTCGCGACCGTGATGGACCGGCTGGCCGTGGACGAGGTGGTCACCGAGTACGCGGCGGCCGTCGACGACGGCGACTGGACGGCGTACCGGGAGCTGTTCGCGGCGGGCGGACGGGCCGACTACCGCTCCGCCGGCGGGATCGAGGGCGATGCCGGGCAGGTGGCCGGGTGGCTCGCGGAGAACCTGACGCTCTTCTCGATGCGGCAGCATCTGATCGTCAACCGCCGGGTGCGGTTCGGGATCCTGGACCACGACACCGGCGACACCGCCCACCTGCGGGCCGACTACGTCAACCCGATGCGTTTCGCCGGCGGCGACGGCACCTCCACCGCCCCGGACTTCGTGTGCGGCGGCCGCTACTCCTTTGCGTTCCTGCGCACCCGGGACGGCTGGCGGCTGCGCCAGGTGGTCGTCGAGGAGAGGTGGCGCCGACTGCCGGACCCGCGTGCGGTGGCCGTCCCCGACTGAGCCCGCTCCCGTACCCCCTGTCGGAGATCCCGCCCGGTCCCGCACACTGGAAGGACCCGCGGGCAGGAGGCGATGGATGAGGACCGTCGAACGCTGGCTCACCTCCCCGTGGCGGCGTTCCTGCGTCGGGGCGCTGGCCGGCGCCCTGCCGGTGCTGGCCTTCCCGGCGCCGTCGCTGTGGTGGCTCGCCTATGTCGCGCTGGTCCCCTGGCTGCTGCTGGCACGCTCGGCGCCGACCGGGCGGCGGGCGGCGTTCGACGGCTGGTGCGGCGGGTTCGGGTTCATGGTCGCCGTGCACCACTGGCTGCTGCCGAGCCTGCACGTCTTCATCTTCCTGATCGCCGGGCTGCTGAGCGTGCTCTGGGCGCCCTGGGGCTGGGTGACCCGCCGGCTGCTGGGCGGGGTGCCGTCGCCGGGGCGGGCCGCGGTCGCGGTGCTTGTGCTGCCGTCGGGCTGGCTGATGGTGGAGCTGGCGCGGTCCTGGCAGGGGCTCGGCGGGCCGTGGGGCATGCTCGGCGCGACTCAATGGCAGGTGACGCCGGCGCTGCGGCTGGCCTCGGTCGGCGGGGTGTGGCTGCTGAGCTTCCTGGTGGTGGCCGTCAATGTCGCGATCGCCGTGCTCATATCCGTGCGGGAGGCACGCATGCCCGCGGTGGCCTCGCTGGTGGCCACGGCCGCCGCGACCTCCGCGGCCTGGGTGTGGTCGCCGCGCCCGGACGTCGACGGCCACGTCCGGATCGCGATCGTGCAACCCGGCATCGTCGACGGCGGCGACAGCGGCGACCGGCGCTTCGACCGGGAGGAGCAGCTGACCCGGCAGCTGGCCGGCCAGCATCCGGACCTGATCGTCTGGGGCGAGAGCAGCGTGGGGTACGACCTCGGGGACCGGCCCGATCTCGCGCGGCGGATCGCCGCCCTCTCCCGGGAGACCGGCGCGGACATCCTGGTCAACGTCGACGCCCGGCGCTCCGACCGGCCCGGCATCTACAAGAGCTCCCTCCTGGTGGGCGCCGACGGCCCGACCGGGCAGCGGTACGACAAGATGCGCCTGGTCCCGTTCGGCGAGTACATACCGGCCCGCTCCCTGCTCGGCTGGGCCACCTCGGTCGGCAAGGCGGCCGGCGAGGACCGGCGGCGCGGCACCGAGCAGGTGGTGATGGACGTCGGCCACGGCCTGCGGGTCGGCCCGATGGTCTGCTTCGAGACGGCGTTCCCCGACATGAGCCGGCATCTCGCCCAGGACGGTGCGCAGGTGCTGATCGGCCAGTCGTCGACCTCCACCTTCCAGGACAGCTGGGCCCCCGAGCAGCACGCCTCGCTGGCCGCGCTCCGGGCCGCCGAGACCGGCCGCACCATGGTCCACGCCACGCTCACCGGGGTCTCCGCCGTCTACGGCCCGGGCGGCGAGCGCATCGGGCCCTGGCTCGGCACCGACGCGAGCACCGCCCGGGTCTACGAGGTGCCGGTCGCCCGCGGTGTCACCCCGTTCGTGCGGTACGGCGACTGGCCGGTGGACGGCGCGCTGCTGGTGCTGGCCGCCTACTGCCTGACCGAGGGGCTGCGGACGGTCAGGCTGCGCCGGGGTGCCGGAGAACCTCTCGTACCACCTGCTCGCACAGCTCATGGGTCGCCAGTGCGTCCCGGGCGCTGAGCACCTTCCCGGCGCGGGCAGCGTCGAGGAAGGCGAGGACGGCCTGCTCGATGCCGCGCTGCCGGGCGACCGGCACCCAGTCGCCGCGCCGCCGCACCGTCGGCTGCCCCCTGTGGTCGATCACCTCGGCGAGGTTGAGGACCTGGCGCTTGGTGTCCTGCCCGGAGACCTCCAGGATCTCCTCGGCCGAGCCGCTGAGCCTGTTCATCACGCCGAGCGCGGTGAAGCCGTCCCCGGCGAGCTGGAGCACCACGTGGTGCAGCAGTCCGTCGACGACCCGGGCGCGGACGGTCACGTCCTCGACCGGGCCGGGGGCGAGGAAGCGCAGGGTGTCGACGACGTGGATGAAGTCGTCGAGGATCATCGTGCGGGGTTCCTCGGGCAGCCCGATGCGGTTCTTCTGCATCAGGATCAGCTCGCGCGGGTGGTCGGCGCACTGCACGTAGCCGGGGGCGTGGCGCCGGTTGAAGCCGACGGACAGCGACACGTTCCGCGCCTCGGCCAGGGTCACGAGGCGCGCGGAGTCTTCCAGTCGGTAGGCGAGGGGCTTGTCGACGTACGTCGGTACGCCCGCCTCCAGCAGCCGGGTGACGATCTCGGGGTGGGCGACGGTGGCCGCGTGCACGAAGGCGGCGTCGAGATCCTGGGCGAGGAGGTCGTCGAGGGTCGCGTGCCGGTGGCCGGCGGGCAGGCGGAGGCTGTCGGCGACCCTGGCGAGGGTGGCGGGGGTACGGGTCTGCAGGTGGAGTTCGAGTCCCGGCTGGGTGGCCAGCACCGGCAGGTACGCCTTCTGCGCGATGTCGCCGAGTCCGATGCAGCCGACCTTCACTGGCGCTCCCCTAGCGGTTGCCTACGCGTGCCTGTGCGGAAGCATACGGGCCGATAATCCGTGGTGGGATCGGCCGGGGTGGGCCAGGATGCCGGGCATGACGACCGAACGCCGTGCACCCGACGTCTACGCCGACGAACGCACCATGCTGGAGGGCTGGTTGGAGTTCCACCGGCAGACCCTGGCGGTGAAGTGCGAGGGCCTGACCGACGCCCAGCTGCGGACCGCCTCCGTGGAGCCCTCCCCGCTGTCCCTGATGGGGCTGGTGCGGCACATGGCGGACGTGGAGCGGCACTGGTACCGCAGGATCCTCTCCGGTGAGGAGGCGCCGCCGCGCTACTGGAGCGACGAGGACCCGGACGGCGATTTCCACCTCGCCGAGGCGGACACCTGGCAGGAGGCGTACGCGGCCTGGCAGGCCGAGATCGAGACCGCCCGGCGCGCCGCGGCCGGCTTCGGTCTCGACGACCTCTCCAAGGGTCGCCACCGCCGTACCGGCGAGCAGTTCAACCTGCGCTGGATCCACACCCACCTGATCGAGGAGTACGCCCGGCACAACGGCCACGCCGATCTGATCCGGGAGCGGATCGACGGCGCGACCGGCGACTGACGTCAGCCTCGCACCCGCCTGCCCCTCGTACGGGGCACGAGATCACCCGTGCGGGGCACCAAAGTCCTGTCAACAGTGTCAACGCCCGCGCCGAGCCAGCAGAGTTGCGCGGGTGCATCGAACGACGACCACCGCAGCGCTCCTGGTCACCGTGACCGTCTCGGCCCTCTCCGGCTGCGTGACGGTCCAGCGTCCGGCGGCGCCCGGCCCGCCTCCGGGTGCGGCGCCCTCGCTGCCGTCGGTGCCCCGCCCGGACGGCAGCTCCGAGCCGCGGGTGGTGCAGGCGCCGGCCAAGGAGGCCCTGGAGATGGTCGGCCCGTCCCGGCCGGCCCACCAGGCCGCACCGGCCGCTCCGCATGCCCCCGCGCCCCCTCCCCCGGCCCAGCACCGCGCCCCGGCGGGCCCACGCGCCGCCACCCCGCACCAGCACAGCGCACAGCGGCCGCACCGTTCGGAGAGCGGCCTCCCCGACCTCTCCCACTCCGTCCCGAAGGCCCCGGACGTGTGCGCCCTCGGCAAGCAGTACGGCGGCTGGACCGCGGACAGCCCGCAGGCCCGGATCTGCGAACAGACGTACGGGCGGTGAGACACCGGCCGGGGCGGACCGGTTGTCCGGGCCGGACCGCCTCCTACTCCCGCTCCTACTCCGGGCGCTGTCGCGGCGGGCCCCAGGATTCGCCGCCCGGACCGCCCGGACCGCCCGGACCGCCCGCGTCACCCCCGTCGTCGCCGAGTCGCAGTTCCAGGCGGCTGATCGCGGCCCGGACCCCGTCGCCGTACCCGTCGTCGCCGAGTGCGGCGGCCGCGCCGCGGGCCCGCCGCAGATGGCTGCGGGCGGCCTCGGTGCGGCCGAGCTTCACGTAGTCGGCGGCGAGGTTCAGATGCAGCGAGGGGTAGAAGCCGCGCAGACCCACGGCTCCCTCCGCCTCGTCGGCCGCCGACAACGCCCTCAGGTCCCAGGCGAGTTCGTCGGACGGGTCGTCCTGGGTGTCGGCCAGGTAGTGGGCCAGGGTGCAGCGGTGCAGCGGCCGGCCGTGCTCGCCGATCTCCGTCCACAGGTCGAGCAGGCGCCGGCGGGCCTCCTCACGGTCCCCGGCGTGGTGCAGCATCACGACCTGCCCGATCCGCGTGAGCACGGCATCGGGCGCCGTACGCTCCTGTCGCTCCGCCACGGGGCCCTCCGGGCTGTAAGCCGTTGTGTGGTGCCGACGCTAGACGGCGCCGCCGGATTTCCTCGTCAGGCGGCGCCGTGGGACCACGGGCCGGCGGCGGACCGCCGGCCGGTGGGGGCTGGTGGCGCCCTCTGTATGTGCTCAGCCCAGGTCGGGGATCGTCCAGTCGATCGCCTCGTGGCCCTGTGCCGCGACCGCCTCGTTGATCTTGGTGAACGGACGGGTGCCGAAGAACTTCGCGGCGGAGAGCGGGGACGGGTGCGCGCTCTGGATGACCACGTGCCGGGTCTCGTCGATCAGCCGGGCCTTCTTCTGCGCGTAGCCGCCCCAGAGGACGAAGACCGCCGGGTCGGGCCGCTCGGCGACGGCGCGGATCACCGCGTCCGTGAACTTCTCCCAGCCCTTGTTCTTGTGCGAGTTGGCCTCACCGGCGCGGACCGTGAGGACCGCGTTGAGCAGCAGCACGCCCTGCCTGGCCCACGGCATCAGGTAGCCGTTGTCGGGCGCCTTCTCCCAGCCCAGCTCCTCGCGCATCTCCTTGTAGATGTTCCGCAGGGACGGCGGGATCTTCACCCCGGGGCGAACGGAGAAGCACAGGCCGTGGCCCTGGCCCTCGCCGTGGTAGGGGTCCTGGCCGAGGATGAACACCTTGACCTGGTCGTACGGCGTGGCCTCCAGCGCGGCGAAGACCTCCTCGCGCGGCGGGTAGACGGGGCCCTTCGCCCGCTCCTCCTCGACGAACTCGGTCAGCTCCTTGAAGTAGGGCTGCTGCAGCTCGTCGCCCAGAACCCCGCGCCAGGACTCGGGCAGCATGGCGGTGTCGGTCACGTCAACGTCCTCACGAATTGTGGTCACTTGCAGATCCTGCTGGTACCGAAAAACCTACAGGCGACCACTGACAACCGGTGCCGGACGGCGGTTTCACCAGCTGGTCTTGCGGTGCAGCTCCCACATCATCATGATCGTCGACGGGTCGAGGGCCTTTTCGCCGCCGGAGACGTCGTCGCTGGCCGCGACGTACTGCCGCCCCTGCCACAGCGGGATCAGCCGGGCGTCGTTGACGAGGATCTGCTGGGCCTCCTCGAAGTCCTTGACGACCTCGCCGCGGTCGCTCTCGCTGCGGGAGTGCGGCAGCAGCTTGCCGGTGATCACGTGTGACGGGTAGGGCGTGCCTAGGGCGTTCTGCTCGCCGACGAAGGGGGCGATGAAGTTGTCGGCGTCGGGGAAGTCCGGGAACCAGCCGCGGCCGAACACCGGGTACTCGCCCTTCTGGTAGCCGACGACGTAGGTCTTCCAGGGCCGGCTCTTCAGGGTGATCGTGAACAGCCCGGAGTCGTCCAGCTGCTGCTTGAGCTCCTGGAACATCTGGCCGGTCTCGGACCCGTAGCGGTCGGTGGTGTACCAGAAGGTGAGCGGGACACGCTGGGTGATGCCGGCGTCGGCGAGGATCTTGCGGGCCTTGGAGGTGCTGGGGTCGCCGTAGTCGTCGAAGAAGCCGGTGGTGTGGCCGGTCAGGCCCGCCGGGACCATGGAGTACAGCGGGTCGACGGTGTCCTTGTAGACGGTGTGGGCGATCGCGGAGCGGTCGACGAGCTGGGCGACGGCCTTGCGCACGGCGGGCAGCTTGGCCCACGGGTCCGCGGGGTTGAACACCAGGTAGCTGATGTCGGTGCCGGTGCCGTCGATCAGCTGCAGGCCGGAGGTGTTGGTGTGCGCCTGCAGGGCGACGATGTCGGAGGCGGCGAGTCCGCGGTAGGTGACGTCGATGTCCCCGGAGCGCAGCGCCTTGACCATGGTGGCCGAGTCCTGGAAGTAGCGGATGGTCACCGCGTCGTTCTGCCGGTCGGCGTAGCCCTGGTAGTTGTCGTTGCGGACCAGCTCGGCCCGCTTGCCGTCGTCGTAGGACCTGAGGGTGTACGGCCCGGAGCCGTGCACGGAGTCGTCCTTGCGCAGCGAGTGGGCGGGGTAGTCGTCGGGGTCGACGATCGACATGGCGGGGGTCGCGAGCACGAACGGGAAGGTGGTGTCGGCCTTGTTGAGGTGGAAGACCACCTCGTGGTCGCCTACGGCCTGCACCCGGTCGAGGCTGCCGAGCAGTCCGGCCGGGCCGCTGGGCGCGTTGATGTTCCGGATCCGGTCGATGGAGTACTTGACGGCCTCGGCGTCGAGTGTGTCGCCGTCGGCGAACTTCAGGCCGGAGCGCAGTTCGCAGCGGTAGGTGCGGTCGCCGGAGTCCGTGAAGGCACACTTCCGGGCGGCGTCGGGCTGGGGGGTGGTGGCGCCGTCGGGGTAGGCGAGCAGGGTCTGGTACACGTTCCGGAACAGCTCCCAGGAGCCGTCCCACGATCCCGCCGGGTCAAGGGTGCTGGGGGCGCTGGTCGTTCCGACGACGATCGGCCCGCTGTTGCCGGTACTGCTGCTGGAGAACACACCGCACCCGGCCACCAGGGATATGGACGCGACCGCGGCAACTCTTCGCAGCCCTCGGTTCCGGTTGAACACGCGCGCACTCCTCGATCCGCCATACCAGGGGTCGGCGGCAGACCTTACCGCAGCGTTGCGCGCCTTGAAGCACCCCGGAAACACGGGCGTTGATCGAATGTGCTATGACGACGTTGTCAAATGGCTGTGCGGATCCCGTACGACCGCGCGGGCGCCGTTTTCCTCACACATGTGGCAAATATCTGTGACGAAAACGACGCCCGAGGGTCCGTCAGGCCATGCCGGCGTTGAGGAAGATGCCGCCGTCGACGACGAGCGTCTGGCCGGTGATCCAGTCGGACTGCTCCGAGGTGAGGAATGCGGCGGCGCCACCGATGTCGGAGGGCACGCCGAGCCGCTTGAGCGGGTAGCCCGCGGCGGCCTCCGCCTCCCGGCCCTCGTACAGGGCCTCGGCGAACTTGGTCTTGACGACCGCGGGGGCTATCGCGTTGACCCGGACGCCGGGGGCGAACTCGTGCGCCAGCTGCTGGGTCAGGTTGATCATCGCGGCCTTGCTGATGCCGTACGCGCCGATGAACGGCGAGGCCGACAGACCGGCGACGGAGGCGATGTTGACGATGGCGCCACCGTTGTCCTTCTGCCAGGCGTGCCAGGTCTTCTGGGCGAAGCCGAGGGCCGAGACCACGTTGGTCTCGAACACCTTGCGGGCCACGTCCAGGTCGACGTCGGCGATCGGGCCGAACACCGGGTTGGTACCGGCGTTGTTGACCAGGTAGTCGACGCGGCCGAAGGCCGCCATGGTGCGCTCGACGACCTCGCTCTGGTGGGCCAGGTCGTGGGCCTTGCCGGCGATGCCGATGACGCGCTCGGCGCCGAGGCTCTCGACGGCCTCCTTGAGGGCGTCCTCGTTGCGGCCGGTGATGGCGACCCGGTCGCCACGGGCGACCAGCGCCTCGGCGACGCCGTAGCCGATGCCGCGGCTCGCGCCGGTGATGACGGCGACCTTGCCGGACAGCTCGGGCAGTTCAGTCATGTCAGTGTTCCTCAGGTTCCCCGGTGGTCTGCTAGTCGAGCGGTCCGCCGGCCACGTACAGGACCTGGCCGGAGACGAAGCCGGCGGCCTCGTTCGTGAAGAAGGCGATGGCGTTGGCGATGTCCTCGGGCTCGCCGACGCGCTGCACGGGGATCTGGGTGGCGGCGGCGGCCTTGAACTCCTCGAAGCCCATCTTGACGCGGTCGGCGGTGGCCTTGGTCATCTCGGTGGCGATGAAGCCGGGGGCGACGGCGTTGGCGGTGATGCCGAACTTGCCGAGCTCGATGGCGAGGGTCTTGGTGAAGCCCTGCAGACCGGCCTTGGCGGCGGAGTAGTTGGCCTGGCCGCGGTTGCCGAGCGCCGAGGAGGAGGACAGGTTGACCACGCGCCCCCAGCCGGCCTCGACCATGTGCTGCTGGACGGCCTTGGTCATCAGGAAGGAGCCGCGCAGGTGCACGTTCAGGACCGTGTCCCAGTCCGACGCGGACATCTTGAACAGCAGGTTGTCGCGGAGCACGCCGGCGTTGTTGACCAGGATGGTCGGGGCGCCCAGCTCCTCGACGACCCGCGTGATCGCGGCGGCGACCTGGGCCTCGTCGGAGACGTCGGCGCCGACCGCGATCGCCCTGCCGCCGGCCGCGGTGATCTTCTCGACGGTGTCCTTGCAGGCGGCCTCGTCGAGATCGATCACGGCGACCGCGCGCCCCTCGGCGGCCAGTCGTACGGCGGTGGCGGCGCCGATACCCCGCGCGGCACCGGTGACGACGGCCACCCGCTGCTCAGTGCTGGACATTGCTGTTTCTCCTCGCCCTTGAGAACACCTGATCGAGAACCCGGCCGGACAGTGAGCGACCGCTTAGTACCTTCGACAGACGTGACGCTAGAAGCCCTGGCACGCGGTGTCAACGCTGCACCGCGCGGTGTGATCCATTACCTCACCAGGAGGTCCAGCAACCGCTCCGTCTCGGCGGCCGGATCGAGGGTGAGCCCGGTGTGCACGGGGCCCGGCTGTACGACGGTGGAGCGGGGCGCGACCAGCCAGCGGAAGCGCCGCCCCGGGTCGTCGCCGGCCGCGTGCCCCGCCGCCGCCCCGCCCGCGCAGACGTCCTCCACCGCCCCGAGCGCGGCCCGCACCCCGGCCACGTCCGCGTCCGGGTCCAGGGCCAGCAGCCGGGCCTCGTCGAGATGGGTGCGGGCGCCGACGTAGGTCTTGGCCCGGCAGTACACGATCACGCCGGCGTTGATGCGCTCGCCGCGCTCCACTCGGGGTACGACGTGCAGCAGGGCGTACTCGAAGACGTCGCGGTCGCCGCCCTGGCCGGCCCGGGTGATGTGGCGCTCGGTCACATGTCCGGCCATGTAGATATGGGTCTCGCTCACTTGGCCCCCTCGATGCCGGTGATGCGTTCGTGGATGACGGCGGCCCGGGCGAGCAGCGGCCGCGCGTAGGTGCGCCGCAGTTCGTCGGGGGTGTCGAAGCCCGGCTCGGCGGCGAGCCAGACGTCCGGGATCTCGGCGGTGACCTCGGCGAGCAGGTCCTCGGTGACCCGGGGCGCCAGCTCGGCGGCGGCCGCACGGACATCGGGGCCGAACCGGCTCAGCGCGTGGTCGGCGGCGTCGTACGGGCGGGCGGCGGAGGCCTCGGCCGACGGCCAGTTGTGCTGCCAGATCATGGTGGCGCCGTGGTCGATGAGCCACAGGTCGCCGCGGTGGACCAGCAGGTTGGGGTTGCGCCAGGAGCGGTCGACGTTGTTGATCAGCGCGTCGAACCAGACGATCCGCCCGGCCTCCTCGGGGCTCACCGCGAAGGCGAGCGGGTCGAACCCGAGGGCGCCGGACAGGAAGTCCATGCCGAGGTTGGTGCCGCCGCTGCCCCGCAGCAGGTCCTGCACCTGCTGCTCGGGTTCGCCGAGCCCCAGCACCGGATCCAGTGCGACGGTGACCAGCCGGGGCATCCGGAGCCCGAGCCGGCGCGCGAGTTCACCGCAGACGACCTCGGCGACCAGCGTCTTGCGGCCCTGCCCCGCGCCCGTGAACTTCAGGACGTACGTCCCGAAGTCGTCGGCCTCGACGAGCCCCGGCAGCGAGCCACCCTCGCGCAGGGGCGTGATGTAGCGGGTCGCGGTGACTTCTCGCAGCATTTTCCCAGGCCATCCAGCTTCTCAACCAGGCAGTCGGCGACCGGGGTGTTCTCCGGTCCGAAGTGAGCATAGTGACCGAGCGTGACAGCAGGCCGGGAACCCCCGGTCCACGCCGTGCGGGCGACCGCACACAGCCGGTGGTCGCGCGGGTCCCGTCCATGACGTCAGCGCATACCACCTGTTCCCAAGTCTCGTTGGCGTCATGGTCATCGAGGCTCCTACGGTGAGTGGGAGGAACCACCGCATCAAGAGGAGTTCGGCATGATCACCACCCCCTTCGGCTTCTCCAGCACCGCGGCCGAGGCGGCCGCCGGCATCGACCTCTCCGGGCGCCGGGCACTGGTCACCGGGGCGTCCTCCGGGCTCGGGGCGGAGACGGGCATCACCGCCAACGCCCTCATGCCGGGGGCCGTCGTGACCAGCCTCCAGCGGCACATCGGGGGCAGCGGCGGGCGGGTGGCGGCCGACCGGATGAAGACGGTGGAGCAGGGCGCCGCCACCTCGGTGCTCCTCGCGGTCTCGCCGCTGCTGGAGGGGGTGGGCGGGCGCTACTTCGACGACTGCGCCGAGGCCGGGGTGGTCGACCGGCGCACCGGCACACTGCACGGCGTCGCCCGGTACGCCGTCGACCCGGAGAACGCCCGCCGGCTGTGGGACGTGTCCGAGGCCCTGCTCGCCGATGCCGCCGGTGCCTCATGACCGACCTGGTCCAGCGCGACGAACTCGGCGCCTTCCTCCGCGCCCGCCGGGAGGCGACCGACCCTGCGGCGGCGGGCTTCCGGTCCGGGCCGCGACGCCGCACCCCGGGACTGCGCCGCGAGGAGCTGGCACAGCTCGCCGGGCTGAGCGTCACCTGGTACACGTGGCTGGAACAGGGCCGCGACATCAGCGTGAGCAGGCAGGTCATCGAAAGCCTGGCCCGCGCACTGCGCCTGTCCGGGCCGCAGCGCACGCACCTGTTCACCCTGGCCGCCCTGCTGCCGCCGCCGACGGGTCCGGCACCCGCGAAGGTCGATCCCCTCCTGGAGCGGCTGGTGCGGGAGCTTTCCCCGAAGCCCGCCTACGTGATGAACCCGTGGTGGGACCTGCTGGCGTACAACGACGCGTACGCCGAACTGCTCGGCGGCCTCGACCAGCGGACGGCGGACGAGCGGAACATCCTCTGGATCACCTTCGCCCAGTCGCGCGGCTCCGGACTGTTCGTCGACTGGCCCGGCGAGGCGCGGTCCCTCGTCGGCCAGTTCCGGGTGGCCCTCGCCCGGTATCCGGACGATCCGCGCGGCCCCGCGCTCCTGGAGTCGCTGCTGGACTCCTCCGAGGCGTTCCGCGAACTGTGGGACGAGCGCAGCGTCAGCGGATTCACCGCCACCCGCAAGGAGCTGCGGCACCCGCGGCTCGGCCACATCGACCTGGACTGTCTGAAACTGGCGGACGCCCAGGACGAGAAGCTGTCCCTGATGGTCCTCCTGCCCGTCCGGGAGAGCGGTTCCGAGTAACCGAACGCGGCAGCGACGGCAGACAGGTCGGCAGACAGGTCGGCGCACGGTGCCGTGGCGCGCCTGTCCCGCTGCGCCGCAGGTCAAGACCGACAGCGAACCGACAGCGCCGTTTTACCGAAGCCTCATGTCCAGGTGGTCACTATCTGGATGCCGTCTGAACAGGTGGTGCGCGAAGACCGTACCCCTGGACAGATCAACGAGAAGCTCCGCGGAAGGGAACCCCTCACATGACCAGCGCACCGCTCAACCCCTCAGCCGGACCGGGCCGCCGTACCGTCATGGCGGCGGCCGGAGCGGCGGGGCTCGCCGCCGCGCTGACTGCCTGCGGGTCGTCCGACGACTCGTCGAGCACGACCACCACGAACAACAACGCGGGTGGCTCCACCACCCAGGACAGCAACGGCTCGGCGGGCGGCTCCACGGCCGCGGCCGGCGGCACCGCGCTCGCCAAGACCACGGACATCCCCGAGGGCGGCGGCACGATCTACAAGGACCAGGCCGTGGTCGTGACCCAGCCGACGGCGGGCACGTACAAGGCGTTCTCGACGAAGTGCCCGCACGCCGGCTGCGCGGTGACGAGCATCGCGAGCGGCGAGATCGTCTGCCCCTGTCACGGCAGCAAGTTCGCCATCGCGGACGGCAGCGTGAAGCAGGGCCCGGCGACCACGGGTCTGACGGCCGCGAACATCACGGTCTCCGGCGACCAGATAACGCTGGCCTGATCCTCAGGACCGCCGGCGCGGTTGTTTGAGGCAGCCGAGCACCTCGTCCGTGGTCGCGACCGTAGCGACCAATGCGAGGGTGTTGCGGACCATCGCGGGGGTGTACTCGGAGGGCACTCCCGCGATGGCGTCGGCCGGGACGACGGCCGTGTAGCCCCGGTTGACCGCGTCGAACACCGTGTTCGGGATGGCCACGTTGGCCGAGACACCGGTGACGACCAGGGTGCGGCAGCCGAGGTTGCGCAGCAGCGGGTCGACGTCGGTGCCCTGGATCGGCGACAGGCCGTGCAGCCGTCGTACGACGAGGTCCTCCTCCGAGACCTCGATGGGGGGCGCGACGCGGACCGCGGCCGTGCCGGACAGCTGCTGGACGGGCAGCCGTTCGGCGGCGCGGAACAGGCGGGCGTTGCGGTTCGCGCCCCGGCCGTCCGGGCGGCGTTCGGCGATCGCGTGGATCACCTGGACACCGGTGTCGTGCGCGGCGGCGACGAGGCGGGCGATGTTGCCCAGCGCCCCCGACGTCCTTGCCTCACGGGCGAGTTCGGGCAGCGCGCTGTCCGGGCCCACCACACCCTGCTGGCACTCGACGGTGAGCAGCACGGTGCTCACGGGGTCGAGGAGTTCCGAGAGCCGTTCGGACGACGACGGCATGACGCCCCCTTCCGCCTTGGTGCGGGGCGGGTGACACTAACCGCCATCGCGCGGGAACGGAAGAAGAGACGAGGGGGCCGCATGACCGTCACTCAGCGCCGGGGCCGGAAGATCATGATGACGCCCGGTGAGCTGGACGAGTTCCTCACCACACAACGCACCTGCCGGGTCGCGACCGTATCGGCGTCCGGTGCCCCGCACGTCAGCGCCCTGTGGTTCGCCTGGGACGGCACGTCCCTGTGGCTGTACTCGGTGGTGCGCAGCCAGCGCTGGAAGGACCTCAGCCGCGATCCGCGGGTGGCCGTCGTGGTCGACTCCGGGGAGGAGTACGACCAGTTGCGCGGCGTGGAGCTGAGAGGGACCGTCGAGTTCGTGGGCGAGGTCCCGCGCACCGGCGAACTGGTCGCCGAACTCGACTACGTCGAGACGGTGTTCGCCCGTAAGAACTTCGGCCTGGACGAGATGCCGCACGACGGCCGGCACGCCTGGGCGCGGCTGACCCCGACAAAGATCGCCTCCTGGGACTTCCGCAAGCTGGGCTCCGCGTAAGGCGGTTCGGGGGGGCAGGTCCGGGGCCGGTTCAGGCGATCGCCTCGGCCGCGCCGCGCAGGGCCTCCACCGCCGCCCGGATCGACGGGCGGCGGTCGGCGTCGGCCCGCCAGACGACGTACACGTGGCGGCGCACCCGCTGCTTCAGCGGCACCATGACAATGCCGTCCGGCACCGGGTGGCGGCCCAGCAGCGGGGCGATGCAGACCCCCAACCCGGCCGCGACCAGGTTGAGCTGGGTGTGGGTCTCGGCCGCGCGGTGTCCGACGATGGGTTCGATGCCGCGCGAGCGGAGCGTGAACATCAGCCACTCGTGGCAGAACTCGCCCTCGCCCCAGGTGATCCACTCGTCCTCGGCGAACTCCCCCAGGTCCACCTCCTCGCGGCCGGCGAGCCGGTGCCCGGCCGGCAGCGCCACCTCGGCGGGGTCGTCCAGCAGGGGCGCCTTGACCAGCCCGTCGGGCACCGGCATCGGCTTGTTGTACCAGTCCAGGACGACGGCGAGGTCGAGGTCGCCGCGGACGACCCCGGCGATGCCGTTCTCCGGTTCCAGTTCGCTGGAGCGGACGCGCAGCGCCGGGTGCCGGGTGCGCAGGGCGGAGAGTGCGGTCGGGAACAGGCCTCGGGCGGCCGTCGGGAACGCGGACAGCCTGAGCTCGCCGACGACCTGGCCCCGGTGTGCCTCCAGGTCGGACTGGGCCAGCTCGACCTGGGAGAGGATCCGGGCCGCGTGCTCGGCGAGCAGCCGGCCGGCGTCGGTGAGCCGGATGCCCCGGCCGTTCTTCGCGAGGAGCTGCTGGTCCACCTCGCGTTCCAGCTTGCCCATCTGCTGCGACACCGCCGACGTCGTGACGTGCAGGGCCTCGGCGGCGCCGCTGACCGAGCCGTGCCGGGCGAGGGCGTCGAGGGTGCGCAGGCGCTCCAGGTTCAACATGTAAGCGATTCTAAGAGGTACCCGGGGGGAAGTCTCGATTGTGCTACGAGGTCGGCTCCCGCATGGTGGAGGGCATGAGCACCGTCACCACCACCGCGACCAGCGAGCCGGCCCTGGCCGCCGGCCCCGCCCGCCCCCGCCTCGACTGGCGCCTGCGCTTCGGCGCCCTGTCGCTGATCTGGGGCTTCAGCTTCCTCTTCATCAAGGTGGGGACGGAGGGCTACGCCCCCTTCCAGGTCACCCTGGGACGCCTGGTGTTCGGTACGGCGGTGCTCGCGGCGGCGATGGCCGTGAAGCGGCAGCGGCTGCCGCGCGGGGCCCGCACCTGGGGTCACCTGGCGGTCGCCGCGTTCCTGCTCAACGCGCTGCCCTTCTCCCTCTTCGCCTACTCGGAGCTGACGATCCCCTCCACACTCGCGGGGATCTGCAACGCGACCTCGCCACTGTGGGGGATGGTGCTGTCGCTGGTGGCCCTGTCGGAGGACCGCCCGACGAGGGTGCGCTTCGCCGGACTCGGACTGGGGTTCATCGGGGTGCTGACGGTGCTGGGAGCCTGGGAGGGTTTCCACGGCCTGGACGTCACGGGGACCGCGATGGCGCTCCTGGCCTCGCTGAGCTATCCGATCGGCTGGATCTACGTCCGGCGGACGCTGGCCGGGACGGGTGACTCGCATCTGGCGATGACCGGGGCGCAGCTGCTGCTGGCGACGGTTCAACTGGCCGTGGTGACACCGGTGTTCACATCCTTCCCGGCGCACTTCGCGCTGGTCCCGTTGCTGGCGATCGCCGCACTGGGTGCGCTGGGGACGGGGCTGGCGGTACTCGTGCAGTACGGGCTGGTGGCGGAGGTGGGGCCGACCACCGCCCAGATGGTCACGTACTTCATCCCGGTCATCGCCGCCGCGGCGGGGGTCGCGGTGCTGGGCGAGTCGCTGCGCTGGAGCACGCCGGTGGGAGCGGTGATCGTCCTCGCGGGAGCGGCCCTCACGCAGGTGAAGCCGCGCGCCCGGGAGGGCGCGGGGCGCGGCTGAGCGGCAGCGCCCCGTAAGGGGCGCGGGGAACTGCGCGACCAGCCCCCACCGGCCCGCGGTGAACGCACGGCCTCACCAGCGGAGCCCTCAGGCCTGGATCCGGCCCTTCGCCGGTGTCACCGCCCTCGCCACCGCCGCCGCCAGCGGACCGGCCTCCTCAGGCGTCAGCGTCGAGACGGTGATGCGGATGCCCGGCGGGGTCGCCAGGCGGTAGCGCGCGCCCGGGGCCACCGCCCACCCCTCGTGCAGCAGCCGGGACACCGCGCCCGTCTCGTCGGGAACCGGGACCCACACGTTCATGCCGCTGCGGCCGTGGGCCTCGACGCCGTGGTCCGCCAGCGCGTCGATGAGCAGTGCACGGCGGGCCCGGTACGCCGCAGCCACCTCGGGGCCGTCCACCGCGCCGTCGGCCCACATCCGCACCACCGTGCGCTGCAGCAGCCGGCTCACCCAGCCGGGGCCCAGGCGCTGGCGCCCCCGCACCCGGTCGACCGTGACCTCGTCGCCGGTCAGGGTGGCCAGGCGCAGGTCGGGGCCGTAGGCCTTGGCCACCGAGCGGACGAAGGCCCAGTGGTGGGTGACGTCCGCCAGGGGATGCAGCGGGAGGTCGACGATGCCGTGGCCGTGGTCGTCCTCGATCAGCAGGGTGTGCGGGTGGGCGCGCAGGACGGCCCGCAGGGCACGCGCGCGGGCGGCGGTCACCGCGGCACCGGTGGGGTTGTGCGCCCGGGCCGTGACGATCAGGGCGCGCGCCCCCGACTCCAGGGCCCGGCGCAGGGCGTCGGCCCGCGGCCCCTCGTCGTCGACGGCCACCGGGACGGTGCGCAGACCCAGCGCGGGGATCAGGTCGAGGGTGCGGCCCCAGCCGGGGTCCTCGACGGCCACCGGGTCGCCGGGCTTGAGGTGCGCCAGCAGGACGCGTTCGGCGGCGTCCAGGGAGCCCGAGGTGACGGTGAGCGGTCCCTCGGGCACACCGTCGGCGGCCAGTTCGGCGCGCGCCATCCGCTCCAGCTCCGGCTCGACGGGGTCCGCGCCGTAGAGGACGGGGTCGCGGTCGCCCTCGGCCGCCACCGCCGCCAGGGCCGCCGCGAGGCCGGGCAGCAGCGCGGGGTCCGGGTTGCCGGAGGACAGGTCGCGCACCCCGGCCGGGACGTCGACGCGGATCCCCTCCCGCCCGGTCGTGGCGGGCTTCGGCCGGACACGACTCCCGCGCCGGCCGGCGGTCTCGATGACCCCGCGCTCGCGCAGGGTGCGGTACGCGGCCGCGACCGTATTGGGATTCACCCCGAGCCTGCTCGCCAACTCCCGCATCGGGGGCAGCAGTTGCCCCGGCTCCAGCTTCCCGGAACCCACCGCGCGCTCGACGCTGGCCGCAATCTCCGCTGCGCCGCGCCCTTCGATCGGATATTCTCCTAGCACAAACAGCATTATGCACTAGTGCAATGGAGAAAAGCAATGGAGACAGCCGTACAGGGGACCGTCCCGGCCCAGCCCGCCGCCTACCCGAAGACCGACCGCACCGTTCCCACCCGCTCCGCCGACCGGGCGTCGTACGACAGGGAAGTGGTGCATGCGATCCTCGACGAGGGCTACCTCTGCCACCTCGGCTTCGTGCGCGACGGCGCGCCGGTGGTGCTGCCGACGCTGTACGGACGGGTCGGCGAGGTCCTGTACCTGCACGGCTCGACGGGCTCGCGGCCGCTGCGGATGACCGGCCAGGCCGACCCCGGACTCGCGGTGTGCGTGACGGTCACCCACGTCGACGGACTGGTGCTGGCCCGCTCGGCCTTCCACCACTCGGTCAACTACCGCTCCGTGGTGGTGCACGGCATCGCCCACCAGGTCACCGACCCCGAGGAGAAGTGCCGCGCGCTGGACGCCCTGGTCGACCACGTGGTGCCGGGCCGGGCCGCCGACTCCCGGCCCGCCGACAAGAAGGAACTGGCCGCGACCGCGGTGATCCGCCTCGACCTGAACGAGGTCTCCGCCAAGACCCGCACGGGCGGCGCGAACGACGAGCCGGAGGACATGGACCTCCCCTACTGGGCGGGCGTGCTGCCGCTGCGGAAGGGGTACGACGCCCCGGTCGCGAACGGGGACCTGGCGGCGGGCGTCGCGGTGCCGCAGTACCTGAAGACCCGCTGATGTGCGGCGCCCCCCTCGGGGGCGCCGGGCCGTGTCCGATGTGCGGCTCCGCCGCATGGGCACGACCGGCCACCACCGGCGACCACCGACCGGCGCCCGACGGCGCTCAGACCGCCGGCTCCCGGACCACACCCTCACCACGCGCCAAGGGTTCGGCGGAGCCCTTGGCGGGCGCGGAGGACTGCGCGATGAACGCCCCGGCCAGTACGACAACCCCGCCCACCACCTGCGGCACACCCAGCCGCTCCCCCAGCAGCACCCACGCCAGCACGGTCGCCACCACCGCCTCCAGACAGGCCACCACGCCCGCCACCTGCGGAGACAACCGCCTTACCGACACCACACCCGTGACGTACGCGACGACCGTCGCGACCAGCACGATCCACCCCAGCAGGACCACCGCCGGCACGGCCGCCCCGTTCATCCGCGCGGAGCCGGCCAGCACCGACCAGTCCATCTCCCACGGCCGGGCCACCACGGTGAGCAGGCCCGCCCCGACCAGCAGCCCGTAGGCGATCACCCCCAGCGGATCCGCCCCCTCGCCGCCGCCGTGGTCCCCGTCGCCCCCGCCGTGGTCGGCGAGCACGAAGTACCCCACCTGGCAGCACGCCGCCCCCAGAGCCAGCACCAGCCCCAGGGCGTCGAACCGCAGCCCCGACCAGACCTCCACCACAGACGCGAGGCCGCCCGCCGCGAGGACCACACCGAGCGCGGCGGCGCGGGTGACCGGCCGGCGCTGCACGAACCGGACCCAGCCGAGCACCAGCGCGGGAGCGAGGTACTCCACGAGCAGCGCCACGCCCACCGGTATCCGGGAGATGGCGGCGAAGTAGCAGGCCTGGACCCCGGCCACGGCGAGCAGGCCGAACCCGGCGAGCAGCGCCGGCCGGCGGCGCGGCAGGTCACGGTGGCGGACGGCGAGCGGGAGCATCACCAGCGCGGCACCGGCGACCCGCAGCCACACCACGTCCAGCGGCGCGAGCCCGGCCTCGATCAGGGGCTTGGCCGCGACGCCGGAGCCGCCGAAGGCGAGCGCCGACCCGAGGGCGAGGGAGAGCCCGAGGCTCTTTCCGTGGCTGCTGTCAGTGGTGTGCACCGGGACATGATGCCAGCGGGCGACATGAGCGTCACCCCCTATGACACCTGTCTCAACGGCTGGACGTGCGGCGTTCCGCCCCCGGGTTCCGCCCCGGCGTCCCGGTGTCCCGGATCGCCCCGTCCCCGTCTATCCGCAGGACCAGCGCCCGGGCGGCCACCCCGGCCCGCTCCAGCACCTCCACGGCCCGGGACTCCGGGTCGAGGACCAGGCCCGCGAGCAGGTCGATGCCGTCGGCGTGGACCTCGCCACGGCGCCGGGCGCGGCTGCGGGCGTACTCCAGGGCGGCGGCGGCCACCGGCGACCAGGCGCCGTCGCCCCTGCCCTCGGCCCTTCCCGCTGCCTGCGGAAGGGCCGGCAGCGCGCCGGAGTCCTCGACCCCGCCCTGCCAGCGCAGGCCGTAGCCGATGCTGCGCTGCACGAGGTAGCCGAGCAGCCGGGCGAGCTGCGGGGCGTCGCCGATGGCGGCCCGCACCTCGGGGTCGTACTCGATCAGCGAGTGCAGCAGATGGGCGGTGTCGACCTGACGGTCCCCGTCCCGTACGGCCCGGCGGCGGGCACCGGCGACCACCGCCGCCAGCTCCGCACCGAGCCCGGCGTCGTCGTCCGCGTGGATACCGCCCTGGTCCTGGGCGGGCTGGCGGGGAATACGGGGTTGCACATCCCCTACCTCATCAATCCCAGGGACCAGAGTCATCGGCGGGGGGAAGCATTTTCGCGTCCCACGCAGAGTGGACGCGGATGGCCGGAATCTCCTCCTTACGGATGAGATCAGACCGATTCCGGCCACAGCGGCGCGCGCCGTCTTGCCGTGCGCCCCACGCGCAACCGTCGCGCACCAGTCGTACGTCTCTCACTGACGTGGAGAGCGCGTGCTGTTGCTGGCTGGTCGCCCTGCCGGCGGTCGACGGCAGGCAGTACGTGTACCGGGTGTACGCCCCGCCGGACGCGCTGCCCGCGGACCTGTTCTGGGACGCCTGGCACTGCCATGACGAGAGCGCGCTCCCGCGTGCGTGGGACCTGTTCGACGCGGCGCTGATACGGCGGGTCGGCTGACCGGCCGGGGCGGCCCTCGCCGCCCCGGATCCGCACATTTCCTGACGGTTAATCAGTATTGAATGTTCGAGGCCCTGCGGCTACGTTCCGCGACACCGTAGCCCGACACGAAGGGGTGGCCCGATGGCCGAAGTCAGCGCGGAGGCACGCATCCAGGCACCGGCCGAGAAGGTGTGGGCACAGCTCACCGACTGGTCGGCGTACGGCGAGTGGAACGCGACCCACACCAACTTTCCCAAGGGCGGCCCCGAGACCCTGGCCGTGGGCGGCACCTTCCAGGAGAACATGAAGCTGATGGGCTTCCCGGCAGAGGTCGAGTGGACCATCGAGGAGCTGGAGCCGGCGCGGGTGATGGCGATCCGCGGCAAGGGGCCGATGGCGGTGACCGTCGCCACCCGCTACACACTGACCCCGGACGGGGACGCGACGGGCGTGCGGATCGACGGCGAGTTCACGGGCGCGGCCGTGTCGCTGATGGCGGGCAAGCTCAAGGACTCGGCGACGGCGGCCCTGAACGAGTCGCTGCGCAAGCTGGGCGGACTGGTGGCCTGAACCGCCCGGCCCGCCGGACGGACCGGACCCACCCGCCAGACCGGACACCCCGGACACGCCGGACGCGCCGGGGCGCCCCGCGGATCGTTCCGCGGGGCGCCCGGTCTCACCTCGTGCCCGAGGGTCAGTCCTCGTCGGCGAGGATGAGGTACAGCTTCTTGCGGGTCTCGTTGATGACGGCCAGCGCCTTCTCGCGCTGCTCCTTGCTGCCGGTCTTCCAGACCTGCCCGAAGGCCTCCATCAGACCGAAGCCGGCCTGCCGGATCTCGCTCAGGGCCTCGAAGTCGACCCCGCGGGAAGCCTCTTCCCAGGGGGCGTCCGGCCCCTCGTCGGCGGCGGTGCGGCCGCTGTCGGTGAGGGCGAACAGCTTCTTGCCGCCCTCGCTCTCGCTGGCGATCAGGCCCTCGTCCTCCAGCAGCTGAAGGGTGGGGTAGACCGAGCCGGGGCTGGGCTTCCACGCGCCGCCGCTGCGCTCGGCGATCTCCTGGATCATCTCGTAACCGTGCATCGGGCGGTCCTTCAGCAGGGCCAGGATCGAGGCCCGTACGTCACCGCGCCGCGCCCTTCCCCTGGGACCACCGCGCCCTCGCGGCCCCCAGGGCCCCGGTCCGAAACCGGGTCCGCCGGGACCGAAGCCGGGGCCACCCGGGCCGAAGGGCCCGAACGCCGCACGCCGGCCGTCACGTCCACCGAAGCCGCCCCGCCCGCGAGAGCCGCTCTGACCATGTCCACGCTCGAATCCGTGGGTACGCATGGCAATCACTCCATTCATCGTTGATCTGTCGCGTATCGTTCGCGATGCTTCGACGATATATCGGAAGCATTCGGATGGCAAGCCCCTTCGGTCGCCACCGCGGCCGAGTTCACGCGGCCGTACAGGGACGTTGCATGACCATGCGTTCTCATGCATAATCTTCCTATGTCCAAGGTCCTCACCTCCCTTCCCGCCGGCGAGCGCGTCGGCATCGCCTTCTCCGGCGGGCTCGACACCTCGGTGGCGGTCGCGTGGATGCGCGACAAGGGCGCCGTCCCGTGCACCTACACCGCCGACATCGGCCAGTACGACGAGCCCGACATCGCCTCGGTGCCCGGCCGTGCGCACACCTACGGTGCCGAGATCGCGCGCCTGGTCGACTGCCGGGCCGCGCTGGTCGAGGAGGGCCTGGCCGCGCTCACCTGCGGCGCGTTCCACATCCGCTCGGGCGGGAGGGCGTACTTCAACACCACGCCGCTCGGCCGGGCCGTCACCGGCACGCTGCTGGTGCGGGCCATGCTGGAGGACGACGTCCAGATCTGGGGCGACGGGTCGACCTTCAAGGGCAACGACATCGAGCGGTTCTACCGGTACGGGCTGCTCGCCAACCCGCACCTGCGCATCTACAAGCCGTGGCTGGACGCGGACTTCGTGACCGAGCTCGGCGGCCGCAAGGAGATGTCCGAGTGGCTGGTGGCCCACGGGCTGCCGTACCGGGACAGCACGGAGAAGGCGTACTCCACCGACGCCAACATCTGGGGTGCCACGCACGAGGCGAAGACCCTGGAGCACCTGGACAACGGCATCGAGACCGTCGAGCCGATCATGGGTGTGCGGTTCTGGGACCCCGAGGTCGAGATCCTCCCCGAGGACGTGACGATCGGCTTCGACCAGGGCCGCCCGGTCACGATCAACGGCAAGGAGTTCGAGACCGCCGTCGAGCTGGTCATGGAGGCCAACGCGATCGGCGGCCGGCACGGGCTCGGCATGTCCGACCAGATCGAGAACCGGATCATCGAGGCCAAGAGCCGGGGCATCTACGAGGCACCGGGCATGGCGCTGCTGCACGCGGCGTACGAGCGCCTCGTCAACGCGATCCACAACGAGGACACGGTCGCGCAGTACCACAACGAGGGCCGGCGGCTCGGCCGGCTGATGTACGAGGGCCGGTGGCTGGACCCGCAGGCGCTGATGATCCGCGAGTCGCTGCAGCGGTGGGTCGGCGCGGCCGTCACCGGCGAGGTGACGCTGCGGCTGCGGCGCGGCGAGGACTACTCGATCCTCGACACGACGGGGCCGGCGTTCAGCTACCACCCGGACAAGCTGTCGATGGAGCGCACCGAGGACGCGGCGTTCGGTCCGGTGGACCGGATCGGCCAGCTCACCATGCGGAACCTCGACATCGCCGACTCCCGCGCGAAGCTGGAGCAGTACGCGGGGCTGGGCCTGATCGGGTCCGCCAACCCGGCGATCGGTGCGGCGCAGGCGGCGGCGACCGGTCTGATCGGCAGCATGCCGGAGGGGGGCGCCGAGGCGATCGCGTCCCGCGGGGAGGCCGCGACGGACGCCGACGAGCTGCTGGACCGGGCGGCGATGGAACTCGGCACGGACTGAGCGTTCCGCTCAGGGGGGCCGACTCGGCGACGGGTCGGCCCTCCTTTTTTCGTTGCCGGGGCGCGAAGGGGCATCGGCGCCGTGGGAGCTGACGGTCGGTCGGCCGGTGCGGCGCCGTCGTGGTTGCTCGCGCAGTTCCCCGCGCCCCTGACGGGGCGCTTCACAGTTACCCAGCTGCGGGCAGGCGTGCCGCAGGGCGGCACGGTGGGCGCAGCGGCACCCTGCCAGCGCCGGTAAGCGTCCCCCCTCCCCCCATTTGGCCGCACCTCGTGAAAACCGGGCCAGGGTTGCGGGATTGGCCTTGGGCGGGGGCGGTGGGCTGGGCCTAGCGTCTGGGGCATGCGGATTCGAATCGTTGACGCCTTCGCCGAGCGGCCCTTCGCCGGGAATCCGGCCGGAGTCGTGCTGCTGGACGGCTTTCCCGAGGACGGGTGGATGCAGAACGTCGCCATGGAGGTGAACCACGCCGAGACCGCGTTCGCGCACCCGCTGCCCCAAGGCGGCGACGCCGACTGGGCGTTGCGGTGGTTCACGCCGGTCACGGAGGTCGCGATGTGCGGGCATGCCACCCTCGCCACGGCTCACGTGCTGCACACCACGGGGGCGCACCCGGGACCCGTGCGGTTCGCCACCCGGAGCGGGGTGCTGATCGCCTCGACCGGTCCGGACGGGGCCGTCACCCTGGACTTCCCGACCGCACCGCTCACCCGGGTCGACGCGCCCGACGGTGTCGCCGAGGCGCTCGGGGCGGAGCCCGTCGCCGTGTTCGACACCGGGGCGAACATCGGCGACCTGCTCGTCGAGGTCGCCGACGAGAAGACGGTCCTCGGCCTCTCCCCGGACCACAGGAAGCTCGGCGCCCACTCCGCGCGCGGGATCATCGCCACCGCCCGCGCCGAGGACCCGGCCAAGGGGTACGACTACGTCTCCCGCTGCTTCTTCCCGAACGTCGGCATCGACGAGGACCCGGTGACGGGAAGTGCGCACACCGCCCTCGCGCCGCACTGGTCCGGGCGGCTGGGCAGGACCGATCTCACGGGGCTCCAGGCCTCCCGTCGTACCGGGTTCGTCCGCACCGCGCTGCGCGGCGAGCGCGTCCTGCTGACCGGGCGCGCGGTCACCGTCATCGACGGCGAACTGCTCACGCCGTAGGCAGCCAGCCCACCTTGCCTGCGAGCAGCGCGTAGCCGACGAACGCGCCGATGTCGAGCAGGGAGTGCGCGACCACCAGGGGGCCGACCCGGCCCCACCGCCGGTACAGGTAGACGAAGACGACGCCCATCACCATGTTGCCGACGAAGCCGCCGATCCCCTGGTAGAGGTGATACGAGCCGCGCAGCACGGAGCTCGCCACCAGCGCCGTGCCGGCGGTCCAGCCCAGCTGGTCAAGACGGCGCAGCAGGTAACCGACGACGATGACCTCTTCGAGGATCGCGTTCTGCATCGCGGAGAGGATCAGTACGGGGTACTTCCACCACACGTCCGGCAGCGCCTCGGGGACCACCGTGAGGTTGAAGCCGAGGCCGCGGGCGGCCAGGTAGAAGGCGATTCCCGCGCTGCCGATCACCGAGGCGATCGCCGCGCCGCGCCCGAGGTCGGGCCAGGGGCGGGTGCGGTCGAAGCCGAGGGTGCGCAGGCTCGCGCCCTCACGCAGGAGGAGGTGGGCGACGAGGAGGACGGGGACGAGTGCCGTCGCGATGCCGAAGAGCTGCCAGGCCAGGTCCAGCCAGGGGCGGCCGGGCGCGGCCGACGCGTTGAGGGTCGCGGCCTGGTCCTTGAGGCCGCCCGGTTTGGTGACCGAGCCGACGAAGCTGATCAGGGCGGACACTCCGCTCGCACCGAGCGACAGCCCCAGCACGAGCAGCGTCTCGTCCCTGAACATGCGCTGCGAGGGCCGCTCCACCGGGTAAGCACCGGCCACCTGATCCGCCTCCACCTGCACCCCTGCCTCCAGTCGAGCAATCCCGCCGCCCCATGGGACGTCCCAGCTTGCCCGATCAACCTGAAGCAGGCACGACCGACCCCCGCTGCAGCGCCCCGAAAGGGGCGCGGGGCCGTATCGACATGCGGCTCCGCCGCGTGGGCGCGACCAGCCACAACGAACCGGCACCCGGCAACCCACCGCACCCCCACGGCGCGCCCCCGTCGGCCTCACCCCAACGGCACCGGCTCCAATAACCCCACCGGCCACGTATGCACCGGCTCCCCCTCGTTCATCAGCTCCGCATAGCGCCGCGTCATCGCCGCCAGCGCCGCATCCCTCGGCAGGCCCCGCTCCAGGGCCCGGTGGAACGTGGCCGCCTGCCAGGACGCCCCGTTGACCCGCCTGCGGCACCGCTCCTCGATCACGCCGAGGTAGAAGTCCCGGTCGGCGGGCTCCACCCCCCACGCGTCCAGCCCCGCCTCCGCCAGCGGCAGCAGCTCGTCGCGGACCAGGGTGACCGCGTCGACCTCCGCCGTACCGCCGCCGTAGCGCGCCCGCCTCGGCCAGACCAGACGTGCGTCGATCCCGTACCGGCACGCCGTGTCGAAGTTCGCCTCGGCCGCGGCGAACGGCAGCCGCGTCCACACCGGGCGGGACTCCTCCGCGAGGGCGCGGACCAGGCCGTAGTAGAACGCCGCGTTGGCGACGACGTCGGTGACGGTGGGGCCGGCCGGCAGCACGCGGTTCTCGACGCGCAGGTGGGGGACGCCGTCGGCGATGCCGTAGACCGGCCGGTTCCAGCGGTACACCGTCCCGTTGTGCAGGACGAGTTCCGCGAGCTTCGGCACCCCGCCCGCGTCGAGGACGGACAGGGGGTCCTCCTCGTCGCAGATCGGGAGGAGGGCGGGGAAGAAGCGCAGGTTCTCCTCGAACAGCTCGAACGCCGAGCTGATCCAGCGTTCGCCGAACCAGGTGCGCGGCCGCACGCCCTGCGCCTGGAGCTCCGGCGGCCGGGTGTCGGTGGCCTGCATGAACAGCGGGGGGCGGGACTCCCGCCACAGTTCGCGGCCGAAGAGGAACGGGGAGTTCGCGCCCACGGCGATCTGCGCGGCGACCGCCGCCTGCGCCGCGTTCCACACGTCGGCGAAGCGGGCCGGGGTGACCTGGAGGTGCAGTTGCACGGAGGTGCAGGCGGCCTCCGGGACGATCGACTTCGAGGTGCACACGAGGTGCTCGACGCCCTCGATGTCGAGCAGGAAGTCCTCGCCGCGGGCGGCCACGATCTGGTCGTTGAGCAGGGTGTACCGGTCCACCTCGGAGAGGTTCGCGGAGACCAGGTCGTCCCGCTCCAGGGTGGGCAGGATGCCGGTCATCACGATCCCGGCGTCCACCTCGCCCGCCTTCCGGTCGGCATATGCGAGCGAGGTCCGGAGTTCCTCCGCGAGCCGGTCGAAAACCCGGCCGGCGAGCCGGTGTGGAGCTATGTTCACTTCCAGATTGAACATGGCGAGTTCTGTTTGGAAATCACGGCTCGCGATACGTTCCAGAACCTGACCGTTCAACATTCTCGGCAAGCCGTCGGCGCCGGCCAGATTCAATTCGATCTCGACGCCCATGAGGTTCTTGGGGCGGTCGAACCGCTTCTCCACCAGCAGCCGCTCCAGCCCCGCGAGACAGTCGTGGAGCTTTTCGCGGTAGCGCCGGCGATCGGACAGGTCGAACCGGCCCGCCGCGACCTTCTCCCCCATCGAAGCGTCCCTCCTCGAATGGGCGGGCCGGGCTTCCGGCCGCCGGTGTCCCGAGTCCAGGTGGGATGATGCCCAGCGGAGGCGATCGATAACGTCGCGCGGGGCACCGGCCACCCGCTACTCTGTTGGAATGTGTCCCGCGGCACATTCACGAGGCATGGAGCCGCATGCAACTTCGGGTTCCCCGTTCCCCTCGTGAAAAACGCCGACTACATCCGGCCTACCGCGACAGCCTCGTAATCCGAGGTCAGCGGGGTTTCGACGGGCAGGAAACCGGGAGGATTCCGCACGAATCAACGGCCGAATTGGGCCTTGTTCGGTTGTATGAAACATCCCGGTGAAACACCACCTGAACAGGCGTCGTATAAACTCCGCGAACAAGGCAGAAGGCTGGCGCCCTCGGTCCTGGTTCCTGCCGCCTGAGTGACGTGCGGCGGGCAACGCCCGCACCTCTCTTCACCGAACCGGGCCCCCGCCTCTCTGACCCCCCGTGAGCTGACAGCGCCGTCCGCCCCTGCCCTCGCGCCGTCGCGCCTGTCGAATGAGAGGCGACCCACCATGCCGCTGCAAGTCCCTCCTGCCCCCGCGCCCGCACTGCGATCCGTCCTCACCGCCCTCGGTTCCCCCACCGCGGTCCGCGAGGCCCGGACCCCCTCCCTGCGCACCGCCCAGGGACCCGCGACCCCCGAACTCCCGCTTCCCGTGCACGTACTGGACCGGATCACCCCGGAGGGCGTGTCCGCCACCCGGCTGGCCGGCTGGCGCTTCCTGATCCGCTGCGGCGACCGGGCGGTGGCCGCGGCCGACACGATGCTCACCCCGGACGGCTGGGCCTTCTCGCACTTCTTCGAGGGCCCCTACATCACCTCCACCGAGCGGGCCCTGCACCAGGCCGAGGCCCTGCAACAGACCTACCAGCCGCGACTGTTGTCCCTGCCCGGCCTCTACATGCTGACCCTGTGGCTGCACGGCGACTGCACGGCGGACGGCGCCGAGGGCCACCCGGCCGCCACCGACCTGCTCGTACCGCTGGCACCCGCGCCGCCCGGCATCGCGGCCCACCGGCCGCACCTGGTCGCCGAACTGCTCCCGGTGCTGACCCACCGGATCACCCCGGCCCCCCTGCTCATCACGCCCGCCTGACAGACACCGTCGCGCACACCCCGCCGCCACCGGTCGAGCGGCGGGGTACGCGCGCGTTGCCGGGTACCGGCGTACTTTTGTAGGGCACGGCCGGAGACACCGGATTCCGCTCGTACGAGCAATTCACCGCTCCTAAGAGCCGGAATAGCCCTCGTCTCGGTATGACACGTCGTCCGGACTAGCCCCATCCGGCCATGTGAAACCATCCGAATCGGCAGCCCGGCCGGGATGAACCGTCCGCGCGGGTGACGCGTCTCCAATCTGTGAGAAGCGGTGCCGCGAAATCCCTGCGGAGCAACGCCCGAAAGGCAACACTGGATTCTGACCGACTCATCAGCACGGGGGACCGACATGATCACGACCGAGCGAGAGACCCTATCCATGTGCCAGCACCAGCCGCCGTGTCCGACCGCCGAATCCGCCGACCGGGAGTCCGCCCGCCTCACGGCGCACCACCCGGAGCAGGGCTGGAGCCTGCTGTGCAACGGCGTTCTGCTCTTCGAGGACACCGGTGAGCTCCTGCCCGACGGCCAGATCATCGCGCCGCACCGCCCGCTCGGTGCCGGCCGCGTGGTGACCGCCGCCTGAGAGACCACCGCACCACCGCATCACCCCGGGCGGCCCCGCCGCTCCGCCCGGTGACCAGCAGGGGCCGGACGCACACGCATGGTGCGCACCGGCCCCGACGTGCGTCCGGGGTCGGTCACCCCGAGTAGCCGAGAGCTGTGCGCAGCGCGAAGTAGGCCGGTTTGGGGGCGAGTTGCTCGTCCCAGGGCAGGGCCGCGCCCTCACCGGGGAAGAACGCCGGGATCCACGAGTACTTGTCCGTGTAGTCCCAGACCGTGATGCCGACGCACCTGCGCACGGCGAGACACGCCGTGGTCAGATCGGCGTACCAGGTCGCCTGCTCGGCCAGCTTCTCGTCGGTGGCCGGCAGCTGCATCCGTACGTCCACCTCGGTGAGCGCGGTGTCCAGGCCGAGGCGGGAGAAGCGGCGGAGGTTGTCCTCCAGGGTGGCCGGATAGCCGTACTGCAGGGCGAGGTGGGCCTGGAGGCCGATGCCGTCCAGCGGGACGCCCGCGGCCTTCAGCTGCTGGGCGAGCGCGTAGTAGGCGTCGCTCTTCGCCCCGAGGCCCTCGATGTTGTAGTCGTTGAGGTAGAGCTTCGCGTGCGGGTCGGCCTGGTGGGCCCAGCGCAGCGCGTCCGCGATGTAGCCGGGGCCGAGCGTCTTGTACCAGAGGGTCTCGCGGTAGCTGCCGTCCTCGTTGAACGCCTCGTTGACGACGTCCCAGGAGTAGACCCTGCCCCGGTAGTGCCGTACCTCGGTCTGGATGTGCTTCTTCAGGACCGCCCGCAGTTCGGTGGCCGTCCAGTCGCGGGAGGTGAGCCAGGCGGGCAGCTGGCTGTGCCAGACCAGGGTGTGGGCGCGGACCTTCTGGTGGTTCTCGCGGGCGAGGTTCACGATCTGGTCGCCGTTGGTCCAGTCGAAGACGCCCTGCTGGGGCTCGGTGGCGTACCACTTCATGCCGTTGCCGGGCGTGATCATGTCGAACTCGGTGCCGAGGAGCTTCGTGTAGGCGGTGTCGGTGAGTTCGGGGTTGTCGGTGGCGCTGCCGAAGTAACGGCCGTGGCGCTGGGCCAGTTCGGCGAGGGTGGGCTGCCGGTCGTGGGCCTGCGCGGCCGGGCCGGTGGCCACTCCGGCCGCCACGAGAACGGCCGCGAGGGCACCGGCGAGTCTGAGCCGGGTACGGGACATCGTGCGACTCCTGTCCGTGAAGGGGCGTGAAGGGGGTGTTCAGCCCTTGGTGGCGCCGGCGGTGAGGCCGCCGACCAGCTGGCGTTCGGCGACCGAGTAGAAGGCCAGGGCGGGGACCATGGCGAGGACCAGGTACGCGAAGACCCGGGCGGTGTCGGTGGCGTACTGGCCCTGGAACTGCTGCACGCCGACCGGGATCGTCCACCACTTCGGATCGGTGAAGACCAGCAGCGGCAGGAAGAAGTTGTTCCAGCTGGTGACGACCGCGAGCACGGAGACCGTGCCGAGCGCCGGCCGGGCCATCGGCAGCAGGATCCGCCAGAAGAAGCCGAACGGCCCGCAGCCGTCGAGCGTGGCCGCCTCCTCCAGCTCGCCGGGGATCTCCCGGAAGAAGCCGCGCAGGATGATGATGGTCATCGGCAGCCCGAACGCGGCCTGCGGGAGGATCACGCCCAGCGGATTGTCCAGCAGGTTCATCGAGCGCAGCAGCAGGAAGAGCGGCAGGGCGGCCACCGCGAAGGGGAACATCAGGCCCATCGTGAACACGGTGAACAGGACTTCCCGCCCGCGGAACGCGAACCGTGCGAAGGAGAAGGCGGCGAGTGCCGAGACCGCGACCACCAGGACGGTGGTGGCGATCGCGATCAGCGTGCTGTTGCCGACCAGCCGCCAGAACGCGCCGGAGCCGAGGATCCCGGTGTAGTTGGCGGTGACCCAGGACTCGGGCAGCCCGACCGGGTTGCGGGACAGCTCGCTGGTCGTCTTGAACCCGGAGAGCAGGGCGTACAGCAGGGGCACGACCATCAGCGCGCCGACCACGACGAGGACCAGGTGCAGCGGCAGGGTCCGTACGGTCTTGCGGTCGCCGCTCATGCGCCGTCCCCCCGCATGTTGGTGGTGGCGCCGGCCAGGTCGCGGCGGAGCACGAACCGCTGGTAGGCGAGGGCGAAGACGAGGCTGACGGCGAACATGGCCACGCTGATCGCGCTGGCGTAGCCGACCTGGTAGCGCTTGAAGCCGTACTGGAACATGGTCACGGCCATGGTCTCCGAGTGGTGGTCGGGGCCGCCCGCGGTGACCACCCACACCAGGTCGAAGAGCTGGATGGAGCCGATCACCGACAGGAAGACGCTGATCCGCAGGGTGGGGGCGAGCAGCGGCAGGGTGACGTGCCGGAAGCGCTGCCAGGGCGAGGCGCCGTCGACGGTCGCGGCCTCCGTCAACTCGGCCGGGATGGACTGGAGTCCGGCCAGGTAGAGCATCATGTGGAAGCCGAAGTACTTCCAGGTCATGACCAGGAAGAGGGTGGCCATGACGGTGGAGGGGTCGGCGAACCACTTCCCGCCGAGCGCGCCGAGGCCGAGGTCGCCGAGGAGGTGGTCGGCGAGACCGTCGCCGGGGGCGAAGATCATCCCGAACAGGATGCCGGTGATCGCCTCGGAGAGCACGTACGGCGCGAAGAACAGCATCCGGTAGACGGCCCGGCCGCGGATCCGCTGGTTGAGCAGGACCGCCATGGCGAGCGCGAACGGCAGTTGCAGCGCCAGCGACAGCACCACCAGGAGCAGGCAGCGCCACAGGTCGCCGAGGAAGACGTCGTCCTGGAAGAGCCGGGTGAAGTTGTCGGTGCCGGTGTAGTCGGAGGGCATGCCGAAGCCGCCCCAGCGGAAGAACGAGGCGTACAGCGCGAACAGGATCGGCAGCAGCACGAGGACGCCGAACAGGACGAGGGCGGGCAGCTGGAAGCCCATCGCGGTGAGCCAGTGCAGCAGCCGACGCCGGGAGCGCGCGCGGCCCGCGGGCGGGAGCGGCTGCGGCACGGCGTCCGGTCCCGACCGGGTGCCGGGCAGGTAGGTCGAGGTCATCGGGCGGCCTACTGCTCTTCCTTCGCGGTCTTGGTGATCGCCTGGGTGACGTCCTCGGGCGACTTGGACCCGGCTATCAACCCGGCCACGCTGTCGTTGACCTGCTGGCCGACGGCGGGCGCGTAGGCCTGGTCGAGGTAGAGCTGGAATCCGGTGGCGGCCTTCAACTGGGCCTGTACGAGCTTGAGGTTGGTGTCGGTCAGTGCGCTCTCGGCGGCGGGTACGACAGGCAGCACGCTGGTCTTCTTCACCAGTTCCAGGTCCGTCGTCTCGGAGGCGAAGAACTTCAGGAAGTCGACGGCGGCCTGCGGGGCGTCGGCGCGCAGTGCGTGTCCGCCGCCGCCTCCGAAGACCTCGGTGACGGTGCCCTTGCCGCCCTCGACGGCCGGGAACGGGAAGAAGCCGAGGTCGGCGCCGATGCCCTTGCCGGCGTCGGCCTCGACGCTGGGGGCCCACTGACCCATCAGCTCCATCGCGGCCTTGGCGTTGCCGACGGTGGCGGCCTGGCCGGTCGGGGTGGAGTAGGCGGCGCCCAGGAACCCCTTCTGGAAGGGCTGGAGGGCGACCAGGTCCTTCAGGTGCTGTCCGGCCTCGACGAACCCGGCACCGGTGAAGTCCTTGTCGTCGTTCGCCTTCTTGAGGGCGTCGATGCCGGCGGTGCGCATCGCGAGGTAGGCCCAGTAGTACATCCCGGTCCAGCTCTCCTTGCCGGCCAGGGCGAGCGGGGTGACACCGGCGGTCTTCAGCTTCCTCACGGCGTCGAGGAAGCCGCTCCAGGTGGTCGGGGGCGTGCTGATGCCGGCCTTCTTGAAGAGCGCCTTGTTGTACCAGAAGCCGATCATGCCGATGTCGAACGGGATGCCGTACGTCTTGTCGTCGAGGATGTACGGCTGCTTGGCGACCGAGAGCAGGCCGTCGGCCCAGGACCTGGTGGGGTCGGTGAGGTCCTTGACGAGGCCGGCGTCGACCTGCTGCTGGAGGACGCCGCCGCCCCAGGTGTGGAAGATGTCGGGGAGCTTCCCGGAGGCGGTCAGGGCCGTCATCTTCGTCTTGTAGGCGTCGTTCTCCAGCTGGACGATCTTTATCTTGACCTTGGGGTTCTGCGCCTCGAACTTCTTGGCGAGAGCCGCCCAGACGCCCTTCGCCGGGTTGGTCGTGGAGATGTTCCACCACTCGATGGTGGTCGTTCCCCCCGACGATCCCGAGTCCGAGCCGCCGCAGCCGCTGAGGGCGGTCATGCCCAGACCGGCGGCCGCGGTGGCCGCCAGGAAACCGCGACGGGACAGTGCCGGGTCGCCCATGATGCGCTCCTTGGGGTACGGGACGACCGACGCCGTCCTGGTTCGGTGGTGCTCTGGGGCCGCCGTTTTCGAAACATTCGGTGTTTTCACCGAACGTTCCGAACGGCGACTCTAGAAAGGCGCATCAGGAGCGTCAAGGTGTCGCGCATCAGCTCATCGGCATGTACGCGAACCAGTCGAAGGCGGCGCGGCCCTCGGTGACGTACATGCCGATGACCCGTCCGGTGAACCCGCCCGCCACCTCGGTGGAGAGATAGCGGCCGTCGAGTTCGGCCAGTCGAACGACACCGTCGGACGTTTCGATCGAAAGGGTCACGGCGTCGGGCCCGGCGGGGCGGACACCGGTCGCGTTCCCGTCCGCCCCGGGCGCGGTGGCGGTGGGCACCGGAACCCGGCTGGTACGGATCTCGATCACCAGGGTCAACGGCCCCGGCGGCACCGCGCGTTCGGCGATCCGCTGCCGAACCGGCCCGATCCGTACGACCGCGCTCACCGCTCCCCCGGCCACCTCCAGGTCGTAGTGGTGGGCCTCGTCGATACGGACCGTCAGGCCCCCGCGTCCCGCGCCCGGGTCGAGCAGTGCGGCGGCCCGGCAGTCGGCGTGCTGCTGGCGCCGGCCGACGAAGGTGTGCCCGGGGCGGTCGAGGGTGTCCCCGGTGGCTGTGAGCGTCAGCCATCCGGGTCGTTCGGCCAGCGACCAGGACCCGGCCGGCCGGCTGCGCGGGGAGATCCAGTGCGGCGCGAGGGCGGGGGCCGTGAAGTCGTCCCGTGCGGGCGGCTGTTCGACCGGGTGCCAGGCGGCCGGCGCCTCCTCCCGCTCCCGCACCGGGCCCATGCGCGGCCAGCCGTCCACCCAGGCGACCGGGGCGAGGAAGGTCTCCCGGCCGAGCACATGGAACTCGGGGAACCAGCCGCGCGGCCGGGTGCCGAGCAGCACCGCCCACCAACTGCCGTCGGCCGCCCGGACCAGGTCGGCGTGCCCGGTGCACTGGACGGGTTCCCGGGTGCCCCGGTGCGAGACCAGCGGATTGCCGGGCGCGGGTTCCCAGGGCCCGCGCGGCGAGCGGGCGCGGGCCACGGACACCCCGTGCCCGAGCGCGGTGCCGCCCTCGGCGACCAGCAGGTACCACCACCCGTCGACCCGGTGGAGGTGCGGCGCCTCGGGGTCGCGCAGCCCGGTCCCGGACCACATCGGCAGCGGCCCCTCCAGCACCTTCCCGGTCCGCGTGTCGATCCGGGCGACCGCGACGCCCGCCACGGCGCACCAGCAGTCGCCGTTCTCGTCCCAGGCGAGGTCGGGGTCGATGCCGGGGACGTCGATCCACACCGGGTCGGACCAGGGGCCCTCGGGCCGCTCGGCGGTGACGAGGAAGTTGCCCCCGGCGCTCACGTTGGTCGTGATGACGTGGAAGAGCCCGTCGTGGTGCCGGATCGTCGGGGCGTACACACCGCCCGAGGCCGGCGTGTCGTCCGGCAGCGTCAACTGCCCCGGCCGGTCCAGGACGTTGCCGAGCTGCCGCCAGTGCACCAGGTCCCGGCTGTGGAAGAGCGGGACGCCGGGGAAGTACTCGAAGCTGGAACAGACGAGGTAGTAGTCGTCCCCGACCCGGCACACGCTCGGGTCGGGGTGGAAGCCGGGGATGACCGGGTTGCCGTAGGTCCGCATGTGTGTGCCCCTCCCGGGCCGCGCCGAAAGTTTCGGCGCGGTCGGCGAACATTACGGGGCGCACTGTAGGAGCCCGCTCAAGGGGCCGACAAGGCGGCCGTCAGAGCTTCAACCGGTACGGCAGCAGGCACACCACGACGTCGGTACGGGCCCGCAGCACGGTGGCGAGGAGCAGGCCGCGCTGGTTCTGGAGGATCTCGTAGCGCCGGTGCCGGGGTTCCACCTCGGGGATGAGCACGGCCACTTGACGGCCGTCCGCCGCCGCCCGTTGCACGTAGTCGACGACCGGCTGCACCAGCGAGCGGTGCGGGCTGTCGATGATGTCGAGACGCACGCCCGGGTTCCAGCGCGCCCAGGCCTCCTCCAGCGCCCGGGACCTGGCCGGGTCGCCGTGCACCGCGACCGCGACCACCTCGTCGCCGAGGGCGAGGGCGGCCCCGAGGGCGTGCCGGGCAAGCTTGCTGACCTCGCCGATCGGCACGATCACCAGGCTGGCGGTGCGCCGGGCCGGCGGCTCCGGGACCCGGCCGAGGCCCAGCTCCTCGCCCACCTCGGTGTAGTAGCGCTGGATGCGGGCGAACAGCAGCATCATCAGCGGGACGGCGATCACGACCACCCAGGCGCCGGAGAGGAACTTGGTGAACAGCAGGATGACGCCGGCGAGGGTGGTGAGCACGGCGCCGGTGCCGTTGATGAGGGCGCGGCGCTTCCAGCCGGCCGGGCGCTGCCTCGCCCAGTGCCGGACCAGGCCGGTCTGGCTGAGGGTGAAGCCGATGAAGACCCCGATGGCGAAGAGCGGCAGCAGCCGGTGGGTGTCGGCGTCGGTGGCGAGCAGGAGGAACGCGGCGAGCAGGGCGAGGGCGACCACGCCGTAGCGGTAGACCGGGCGTTCGGCGCGCAGGCCGAAGAGGTGGGGCAGCCGGTGGTCGCGGGCGAGCAGGCTCATCAGCACCGGCAGGCCGCCGAAGCTGGTGTTGGCGGCAAGACCGAGGACGAGGGTGACGATCAGGTTGGTTGCGTAGTAGGGCCAGCCGGTGCCGTAGGCGCCCGCGGTGAGCTGGGCGAGGACGGTCACCCCGCCGCGCGGCGCCACGTGGTCGCGGTGGATGAGGACGGCCAGCCCGATCAGCATGATCCCGAGCAGCGCGCCGAGCATCAGTTCGGTGCGCTGGGCGCGCTTGACGCTGGGGGTGCGGAAGGTCGGTACGGCGTTGGCGATGGCTTCGACGCCGGTCAGGGCCGAGCAGCCGGACGAGAACGCCTTCAGGATCACCAGCGCGGTCAGTGCCTCGGTCGCGTGCACGGGCCGGGCGGTGCCGACGACCGCGACCGGATGCCCGCGCAGCAGGCTGAGCAGGATGACACCGAGGATCGCGACAACGAACAGGAGCGTGGGCAGCATCAGCACCCGGGCGCTCTCGGTGACGCCGCGCAGGTTGACGGCCGCCAGCAGGGCCAGGCCGATCAGGCAGACGAGCAGCTTGTCGTGGGCGAGGGCCGGGAAGGCGGAGACGAGCGCGTCGGCGCCCGCGGCGAGGCTGACCGCGACGGTGAGCACGTAGTCGACGACCAGGCTGGCGGCGGCCAGCAGGCTCGCGGTGGCACCGAGGTCGGTCTTGGCGACGGCGTAGGCGCCACCGCCGTCCGGGTGAACGGCGATGACCTGCCCGTACGACACGACGAGCGCCGCGAGCAGGAAGGTGATCGCGAGGGTGATGGGCAGGGTGGCGGCGAGCGCCCCGGTGCCGGCGACCACCAGGGCCAGCACGATCGCCTCGGGTCCGTACGCCACCGAGCTGAGCGCGTCCAGGGAGAGCGCGGCCAGGCCTTCCAGGCTGGTCAGACGGTGCTTCTCGCCCTCACCCGGGCGCAGCGGAACCCTCGGTCTCAGTTCGCGGCGTGCCAGGCCATACGCCATCGGTACCTCATCACGGCCGGTGGGACGGTCGGCAACAGTGTCCTCTGAGCCGCCGGTGTCCGCCCGACCGCGGGCGGGTCCCGCGTCGGGTGGTCGTACCTCGCCCGCGGGCCTCTCTCTCACGGGGGCGGGGAGGTCATCAGAAGCGCTCCGGTTTGATCAGGGCCACCACGAGACGTCAGGCAGGCACATGCGGACACGGGTATGGATCACCTCCGGGCGGGGGCCGGGCAGTCTCCCGCCCGGAGGTGGGCATGGGGCGCGCGGGACGCGCGCTCGGCGGGGGCGGCGGCCGGACGCCGGGTGGACCAGGGGGCTTCCCCCTAGAGCCCCACGTCCCGGCGGCGGATGTCGTCCAGGGACTCCCGGCGTACCAGGAGCCGGGCCTGGCCGTCGTGCACGGCGGTGACCGGCGGGCGGCCGACCAGGTTGTAGCCGGAGGCCATGGACAGCTGGTAGGCACCGGCGACGGGCACCGCGAGCAGGTCGCCGGGGCGTACGTCGGCGGGCAGTTCGACATCGGCGGCGAGGACGTCGCCCGCCTCGCAGTGCCGGCCCACCACGGTCACCGGGGCCATGGGCCCGGTGCTCGCGCGGCCGATGAGGCGGGGCGCGTAGCGGACGCCGTACAGCGCGGGACGCGGGTTGTCGCTCATGCCGCCGTCGACGGCGACGAACGTGGTCGTGCCGGTGCGCTTGACTGCGAGCACGTGGTAGACGGCGATGCCCGCGGGACCCGCCACGGCCCGGCCCGGCTCGATGATCATCCGGGGCACGGGGAGCCCGGCGGCCGTGCAGGACTCGGTCAGTTCCGCGCGGACCCTGCGGGCCAGCATGGTCAGGTCGAGTGCCTCCTCACCGGGGCGGTAGGCGATGCCGTGGCCGCCGCCCAGGTCGAGTTCGGGCAGCAGCAGTCCGTGCTGCTCGTGGAGGCGTGCCATCAGACCGACCAGGCGGCGCACGGCCGCCAGGTACGGCTTGACGCTGGTGATCTGCGAGCCCAGGTGGCAGTGCAGGCCGGTGAGTTCGAGCTGCGGCTGGTCGAGTATGCGGGCGATGGCGTGCTGGGCGTAGCCGTCGCGGATGGACAGTCCGAACTTCTGGTCCTCGGTGCCGGTGCGGATCTTGTCGTGGCCGCCGGCGCTGATGCCGGGCACCACCCGGACCATGACCTTCTGCCGGCCCCCGGGGCCGACGGCGGCGGCGAGCCGGGCGATCTCGGAGGGGCTGTCGATCACGATCCGGCCCACGCCGAGCCGCAGTGCGGCCTCCAGGTCGCGCGGCGACTTGGCGTTGCCGTGCAGCACGATCCTCTCGGGCGGGAACCCGGTGGTGACGGCGAGCTCCAGCTCGCCGGCCGAGCAGACGTCCAGGCCGAGGCCCTCCTCGTCCATCCAGTGCACCATGGCCCGGCACAGGAACGCCTTGGCGGCGTAGAGGACTTCGGCGTCGGGGAAGGCGTTGCGGTAGGTACGGCAGCGCTCCCGGATCTCGTCCTCGTCGAGCACGTAGACGGGGGTGCCGAAGCGGTCGGCGACCTCGGCGAGCGGGACTCCGCCCACGGCCAGGTCACCGGGCCGGGGCTCGGTGGTGGAGGCGGGCCACACCGAAAGGTCGGCGGGCGTGGTGGTGACGACGGGTTCGTGCAGGGTGGTCATCGATCGCTCCCCTCCTTATGCGATTCTTATGCGATCCGCAGGGACACGGCGACGGGCGCGACGGGCCGCACCGGCCCGGGGGCCGGGGCCGGATGCGGAGCCGGGGCCGTGAGTTGGGGGTCGACCGTGACGATGGTGACGCCCAGCGGTGCGGTCAGGGCACGCAGCGCGGGTTCGGCGAGCCGGATCCAGGCCTGGTCGGGGCCGAGCGTGGCGGCGAGTCTGCTGGGCGAGGTGAAGCCGACGGCGGTGCGCTCGCCCAGGGGGGTGCGGAAGAGACGGGCCGCACACCCCGCGGGTCCCGGCCGGACCGGTACGAACAGGGGACCGGCCGGGAAGCGTTCGGAAGGCTCCGGATCGTCACCGCACAAGAGTTCTGGCATGGAATGCCTCCTGGGTCGGAAGGTGCTGAGCGCCCCGGGAGCGGGGAGACCGGCCGGGGCTCTGTCCAGACGCTATGCCCGCCCCGGGCACCCCGCCGATGCCTCATGACGCGACGCTGACGGTGATCCGGGCGACGTTGACGGGACGCTGACGGAGGGGTCGTCGGTGCTGGTCGCGGGTGTCAGAGGCGTGCCAAGAAGCGGCTGCGGGACTGGCCGTGCCCCGCCCCGGGGAGTGTCATGGCGGCGGTACGTCCCCGGGACACGCCCGGGGGCCGCTGACGAAGTACGGTGGATACATGTCCGGTTACGACACCTGCACATCCGGTCGGGTCGTCGTCGGTGTGAGCGGTTCGCTGGGCAGCGTCACGGCCCTGTGCCGGGCGGCGGCGGAGTGGCAGCAGACGGCCCGCGAGCGGCTGCTCGACGTCCTCGACCAGGTCTTCGGCGACGCCCGTCCCGACCTTGTGCTGCACGGCATGGTGGTGCGCGCGACCCCGGGCCTGGCCCTGGTGGAGACGGCGGACCGGGAGGACGACATCCTGGTCGTCGGCGCGGGTCGGCGCGGCTGGCACCGGCCGTTCTCCGGCCGCGTCACCCGCTACTGCCTGACCCACGCGCACTGTCCGGTCCTCGCGGTACCGCCGTCCCCGCTGGAGGACACGCTGGCGTCGGCGCACCGCCGCAACAGCTGGCATCTGCCGCTGGACGTACGGCAGTTGTCGTCCTGAGGCGTGACGACGCGCCGGCGGGCGGCACGGCTCACCACGTCGCAGCGGCTACGACTACATCGTCACTGCGGCTACGGCTACGGCGTCGCCGCGGCCGAGAGATCCGGCCGCCCCGGTCTCCGTCCCGGCGCCAGCGGCAGGCTCAGCACCATGGTGAGCCCACCGCCCGGCGTGTCCTCGGCGGTCAGCGTGCCGCCCATCGCCTCGGCGAAGCCCCGGGCCACGGCCAGGCCGAGGCCGACCCCGGCACCGCGCGGCGAGTCGCCGTACCGCTGGAAGGGCTCGAAGATGCGTTCCTTGGCCTCGTCCGGGACACCGGGTCCGCGGTCCACGACCCGCATCTCCACCCGGTCGGCTATGGAACTGGCCTTCACCAGGACGGGGGTTTCCGCGGGGCTGTACTTGACGGCGTTCTCCACCACGTTGGCGACGACCCGCTCCAGCAGCCCGGATCCCGCCGAGCGCCATCGGCACCACCTCGTCCAGATCGGCCTCGCGGACGATCGACGTGACGGTACCGGTCTGCAGGCGGGACATGTCGAGCAGGTTGCCGACGAGGTGGTCGAGCCGGTCGGCGCCCGCCTCTATGGCCTCCAGGAGCTCCGCCCGGTCCTGCTCGGACCACTCGACGTCGTCCGAACGCAGCGACGACACCGAGGCCTTGATGCCGGCCAGCGGGGTGCGCAGGTCGTGGCTGACGGCGGCGAGCAGCGCGGTGCGGATGCGGTTGCCCTCGGCCAACTCCTTGGCCTGGTCGGCCTCGTGCTGAAGCCGCTGCCGTTCCAGCACGACGACCGCCTGCGCGGCGAAGGCCGCCAGCACGCGCCGGTCGGAGGCGGGCAGCACCCGTCCGGACAGGGCGAGGGTCATGTGCTCGCCCACCGGCATGTCCACGTCCGCCTGTTCGGGCGCCTGGCACGGCCGCGGGCCCACGCTGCCCGCGCAGGTCCAGGGCTCGACGTCACTCGCCCGCTCCAACAGGGCCACGGACTCCATGCCGAAGGTCTCCCGGACCCGTTCCAGCAGGGCTTCCAGGCCGGTCTCGCCGCGCAGCACGCTGCCCGCGAGGAACGACAGGATCTCCGACTCGGCGCGCAGCCGGGCGGCTTGGTGGGTGCGCCTGGCGGCAAGGTCCACGACGGACGCCACCGAGACAGCCACCCCGATGAAGATCACGATCGCGACGATGTTCTCCGGGTCGGCTATCGTCAGCGTGTGAACCGGCGGGGTGAAGTACCAGTTGAGCAGCAGCGAGCCCACCACCGCCGAGGTGAGGGCCGGCAGCAGACCCCCGAGCAGGGCCGCGGCGACCGTCAGTGACAGGTACAGCAGCATGTCGTTGGCGAGGCCGACGGAGGGTGCCGTGCTGGTGAGCAGGAGCGTGAGCAGCGCGGGGCCGAGCACACCGACCAGCCAGCCCCACAGGATCCGGGGCCGGCTGAGCCGGCTGTGGGCGACGGGCAGTCCGCGCCCCTTGCCTGCCTCGTCGTGGGTGATGAGGTGGACGTCGAGGTCGGGCCCCGACTCCCGGGCCACCGTGGCGCCGACGCCGGGTCCGAGGACGTACTGCCAGCTCTTGCGCCGGGAGACGCCGAGCACGATCTGGGTGGCGTTGACGCCGCGCGAGAAGTCCAGCAGGGCGGCGGGGACGTCGTCGCCGACGACGTGGTGGAAGGTGCCGCCGAGGTCCTCCACGAGCGTGCGCTGGACGGCGAGTTCCTTCGGGGAGGCAGAGGTCAGGCCGTCGCTGCGGGAGATGTAGACGGCGAGCACCTCGCCGCCGGCGCCCTTCTCGGCGAGCCGTGCGGCCCGCCGGATCAGCGTCCGTCCCTCGGGCCCGCCGGTGAGGCCGACCACGATCCGCTCGCGCGAGCCCCAGATGGTCGAGACCCGGTGCTCGCGGCGGTACTCGTTGAGGTACTCGTCGACCCGGTCGGCGACCCAGAGCAGGGCCAGCTCCCGCAGGGCGGTGAGGTTGCCCGGCCGGAAGTAGTTGGACAGGGCCGCGTCGACCTTGTCCGGCTGGTAGATGTTCCCGTGCGCCATCCGGCGGCGCAGCGCCTGCGGGGACATGTCGACCAGCTCGATCTGGTCGGCCCGGCGCACCACCTCGTCCGGCACGGTCTCCTGCTGCCGTACGCCCGTGATGGACTCCACCACGTCGCCCAGCGACTCCAGGTGCTGGATGTTGACGGTCGAGACGACGTCGATGCCGGCCGCGAGCAGCTCCTCCACATCCTGCCAGCGCTTGGTGTTGCGCGAACCCGGGACATTGGTGTGCGGCAGCTCGTCGACGAGGGCGACCTGGGGGCGGCGGGCGAGGACGGCGTCGACGTCCATCTCGGTGAACACCGCGCCGCGGTACTCCAGTTCCTTGCGCGGGATCTCCTCCAGACCGTGCAGCATCACCTCGGTGCGCGGCCGGCTGTGGTGTTCCACGAAGGCGACGACGCAGTCGGTCCCCCGCTCCACGCGGCGGTGCGCCTCGGACAGCATCGAGTAGGTCTTGCCGACGCCGGGGGCGGCGCCCAGGTAGATCCGAAGCCTGCCGCGTGCCATGTCATCCTTCGAAGCGGTAGCCCATACCGGGCTCGGTGATCAGATAGCGGGGGTGAGCGGGGTCCGCCTCCAGCTTGCGGCGGAGCTGGGCCATGTAGACCCGCAGGTAGTTGGTCTTGTTGCTCTGCGAGACGCCCCACACCTCACGCAGCAGGTGCTTCTGCGTGACGAGGCGCCCCGGATTGGTCACCAGTATCTCCAGGAGGTGCCATTCGGTGGGTGTGAGCCGCACGTCGCGGTCGCCCCGGACGACCCGCTTCGCGAGCAGGTCGATGGTGAACTCGTCCGTCTCCACCCGTGTGGTCTCGGGAGCGAGGGGCGTGTCCTCGGTGCGGCGGACGGCGGCCCGCAGCCGGGCCATGAGCTCGTCCATGCTGAACGGTTTGGTGATGTAGTCGTCGGCCCCCGCGTCGAGCGCGGCGACCTTCTCGTCGGACGCCTGACGGGCCGACAGCACCAGGATCGGTACGCGGGTCCAGCCGCGCAGTGCCTTGATGACGTCGACCCCGTCCATGTCGGGCAGTCCGAGGTCGAGCATCACCACGTCCGGCTGACGCGCGGCCGCCAGCCGGAGGGCCGTGGCGCCGTCGGGCGCCGCGTCCACTCCGTACTGGCGTGCCTGCATGTTGATCACGAGTGCCCGTACGAGCTGTGGGTCGTCTTCCACGACCAGCACTCGGGTCATCAGTCGCCCTTGATCAGTTCCTTCAGCGCGATGTTGAGTTCCAGGACGTTCACACGCGGTTCGCCGATGAAGCCGAGGGTGCGGCCGTCGGTGTGGTCGTCGACCAGCTTCTGGACCTGGGCGACGGACAGGCCGTT
>NZ_JBEYVI010000035.1:0-132777 GCF_040643955.1 Streptomyces sp. NPDC047061
GCCCTCAGCCTGCCCCAACCCCGAAAAGATCCCACCACACAGACTCAACGTCCCCGTCAGCAAGCTGCCGGGGACTCATGAACGATCGAGGCTAACCTGGTTCGTAGGCTGCCGCTGACAGTGTGCGGCGAATGTCGAGGCCACGGAGATGACCGCTGTGGACGAACGTGGAGTCGCAGAGTTCTTCGAGCGTTTTGAGCCGCCCGTCGGACTCAAAGCGGAGCTTCTGCGGGGGGAAATCGTGATGATGGCCAGCCCCGATCTGGTGCACAACCTGATCGTGCTGCACACGGAGCGGCAGATCCCGTTGGATCGCTGGTATCCGCTCCAGACCCAGGACGTAGACGTCGTCGACGAAGCAAGCGAGCCGGTTCCGGATCTCGTGATCGTGGCACGCGACGTCCTGCCCGATTCGGGGCGTCTGCTGCCGTGCCAATTGATCACGATGGTCGTCGAGGTCGTTTCCAAGAACAGCGTTCACCGCGACTATGCCGTCAAGCGTTCGATCTATGCCGCAGGCAACGTGCCCGCCTATCTCATCATCGATCCGATCATGGCGCGGTGCGTTCTGTTGACGAAGCCCGAGGGGAAGGGCGAGGACGCCAATTACCGGGCGCAGTACATCGAGAAGTTCGGCCAGCCGCTGATGCTGGATGTTCTGGGCGTCGAGCTGAACACCAGCGAGTTCGGAACCTTCCCCGACGTCAGGCCCCACCGCTACCCGTGACGAAGTCGATCAGTTCCTCCACCCGTCCCAGCAGCTCCGGTTCCAGGTCCTTGTAGGAGCTCACGCGCGCGAGGATCGCCTGCCAGACGGCGCCCGTGTTGTCGGTGGGCCAGCCCAGCGCCCGGCAGACGCCCGTCTTCCAGTCCTGGCCGTGCGGGACCCGGGGCCAGGCGGCGATGCCCAGGGAGGACGGTTTCACGGCCTCCCAGATGTCGATGTACGGGTGGCCGACGACCAGGGCGTGGTCGCTGGTGACCGACCGGGCGATGCGCCACTCCTTGGTGCCGGGGAGCAGGTGGTCGACGAGGACGCCGAGACGGGCGTCGGGGCCGGGGGCGAATTCGGCCACGATGGCGGGGAGGTCGTCGACGCCCTCCAGGTACTCCACCACCACGCCCTCGACGCGCAGGTCGTCGCCCCAGACCTTCTCGACCAGCTCCGCGTCGTGGCGGCCCTCCACGTAGATGCGGCCCGCGCGGGCGACACGCGCGCGTGCGCCGGGGACGGCGACCGAGCCGGAAGCGGTACGGGAGGGGCGTACCGGGGCCGCCGACGTGGGGCGTACGAGGGTGACCACGCGGCCCTCCAGGAGGAAGCCGCGCGGCTCCAGCGGGAAGACGCGGTGTTTGCCGAAGCGGTCCTCCAGGGTGACCGTGCCCGCCTCGCAGCGGATCACCGCGCCGCAGAAACCGGTACCGGGCTCCTCCACCACCAGACCGGGCGCGGCGGCCACCTCGGGCACCGGCTTCGGCTTCTTCCACGGCGGGGTCAGGTCGGCGGAGTACTGGCGCATTCGGATGACGATAGGAGAAGCCGGGGCGGTGTGGTCACGACACGCCGAAGCGGGCCGCCAGGGCGTCGCGCTGCGCCCGGACGAACGCCGCGTCCACCACCGCTCCGTGACCGGGCACGTACAGGGCGCGTTCGCCGCCGAGCGACAGGAGGCGGTCCAGGGCCGCGGGCCAGCGGGACGGTACGGCGTCGGGGCCGGCCTGGGGATCGCCGGACTCCTCCACCAGGTCGCCGCAGAACACCACCTCGGGGTCGCCGGGGACCAGGACGGCGAGATCGTGGGCGGTGTGGCCGGGGCCCACGTTGGCCAGCAGGGCCTGGCGGCCGTCGCCGAGGTCGAGGGTCCACTCGCCGGAGACCAGGTGACGGGGGAGGGGGAGGGCGTCGGCCGCCTCCTCGGCCTCGGGGGCGGGGAGACCGTTGCGGACCGCGTCCAGGCGGAGCGCCTCGTGGTCGTACGCGAAGACGGCCTCGGTGCCCACCGCCGCGTACAGGTTCGCGCCCGCGAAGGCGGCCGCGCCGAAGACGTGGTCGAAATGCGGATGGGTGAGCGCGAGATGGGTCACACGGCGGTGGGCGAGCGCCTGCGCCTCCATGCGCAACCGTGCGCCCTCCGCCAGGCTTGAGCCGGCGTCCACCATCAGAGCCGTGCCCGCGCCGAGAACCAGACCGGCCGTGCAGTCCCAGCCCGGCAGCCGGCACCGGCCGACGCCTTCGGCCACCCGCTCCCAGCCCAGCTCTTCCCAAGTCACCGTCATGCCGCGACGCTAGCCGTAGAACGCCATGGGTCCTGACCGACCTTGCCCAGTCAGTACCCCACGGCCGTACACTGGGCCGGGGATGCTGGCACTCGCGTTCGCAGAGTGCCAGACGAAAGACCCGAAGGACCCGAAAGGCCGCGGGACGACTTTCTGGAGGTGTGGCGCCGGATGCTGAGTGAACGCAGGCTTCAGGTATTGCGCGCCATCGTCCAGGACTATGTCGGCACCGAGGAGCCGGTGGGTTCGAAGGCGCTGACCGAACGGCACAACCTCGGGGTCTCCCCGGCGACCGTGCGCAACGACATGGCCGCCCTGGAGGACGAGGGGTACATCGCCCAGCCGCACACCAGCGCGGGGCGGATCCCCACCGACAAGGGCTACCGGCTGTTCGTCGACAAGCTGGCCGGCGTCAAACCGATGAGCGCGCCCGAGCGGCGGGCCATCCAGAACTTCCTCGACGGCGCCGTCGATCTCGACGACGTCGTGGCGCGGACCGTACGGCTGCTGGCGCAGCTGACGCGGCAGGTCGCGGTCGTGCAGTACCCGTCGCTGACGCGGTCCACCGTGCGGCACGTGGAACTGCTTTCGCTGGCTCCGGCCCGGCTGATGCTGGTGCTGATCACCGACACCGGGCGGGTCGAGCAGCGGATGGTCGACTGCCCGGCGCCCTTCGGGGAAACGTCTCTGGCGGATCTGCGGGCGCGGCTGAACAGCCGGGTCGCGGGGCGCCGGTTCTCGGACGTGCCCCGGCTGGTGGAGGACCTGCCGGAAGCCTTCGAGGTCGAGGACCGCGGCGCGGTCTCGGCGGTGCTCTCCACCCTGCTGGAGACGCTCGTCGAGGAGAACGAGGAGCGGCTGATGATCGGCGGCACCGCCAATCTCACCCGCTTCGGACATGACTTTCCCCTCATGATCCGGCCCGTCCTGGAGGCACTGGAGGAGCACGTCGTGCTGCTCAAGCTCCTTGGCGAGGCCGGGGATTCGGGCATGACCGTACGCATCGGTCACGAGAACGCCTACGAGGGACTCAACTCCACGTCCGTGGTGTCGGTCGGCTACGGTTCGGGCGGCGAGGCAGTCGCCAAACTCGGCGTGGTCGGACCGACCCGCATGGATTACCCGGGAACGATGGGAGCGGTACGAGCGGTGGCACGGTACGTCGGACAGATCCTGGCGGAGTCGTAAGTGGCCACGGACTACTACGCCGTTCTCGGCGTGCGCCGCGACGCGTCGCAGGAAGAGATCAAGAAGGCCTTCCGTCGGCTCGCGCGCGAGCTGCACCCGGACGTCAACCCGGATCCGAAGACCCAGGAGCGGTTCAAGGAGATCAACGCCGCTTACGAGGTGCTGTCGGACCCGCAGAAGAAGCAGGTCTACGACCTCGGCGGCGATCCGCTCTCGCAGAGCGGGGGCGCGGGCGCCGGGGGCTTCGGGGCCGGTGGCTTCGGGAACTTCTCCGACATCATGGACGCCTTCTTCGGTACGGCGTCCCAGCGCGGGCCGAGGTCGCGTACGCGGCGCGGCCAGGACGCGATGATCCGGATCGAGGTCGAGCTCGACGAGGCGGCCTTCGGCACGACCAAGGACATCCAGGTCGACACGGCGATCGTCTGCAACACCTGCAACGGTGAGGGCGCGGCGCCGGGCACCTCCGCCCAGACGTGTGACATGTGCCGGGGCCGTGGTGAGGTCTCGCAGGTGACGCGGTCCTTCCTGGGCCAGGTCATGACCTCGCGGCCCTGCCCGCAGTGCCAGGGGTTCGGGACGGTGGTTCCGACGCCGTGCCCCGAGTGCGCGGGTGACGGGCGGGTGCGGTCGCGGCGGACGCTGACCGTGAAGATCCCGGCCGGTGTCGACAACGGCACGCGGATCCAGCTCGCCGGTGAGGGTGAGGTCGGGCCGGGTGGCGGTCCGGCCGGTGACCTGTACGTCGAGATCCACGAGCTGCCGCACTCGACGTTCCAGCGGCGCGGGGACGATCTGCACTGCACGGTGACGATTCCGATGACGGCGGCGTCGCTCGGTACGAAGGTGCCGCTGGAGACGCTGGACGGTCTTGAGGAGGTCGACATCCGGCCGGGCACGCAGTCCGGGCAGTCGATTCCGCTGCACGGGCGTGGGGTCACGCATCTGCGCGGTGGCGGCCGGGGTGATCTGATCGTCCACGTCGAGGTGACGACTCCGACCAAGCTCGACCCTGAGCAGGAGCGGTTGCTGCGCGAGCTGGCGAAGCTGCGCGGGGAGGAGCGGCCGACGGGGCAGTTCCAGCCCGGTCAGCAAGGGCTGTTCAGCCGGCTGAAGGACGCGTTCAACGGGCGTTGACGGGTCACCGTGAAGGGGCTCCGCCCCTTCGACCCCACCAGGGGGCTCCGCCCCCTGGACCCCCGAAACCCATGCCCACCCACCACCCGACTCGGCCGATGAAGAGGCGAGGCCGCCACCCGACTCGGCCGACGAAGGGGTGCGGTCGCCTCGACTCGGTCGATGGAGGGGTGCGGTCGGCTCGACTCGGCCGATGAAGGGGTGCGGTCGGCTCGACTCGGCCGATGAAGGGGTGCGGTCGGCTCGACTCGGCCGATGAAGGGGTGCGGTCGGCTCGACTCGGCCGATGGAGAGGTGCGGCCGGGGCGACTCGGTCGGCGAAGAGACGAGGCCGGCTCGACTCAGTCGGTGAAGAGGCAAGGCTTCGGCGACTCGGTCGGCCAAGGGGAGAGGCCCCGGCGACTCGGCCGACGAAGGGGAGAGGCCCCGGCGACTCGGTCGGTGAAGGGGTGAGGCCGTCTCTCGGCTCGGTCGGTGAAGGGGTGAGGTCGGCAGGTCAAGGTGGTTGTGGGGCGGGGAAATTTCTGGCATGTGCCAAAGGGGCAGCCCGATTCGGACTTGTTCGGAGGACGTGACAACATGCCGTCATGTCCTCCGCACTGACCGATCTCTTCCCCATTCCGATCGTGCAGGCCCCCATGGCCGGCGGGGTCTCCGTGCCGCAGCTCGCCGCCGCCGTGTCCGAGGCGGGCGGGCTGGGGTTCCTCGCTGCCGGGTACAAGACCGCCGACGGGATGTACCAGGAGATCAAGCAACTGCGGGGGCTGACCGGTCGCCCCTTCGGCGTGAATCTCTTCATGCCGCAGCCGGAGTACGCCGAGTCGGGGGCCGTGGAGGTCTACGCACATCAGCTGGCCGGTGAGGCCGCCTGGTACGAGACCGAGCTCGGCGACCCGGACAGCGGCCGGGACGACGGGTACGAGGCCAAGCTGGCCGTGCTGCTGGACAACCCGGTGGCCGCCGTCTCCTTTCACTTCGGTGTGCCGACGCGGGAGGTGCTGGACTCCCTGCGGCGGGCCGGGACGGTCACGCTGGTCACCGCCACCACCGCCGAGGAGGCCCTCGCCGTCGAGCGGGCCGGGGCGGACGCGGTGATCGCCCAGGGAGTCGAGGCCGGGGGCCATCAGGGCACCCACCGGGACGTGGCGGAGAACGACGGGTCCGGGATCGGGCTGCTGTCGCTGGTCGCCCAGGTGCGGGAGACCGTGGGGATCCCGGTCGTCGCCGCGGGCGGCATCATGCGCGGCAGCCAGATCGCGGCCGTACTGGCGGCCGGGGCGAGCGCGGCCCAGCTGGGTACGGCCTTCCTGGCCACCCCGGAGTCCGGCGCCGCCGACGTGCACAAGCAGGCGCTCACCGACCCGCTGTTCACGCGGACCGCGCTGACCCGGGCGTTCTCCGGGCGGCCCGCCCGCGGCCTGGTCAACCGGTTCATGCGCGAGCACGGCCCGTACGCGCCCGCCGCCTACCCGGAGGTCCACCACCTCACCTCCCCGCTGCGCAAGGCCGCCGCCAAGGCAGGCGACGCGCAGGGCATGGCCCTGTGGGCCGGGCAGGGGCACCGGATGGCCCGCGAGCTGTCCGCCGGGCACCTGGTGGAGACCCTCGCGGAGGAACTCGCCGCCGCGTCGACAGCGTTGTCGACCGAGGGGACCGAGGGCGAGGGGGGCGGACGGTGACTGCTCCGGTGTTCGTGGTCGATCCGCTCGTGGTGCCCGGGGGCTCCGGTGGCGAGGTCGTGCTGGACGGGGCCGAGGGGCGGCACGCCGTCTCCGTGAAGCGGCTGCAGCCCGGTGAGGACGTCATCCTCACCGACGGGCACGGGCGCTGGGCCGAGGGTGTCGTGCGGGCCGCCGAGGGCAAGGACCGGCTGGTGGTGACGGTGCTGGACGGCGTCGCCGAGGAGCCCGTGCCGCAGCCGCGGATCACCGTCGTGCAGGCACTGCCCAAGGGGGACCGGGGCGAGGTCGCCGTGGAGACCATGACCGAGGTCGGTGTCGACGCGATCGTGCCCTGGCAGGCCGCCCGCTGCATCACCCAGTGGAAGGGCGAGCGGGGCCTGAAGTCGCTCGCCAAGTGGCGGGCCACCGCCCGTGAGGCCGGCAAGCAGTCCCGCCGGGTGCGGTTCCCGGAAGTCGCGGACGCGGCGACGACCAAGCAGGTTGCGGCACTTCTGGCCAAGGCCGACCTCGCCGCCGTGCTCCACTCCGACTTCGGGCACGGCAGCGAGCCCCTCGCGGAGGTCCGGTTGCCCGCCGCGGGTGAGATCGTGCTGGTCGTCGGGCCCGAAGGCGGTGTCGCCCGGGACGAGGTGGCGCTCTTCGAGGAGGCGGGCGCCAGGGCGTACACCTTGGGGCCTACCGTGATGCGCACGTCGACCGCCGGGACGGCGGCCGCGGCCCTGCTGCTCGGGCGCACCGGCCGCTGGTCCTGACGTCGGCCACTTGTGCGGGGCTTGACCCTTGAGGGTGGGACGCCGGGGAAACTCGCCAAGTGGAGCCAGCTGCGCTGCTACGGTCGCTTCATCCGACAGGATCTACCGCCGGACGGGCGGGAAGTCAGGCCTGTGGAGGCCCTGTAAGACCAGCTCCCTCCGGGGAACGGCGAGGGCCTGCGAAGCAGGTACCCGTGGTGGTGCCACGCACGGCACGGACCGGAATCGCCTGCACTCGCAGGTGAGGGCGTCAACGCTTCTACGCCGAGGTGCGTGGAGCTTCTGCGGCCCCTGCTGCACGCTGGTGACGGTCTGTGGCAGGGGTCGCCCACCTCAAGGACCCGGAGGGGAACCTGGTGGAGCTGCAGGAGTGGCTGCTGCTGCGCACCTGAGGGATCCGGGGACCTGAGGGAGGGGGCACCGGTGCGGGGGACCTCTTCGAACGCGTGAGTGGCCGTATGCCCTCTACCGTCACCGGCGCGACGGTGGCAGGCTGCCCTCCATGGGGGTATTGAGGCGGATTTGGCGCCGGCCGCGCGGGACCAGGGTGGCGGCCGTGACCGGGCTCGCGGTGATCGCCGTGGGCGGTGCGGTGGCCTGCCAGCCCAGCGACCTGAACACCGCGACGGTCGCCTACACCACCGACCGGACCGCCACCGCCGAGCTGAAACGGCAGCACGTCGACGTCAGTTGGCTCACCTGCACCGGCAACTACGGCTCAGCGGCGGCGAGCACGAAGAGCACGAAGACGCCGTCGGCCACCTCCACCTCCACCACCGTCGTCTCCGTCGACTGCCAGGGCCGGACCGAGGACGGCCGGAGCATCACCGTCACCGGCCGGGTCACCAAGGCCGTCAGCGGGGCCTGTGTACGCGGGAACCTCGTGGCCAAGGTCGGCGGCAAGGAGTGGTTCCGGGTGAACGGGCTGGGCAACTGCGACGCCACACCCGGGCCGACGTACAGCACCTACCGGCCGCCCACCTACGGGCAGCAGCCCGGCCCCACCGTGACCGTCACGAAGACCGTCTGGTGCCAGGGCGACCCCAAGTGCTGGCCGGTGCAGGGCAAGTGATCGAAATCGGCCACCGGGAACACGCCCCGATGCATAGGCTGAGCGAGTGACTCAGGGTGCAGCGAACGGACCGCGGTCCTACCTCCGATTTCCGCACGTCCACGGCGACCTGGTCGCCTTCACCGCCGAGGACGACGTGTGGCTGGCGCCCCTGGACGGCGGCCGTGCCTGGCGGGTCAGCGCCGACAACGTCCCCGTGACACTGCCGCGCATCTCGCCCGACGGGACCACGGTCGCCTGGACCTCCACCCGCGACGGCGCCCCCGAGATCCACCTCGCTCCCGTCGACGGCGGCTCGTCCACCCGTCTGACGCACTGGGGGAGCGCCCGCACCCAGGTACGCGGCTGGACCGCCGACGGGCAGGTCCTCGCGATCACCACCCACGGCCAGGCCAGCCTCCGGCGCAGCTGGGCCCACACCGTCCCGCTCGACGGCGGCCCGTCCACCGTCCTGCCCTACGGCCCGGTCGGCCATGTCGCCCAGGGCCCGCACACCGTGCTGCTGTCCGCGCCGATGGGGCGGGAGGCGGCCTGGTGGAAGCGGTACCGGGGCGGTACGGCGGGCAAACTGTGGATCGACCGGGACGTCGAAGGCGCGGAGGGCGCCGGCGCGTTCGTACGGCTGCACGCGGAGCTGGACGGGAACCTGGAGTACCCCGTGTGGGCCGGGGAGCGCATCGCGTTCCTGTCCGACCACGAGGGCACCGGGGCGCTGTACTCCTCCCTCGCCGACGGCTCCGACCTGCGCCGGCACACCCCCCTCGACGGCTTCTACGCCCGCCACGCCTCCGGTGACGGCACCCGCGTCGTCTACGCCTCGGCCGGTGAGCTCTGGCTCCTCGACGACCTGGAGGGCGCCGAACCGCGCCGCCTGGACATCCGGCTCGGCGGACCCCGTGTGGACCGGCAGCCGTACCCGGTCAACGCGGCCCGCTGGTTCAGCTCGGCCTCGCCCGACCACACCGCGCGCGGCAGCGCCGTCCTGGTGCGCGGCGGCGTGCACTGGGTGACCCACCGGTCCGGTCCGGCGCGGGCGCTCGTCGCCCAGCCCGGGGTGCGGGCCCGGCTGCCCGTCACCTTCCGCGCGGACGCGGAGGAGTGGGTGGTGTGGGTGACGGACGCCGAGGGCGACGACGCCCTGGAATTCGCTCCCGCGACCGGGCTGGTGCCCGGCGCCACCCCCCGCCGGATCGCCGCCGGACAGCTCGGCCGGGTCCTGGAACTCGCCGTCGCCCCCGACGGCGGCCGGGTCGCCGTCGCCGCCCACGACGGCCGGCTGCTTCTCGTCGAGCGGGAGACGGGCGAGGTCCGCGAGGTCGACCGCAGCGAGGACGGCGACGTCTCGGGCCTCGCCTTCTCGCCCGACTCCGGCTGGCTCGCCTGGTCCCACCCCGGCGCCGGCGGGCTCTGCCAGCTCCGCATCGCCCACACCACCGACCTCACCGTCACCGAGGCGACCCCGCTGCGGTTCCGGGACTACGACCCCGCCTTCACCCGCGACGGCAAGCACCTCGCGTTCCTCTCCACCCGCTCCTTCGACCCGGTCTACGACGAGCACGTCTTCGACCTGGCCTTCGTGGTCGGCGACCGCCCGCACCTGATCACCCTCGCCGCCACCACCCCCTCGCCGTTCGGCCCGCAGCGGCACGGCCGCCCCTTCGAGACCCCGGACAAGGACGAGACCCCGGACGCCGAGGGCACCCCCGCCACCCGCATCGACCTGGAGGGCCTCGCCGACCGGATCGTGCCCTTCCCCGTCGAGGCCGGCCGCTACTCCACGCTCCGCACCGCCAAGGACGGCGTGCTCTGGCTGCGCCACCCGGTGCGCGGCGTGCTCGGCGCCTCCCGCGCCCACCCCGAGGACCCGGCGCCCAAGACCGAGCTGGAGCGTTACGACCTCGCCCAGCAGCGCATCGAGTACCTCTCCTCCGACGCCGACCACTTCGAGGTCAGCGGCGACGGCAAGCGCGTCCTGCTGTGGGCCGACAGCAAGCTCAAGGTCGTACCCAGCGACCGTCGCGCCTCCGGCGACGACGACAGCGACACCAACATCACCGTCGACCTGGCCCGGGTCCGGCAGACCGTCGACCCGGCCGCCGAGTGGCGGCAGATGTTCGACGAGACCGGCCGCATCATGCGCGACCAGTTCTGGCGCCCGGACCTCGGCGGCGTCGACTGGGACGGTGTCCTCGACCGTTACCGCCCGCTCGTCGAGCAGGTCGCCACCCACGACGACCTCGTCGACCTGCTCTGGGAGGTCCAGGGCGAACTCGGCACCTCGCACGCCTACGTCACCCCGCGCGGCGGCTACGGCAACGGTGCCCGCCAGGGCCTGCTCGGCGCCGACATCTCCCGGCACGAGGACGGCAGTTGGCGGATCGACCGGATCCTGCCCGCCGAGACCTCCGACCCCGGCGCCCGCTCCCCCCTTGCAGCACCCGGCGCCGCGGTGCACCCCGGCGACGCGATCGTGGCCGTCGCCGGCCGCCCCGTCGACCCGGTGACCGGTCCCGGCCCCCTCCTCGTCGGCACCGCGGGCAAGGCGATCGAACTGACCGTGTCCCCGGCGGGCGGCGGCGACCTGCGGCACCCGGTCGTCGTCCCGGTCGCCGACGAGGAGCCGCTGCGCTACCACGCGTGGGTCGCCGACCGCCGGGCCCACGTCCACGCACTCTCCGGCGGCCGCCTCGGCTACCTCCACGTCCCCGACATGCAGGCACCCGGCTGGGCCCAGATCCACCGCGACCTGAGCGTGGAGATGGCCCGTGAGGGCATCGTCGTGGACGTCCGGGAGAACCGCGGCGGGCACACCTCCCAGCTCGTGGTGGAGAAACTGGCCCGGCGGATCGTCGGCTGGGACCTGCCGCGCGGCATGCGGCCGTTCAGCTACCCGAAGGACGCGCCCCGGGGACCGGTCGTGGTCGTCGCCAACGAGTTCTCCGGCTCGGACGGCGACATCGTCAACGCGGCGATCAAGGCACTGGGCATCGGCCCGGTGGTCGGCACCCGCACCTGGGGCGGTGTGATCGGCATCGACAGCCGCTACCGCCTGGTCGACGGCACCCTGGTCACCCAGCCGAAGTACGCGTTCTGGCTGGAGGGCTACGGCTGGGGCGTGGAGAACCACGGCGTCGACCCGGACGTGGAGGTCGTACAGACCCCGCAGGACTGGGGGGCGGGGAGGGATCCCCAGCTGGACGAGGCGGTGCGGATGGCACTGGAGGCCTTGGAGGCGGTGCCTGCGAAGACTCCGCCGACTTTGCCGACCTCTTAGGGGCGCGGGGAACTGCGCGACCAGCCCCCACCGGCCCGCAGCCAAACCGACTACGATGCCCCCGGAACTGATCACCGGGCGAGGAGAAAACATGGCCGGGGAACCCCAGGACGACTGCCTGTTCTGCAAGATCGTCGCAGGCCACGTCCCGGCGACGATCGTCCGGGAGACGGACACCACCGTCGCCTTCCGGGACATCAACCCCCAGGCACCCACCCACGTCCTGGTGATCCCCAGGGTCCACTACAAGAACGCGGCCGAGCTCGCCGCGGGCGAACCCGCCATCGCCGCCGACATACTGCGTGAGGCCCAGGCCGTCGCCGACGAGGACAAGCTGGAGAGCTACCGCATCGTCCTCAACACCGGCAGCGGCGCCGGCCAGACCGTCTGGCACGCGCACGCCCACGTCCTCGGCGGCCGCGGCCTGCAGTGGCCCCCCGGATAACTCGCCGTGTCCGTACGTGAACTGGTGGTCCTCGGCACCGCCAGCCAGGTCCCCACCCGGCACCGCAACCACAACGGCTACCTGCTGCGCTGGGACGGCGAGGGCATCCTCTTCGACCCCGGCGAGGGTACCCAGCGGCAGATGCTGCGGGCCGGGGTCGCCGCCCACGACCTGAACCGGATCTGCGTCACCCACTTCCACGGCGACCACTCCCTCGGCCTCGCCGGGGTCATCCAGCGCATCAACCTCGACCAGGTCCCGCACCCGGTCACCGCGCACTACCCGAAGTCAGGGCAGCGCTTCTTCGACCGGCTCCGGTACGCCACCGCCTACCGCGAGACCGTCGGCATCACCGAGGCCCCCGTCGACGCGGACGGCGACCTCGCGGCCACCCGCTCCTACACGCTCCAGGCCCGCAAGCTCTCGCACCCCGTCGAGTCGTACGGCTACCGGCTCACCGAGCCCGACGGCCGCCGCATGCTGCCCGAACGGCTCGCCGCGCACGGCATCACCGGCCCCGACGTCGGCCGGATCCAGCGCGAGGGCGTCCTCGGGGACGTCACGCTCGACGAGGTCAGCGAGGTGCGCCGCGGCCAGCGGTTCGCGTTCGTGATGGACACCCGGCTGTGCGACGGCGTGCACGCCCTCGCCGAGGGCTGCGACCTGCTCGTCATCGAGTCGACGTTCCTCGACGAGGACGCCCGGCTCGCCGCGGAACACGGCCACCTGACCGCCGGTCAGGCCGCCGCCGTCGCCCGGGACGCCGGCGTACGGCACCTGGTGCTGACCCACTTCAGCCAGCGCTACCCGGAACCCGAGAACCCCGAGAGTTTCGAACGGCAGGCACGGGCCGCCGGCTACGAGGGCGAGCTGACCGTCGCCCACGACCTGCTCCTCGTGCCGGTTCCGAAGCGCAGGTGAAGCGGCCGTACCATGCTTTGATGGCCCTCCCCAAAGCAGAACTGCACCTCCACATCGAAGGCACCCTGGAGCCCGAGCTGGCGTTCCGGCTGGCCGCGCGCAACGGCGTCGAGCTGCCGTACCCGGACACCGACGCGCTGCGCGAGGCGTACCGGTTCGAGGACCTGCAGTCCTTCCTGAACCTCTACTACGAGCTCATGGCCGTCCTGCGCACCGAGCAGGACTTCGAGGACCTCGCGAACGCGTATCTCGCGCGGGCCGCCGCCCAGGGCGTGCGGCACGCCGAGATCTTCTTCGACCCGCAGGCGCACCTCGCCCGCGGCGTCGGCATGGGGACGGTCGTCGAGGGCCTGTGGCGGGCGCTCGGCCGCAGCGCCGAGAACCACGGGATCTCCACCCGCCTGATCATGTGCTTCCTGCGGGACGAGTCCGCGGAGTCGGCGATGGAGACGCTGGACGCCGCGAAGCCCCACCTCGACCGGATCACCGGCATCGGGCTGGACTCGGCCGAGGTCGGGCATCCGCCGGTCAAGTTCCGCGAGGTGTACGAGGCCGCGGCCGAGCTGGGGCTGCGGCGGGTCGCCCACGCGGGTGAGGAGGGTCCGCCGGAGTACATCACCGAGGCGCTGGACCTGCTCGGCATCGAGCGCGTCGACCACGGGCTGCGCTGCATGGAGGACCCGGAACTGGTCGCCCGGCTGGTGCGGGAGCGGATCCCGCTGACGCTGTGCCCGCTGTCGAACGTCCGGCTGCGCGCGGTCGACGTGCTCGCCGAGCACCCGCTTCCGGCCATGATCGAGGCCGGGCTGCTGTGCACGGTCAACTCCGACGACCCGGCCTACTTCGGCGGTTACGTCGCCGACAACTACCACGCCGTGCGCGACGCCCTGGGCCTGACCAGGGAACAGATGCGGGAACTGGCCCGCAACTCCTTCCTCGCCTCCTTCCTGGAGGACGACGAGGAACTGCGGGCGCGGTACCTCGCCGAGGTGGACGCCTACGAGTTCGGCCCGGCAGGCGGCAACTCAGGCGGCAACTAGGCCGCGACGTCCAGTCGCACCGGCGCCTCGCCGGTGCGCGCCGGGCCGGTCGTGACGGTGGTGGTCCTGCGGCGCAGCGCCACCGCCGTCAGCGGTACCGCGACCGCCAGCAGGGCCACCGCGAGGACCGTCCCCATCGCCGGGAAACCGGCCCGCGCCGCCAGCAGGCTGCCGGTCATCGGGCCGACGGCCGTCCCCAGCGACGACGCCGACCCGACCAGCACCGCCCAGCGGCCCCGCGGGTCCAGGGCGGCGGCGAGCCCGATGACGTACGACAGGACGACCGGGTAGAGCAGGTTCCAGGCGATCTCGCCGGCCGCGAACGTCGTCAGGTCGGTCGCGGACGCGCTGAGCGCGATGCAGCCGGCGATCAGTACGGTGCCGATGGCGCCTGCCTGGGTGGCGGAGAGAGGGAGCCCCGATTCGAGCCTGCCGACGGTGGTCGGGAGGAGGTACGGGGCCAGGTACCCGGCCGTGAAAAGGGCGACGAGGGGCCAGGGGATGGTGCGGGGGCGGACACGGGCGTTCCCAGGGCATGCGGAAGGAGCGGCTCAAGAAAGGGGGTTGGGCGCAGGCCGTCGAGGGACAGGAATGCGCGGAGAATTTGTATCAGGGGAGGGGGAACGGAAGAAGGGTGGGGGGTGTGATGTGGGGCACGGTGGGGTTTCGGGGGCGGGGGAGGGGGTAGCCGCGCCAGGCGCCGTGGGGGAGCGGTGAGTCGGCGGCTGCGGGTCCGTCGTGGCTGGTCGCGCAGTTCCTCCCCCAGCCTTCGGCCGGGGGTACCCCCAGCCTTCGGCCGGGGGTACCCCCAGCCTTCGGCCGGGGGTACCCCCAGCGCCCCTTACGGGGCGCTGTCCAGTTGTGTGTTGACAGGGACCGTGTCCCCCCGACATGCCACTTCTCAGCGCCAGTTGACCGTGCCGCCCGTTGTCGCTGATTCGATTCTCGTGCGGGTCTCCTGCATCACCGCCACGATCTCCGCCTCGTGCTCCGGCGTCAGGCGGGCCAGCGGTACCGAGCAGCTGATCGCGTCCTGGGGCGGGGTGTCGTAGCGCAGGGCGAAGCCGAAGCCGGTGATGCCGAGGACGCTTTCCTCGCGGTCGGTCGAGTAGCCGCGGGCGCGGACCCCGGCCAGGTCGGCACGGAGGGCGTCGCGGGTGGTGTGGGTGCGGGGGGTGAGGGGCCGGTAGGGGCCCGCGGGGAGGTCGGCGTCCGGGCGTTCCGCCAGCAGCGCCTTGCCGAGGGCGCCCGCGTGGGCCGGGAGGCGCCGGCCCACCCTGCTGATCGTGCGCAGGTACTCGTGGGACTCCCGGGTCGCCAGGTACGCCACGTCCGGGCCGTCCAGGCGGGCCAGGTGGATCGTCTCGCCGAGCGCCTCCGAGGCCTCGTCGAGGTAGGGGCGTACGAGGCGGACGCGCGGGTCGGAGTCCAGGTAGCCGGTGCCGGTCAGCAGGGTGCGGATGCCGACGCCGTAGAGGGAACCGGTGGTGTCGGTACGCACCCAGCCCCTCGTGATCAGCGTCTGGAGGAGGGCGTACATCGAACTGCGCGGGACGCCGAGTTCGTCCGCCAGTTCCTGGAGGCGGGCCGGGCGGTCGCCGCGGGCCGCGAGGAGCTCCAGCAGCTCCACCGTGCGCGCCGCGGACTTCACTTCGCGGACGCCTGCTGTCTCGGACATGTGCAGATCGTAGAGGGGCGGGGCGGTGTGCGCCGTTGACGGGGGTGCGTTCGCATATCTAGTCTCGGTTCTTGTACTTGGATGCTATCTATATGGGGAGACGGAGATGGGTGGGGTGACCGGACAGCCGGAGCATGTGGTGCGGAGGCTGCGGGACGGGATGGCGGGCGGGGTGCTGTCGTTCCCGCTGACCTCGTTCCACGCCGACGGGTCCCTAGACGTGGACGGATTCCGGGCCTACGTCGCGGGGCAGCTGGCCGCCGGGCCCGGCGCCCTCTTCCCGGCCTGCGGCACCGGGGAGTTCTTCTCGCTGGACGAGGACGAGTACCGGCAGGTGGTGAGCGTGACGGTCGAGGCGGCCGGCGGGCAGGTGCCGGTGGTCGCGGGGGTGGGCTACGGCTGGGCGCAGGCCGTCCGGTTCGCGCGCATCGCCGAGGAGGCCGGCGCGGACGCCCTGCTCGTGCTCCCGCACTACCTCGTCGGCGCCCCGCAGGACGGACTCGTCGCGCAGGTCGAGGCGATCGCGGGCCGGACCGGGCTGCCGCTCGTCGTCTACCAGCGCGGCCAGGTCGCGTACACCGCCGAGTCGCTGGCGCGAATCGCCGGCATCCCCGGCGTCATCGGCCTCAAGGACGGACACAGCGACCTCGACCGGCTCCAGCGGCTCACCCTCGCCGCCCCGGACGGCTTCCTCTTCTTCAACGGCGCCGCCACCGCCGAGATCCAGGCCCGCGCCTACGCGACGGTCGGCGTCCCCGCCTACTCCTCCGCCGTGCACGCCTTCGCCCCCGAGATCGCCGACGCCTTCTTCGCCGCCCTGCAGAGCGGCGACCAGGGCACGGTCGACAAGCTGCTGCGCGACTTCTACGTGCCGTTCGTCGAACTGCGGGACCGGGTGCCCGGATATGCCGTGTCGCTGGTGAAGGCGGCGGCCCGGCTGCGCGGCCGGCCGGTGGGTCCCGTGCGCGCCCCGCTCACCGACCCGTCCGCCGCCGACCTGGCCGACCTCGACGCACTGCTCACCACCGGCCTCGGCCTCGTGGGGGCCGCGCGGTGAACCCCGCCGTCACCGGCGTCCGCCCCACCTGCTGAACACGCGGGGCGGGCACGAGCCGGGCGCCGACGGCACCCCGCCGACAGCGCCGCCCGTTCGGGCGGTCGTACGGCGAGAGCGGCCGCCGCTCCCGCGCCATGGTGCAGACTGGCCGGATCCGCACCACGTCAGGGAGCGCACCGTGACCGCGTCCAACGCGTTCGCCGGAGAGGAACCGGAGTACCTCGACGACGACAGGGGAGCAACAGCACCGCACTGCGCCGCGCAGGTCGACCCGCTGGCCGGCCTGCGCACGCCGGACGACCCGCCCTGGGACGTCTACCTCACCGGCACCGTCTTCCTCGACATCGTCTTCACCGGCCTCGACTCCGCGCCGGTGCGCGGCACCGAGTCCTGGGCCCGGGGCATGGGCTCCAGCCCCGGCGGCGTCGCCAACATGGCCACCGCCCTCGCCCGCCTCGGCCTGAAGACCTCCCTGGCGGCCGCCTTCGGCGACGACCACTACGGCGAGTACTGCTGGGACGCGCTCGCCCAGGGCGAGGGCATCGACCTCTCCCCGTCCCGGAAGGTGCGCGGCTGGCACTCGCCGGTCACCGTGTCCATGGCGTACGAGGGGGAACGCACCATGGTCTCGCACGGTCACGAACCGCCCGCCGACACGCTGTTCCGCCAGCAGAACGCCCCCGGGCACCCCGCCCACGCCCGTGCCGCCGTCGCCTCCCTCACGCCCGGCACACGCAACCCCTGGATCGCCAGGGCGGCTGCCGAGGGGACCCGGATCTTCGCCGACGTCGGCTGGGACGACACCGGTGCCTGGGACCTCGCGGGCCTCGCCGACCTGGAGCACTGCGAGGCGTTCCTGCCGAACGCGGAGGAGGCGAGGCGGTACACCGGCGAGGACTGCCCGCGGGCCGCGGCGCACGCGCTCACCGCGTACGTGCCGCTTGCCGTCGTCACCCTCGGGTCGGAGGGCGCGTACGCGGTCGACGGGCGGACCGGCGAGTCCGCGGAGGTCCCGGCGATCGCCGTGGAGGCCCTCGACCCGACCGGGGCGGGCGACGTCTTCGTCGCCGGCTTCGTCACCGGGACGCTCGCCGACTGGCCGCTGGCCGACCGCCTCGCCTTCGCGGGCCTCACGGCGGCGCTGTCCGTCCAGGAGTTCGGCGGCTCCCTGTCCGCTCCCGGGTGGTCGGAGATCGGGGCGTGGTGGCGGAAGGTGCAGTCGGTGGCGGGGCAGGATCCGGCGGCGCTGCGCCGGTACGCGTTCCTGGAGGGCCTGGTGCCGGAGGAGGACCAGGTGAGGCCGTGGCCGCTGCGGAGGGCGGTACCGACGATCGGGTTCGGACGGGCGGGGTGACGGCCGACGGTGCGGGTGCGGTAGGTGGGGGCTGGGGCCGGGGGGTTTCACTCGCCCGCGTTGGCGGGGTGCCGCCCGCGCCCACCCGTGCCGCCCTGCGGCACGCCTGCCCGTGGCTGAAGCTGGAAGACGCGGCTGGGCAGCGCCCCGTCAGGGGCGCGGGGAACTGCGCGACCAGCCCCCACCGGCCCGCAGGTGGACAGCGGCCGTCACCACCCCGCACCTACTGCCCGAGCACTCCGGCAACCTGCTGACGCACCAGCGACCGCCCCGCCTCCGACACCCCCGACAACGCCCCGGCGAACAGTTCCTCCACCCCGCCCCCCTCGGCCCCCACACTCCCGCTGCTCACCACGTACCCCTCCCGCACCGCGACCCTCAGCACACCCTCCGTGTCCACCGCCGCCGCGGCGATCGTCGGCACCTCCCCGCCCGCCGGATCCGCCACCTTCGCGTACGCCCCCTTCACCGGCTCCCGCCAGCGCAGCGCCAGCAGCACCGGCGACTTGGCCTGCACCTCGGCCAGGTCCACCCGGTCCACCCCGTCCGCCGTGAGCACGTCGGCCCACGCGTCCAGCGCGATCGCCGCCGGCAGCAGGTCCCGCAGACTCGACCCGGCGATGTTCCCGCCCACCGTCGCCGTCCGGCGCACCGCCCCCGTGCCGACGCCCTTCGCCGCCTGCCGCAGTATCTCCGGGACCCGGTCGTCCACCTGGTGGAGAAGGACCGCGCCGCCGAGCACCCCGTCCCCGACCGCCGTCGCCTCCGGCACCTTCCGCAGGGACACCGCCTGTTCCGGGAAGCCGTCCCGCTGCCACGCGGCCCATATCAGGGTCGCTCCGCCGACGGGTATCGCCCCCTCGGCCAGACATTCCCGGGCCTCGGACACGGAGGTGGGCAGACGCAGCTGCACGGCTACCTGCTTTCTGTGCGGACAGGTGGCGTGGAGCGAGCGAACGCGGCCCCCCGACCACGTATGGCAGTGACGGCAGGGATTCTGCCCCGGCGTGCAGGAGCGCATGCAGGGCTCACTGCCGCAGTGGGGGCGCCCTCCGCTGTGAAAAGGCCTACAGCGTTGTCAGTCCCGCGTCGTACGCTTGATATCGCGAGGCCGCCCTCAGCTACGCGGCCGTGACGAGGAGGAACCGCAGGCCTTAAGCGCCGGCCCATGACTCAGACACCCACAGCTCACACCCCCGCGCAGCAGCAGGCCCGAGCTCAGTTCGAGGTTCCCGCCCAGCACCCGATGGTCACCGTGCTGGGATCCGGCGACTCCCTGCTGCGCGTGATCGAGAAGGCCTTCCCGGCGGCCGACATCCACGTCCGGGGCAATGAGATCAGCGCGGTCGGCGATGCCCGTGAAGTCGCCCTCATACAGCGCCTGTTCGACGAGATGATGCTGGTGCTCCGCACCGGACAGCCGATGACGGAGGACGCAGTGGAACGCTCGATCGCCATGCTGCGGGCGAGCGAGAACGGGGAGGGCCCGGAGGAGACCCCGGCCCAGGTTCTGACACAGAACATCCTGTCCTCGCGCGGCCGCACCATCCGCCCCAAGACCCTCAACCAGAAGCGGTACGTCGACGCGATCGACAAGCACACGATCGTCTTCGGCATCGGGCCCGCGGGCACCGGCAAGACCTACCTGGCCATGGCCAAGGCGGTGCAGGCCCTGCAGTCCAAGCAGGTCAACCGCATCATCCTGACCCGGCCGGCGGTCGAGGCGGGCGAGCGGCTCGGCTTCCTGCCGGGCACGCTCTACGAGAAGATCGACCCGTACCTGCGCCCGCTGTACGACGCGCTGCACGACATGCTCGACCCGGACTCGATCCCGCGCCTGATGGCGGCCGGGACCATTGAGGTGGCGCCGCTCGCCTACATGCGCGGCCGCACCCTCAACGACGCCTTCATCATTCTCGACGAGGCCCAGAACACCTCTCCCGAGCAGATGAAGATGTTCCTCACCCGGCTCGGCTTCGAGTCGAAGATCGTGATCACGGGTGACGTGACGCAGGTCGACCTGCCCAACGGGACCAAGTCCGGCCTTCGCCAGGTGCAGGACATCCTGGAGGGCCTGGAGGACGTGCATTTCTCCCGTCTCACGTCCCACGATGTCGTACGGCACAAGCTGGTGGGCCGTATCGTCGACGCGTACGAGAAGTACGACAGCAAGCACGGCACGGAGAACGGCGCGCACCAGGGCGGCCGCTCGAAGTCCGCGCACAAGGGGAAGTAGACAAGCACAGCGCCATGTCGATCGACGTCAACAACGAGTCCGGAACCGAGGTCGACGAGCAGGCGATCCTCGACATCGCCCGCTACGCCCTCGCGCGGATGCGCATCCACCCGCTCTCCGAGCTCTCGGTGATCGTCGTGGACGCCGACGCCATGGAGCAGCTGCACATCCAGTGGATGGACCTGCCCGGGCCGACCGATGTCATGTCCTTCCCGATGGACGAGCTCCGGCCGCCGTCGAAGGACGAGGAGGAGCCGCCGCAGGGGCTGCTCGGCGACATCGTGCTCTGCCCGGAGGTCGCCGCCAAGCAGGGGGCCGAGGCCGAGACCCAGCACTCCATGGACGAGGAGCTCCAGCTGCTCACCGTCCATGGCGTGCTGCACCTGCTCGGCTACGACCACGAGGAGCCCGACGAGAAGGCCGAGATGTTCGGCCTGCAGGCGGCCATCGTGGACGGCTGGCGCGCGGAGCAGGGCCTGACCGGCCCGTCCCCGGCGCCGACGGTCTCGTAAGCGGGCCGGGTCGAATTCGTATGAGTCCGCAGATCGTCCTCGGAGCGATCGCGCTGGTCGTCGTCGCCTGGCTGGCCGCCTGCGCCGAGGCCGGTATCGCCCGCGTCTCCAGTTTCCGGGCCGATGAGGCGGTGAAGTCCGGGCGGCGCGGCAGCGCCAAGCTCGCCCAGGTCGCCGCCGACCCCACCCGCTACCTCAACGTGGCGCTGCTGGTCCGGGTCGCCTGCGAGATGGCGGCCGCGGCGCTGGTCACGTACGCCTGCCTGCAGGAGATCCCGACCACCTGGCAGGCGCTGCTCGCCGCGATCGGCGTGATGGTGCTCGTGTCGTACGTCGCCGTCGGCGTCTCCCCGCGCACCATCGGCCGCCAGCACCCGCTGAACACGGCGACGGCCGCCGCGTACGTCCTGCTGCCGCTGGCCCGCGTCATGGGCCCGATCCCGTACCTCCTCATCCTCCTCGGCAACGCGCTCACCCCCGGCAAGGGCTTTAGGCGCGGTCCGTTCGCCTCCGAGGCCGAACTGCGCGCCCTGGTGGACCTCGCCGAGCAGGAGTCCCTGATCGAGGACGAGGAGCGCCGCATGGTGCACTCGGTCTTCGAGCTGAGCGACACCCTGGTCCGGGAGGTCATGGTCCCGCGCACCGACCTCGTCGTCATCGAGCGGTACAAGACGATCCGCCAGGCCCTCACCCTCGCCCTCCGCTCGGGTTTCTCCCGGATCCCCGTCACCGGGGAGAGCGAGGACGACATTGTCGGGATCGTGTATCTGAAGGACCTGGTCCGCAAGACGCACATCAGCCGGGAGGCCGAGTCCGACCTGGTCTCCACCGCGATGCGGCCCGCGTTCTTCGTGCCCGACACCAAGAACGCCGGCGACCTGCTGCGCGAGATGCAGAAGGAACGCAACCACGTCGCCGTCGTCATCGACGAGTACGGCGGCACGGCCGGGATCGTCACCATCGAGGACATCCTGGAGGAGATCGTCGGCGAGATCACCGACGAGTACGACCGCGAACTCCCGCCCGTCACCGGCCTCGGCGACGACCGCTACCGGGTCACCGCCCGCCTCGACATCACCGACCTCGGCGAGCTGTACGGCCTGGAGGAGTACGACGACGAGGACGTGGAGACCGTCGGCGGCCTGCTCGCGAAGGCCCTCGGCAGGGTGCCGATCGCCGGTGCCTCCGCCCAGGTCGAACTCCCCGACGGCCGCAGGCTGGCCCTCACCGCCGAGTCGGCCGCCGGCCGCCGCAACAAGATCGTGACGGTACTGGTGGAGCCGATACCGGCACCCGACGCCGCGGAGGACGACCCCGAGTGACCCCGGACCAGCTCCGAGCCTTCTGCCTCTCCTTCAACGCGGCCGAGGAGGACTTCCCCTTCAACCCGGACATCTCGGTCTTCAAGGTGCTCGGCAAGATGTTCGCGCTGAGCTGGATGGACGCGGAGCCCCTCAAGGTCAACCTCAAGTGCGACCCCGACGACGCGATCCGGCTCCGCACCGAGCACGAGGGCCTGATCGCCCCCGGCTACCACATGAACAAGCGGCACTGGAACACCGTGACGGTGGACAGCACCCTCCCCGACCGGCTCGTCCAGGACCTGATCGAGGACTCCTACGACCTCGTCGTGGCCGGCCTCCCGAAGACGGAACGACTGCGCCTGGACCGGCCGTGAATCAGGTTGCCCGGGGTGGCAGGGGCACGGTCGGATGTCCTCCATGACCATCAGATACCCGCGCCCCCTGCGCCCCGGTGACCGCGTCGGTGTGACCTCCCCGTCCAGTGGAGTGCCCGAGGTGCTGCGCGGACGGCTCGCCGCGGCGGTCCGTACGGTCGAGGAGCGCGGGTACGAGGTGGTGACCGGCCGGTGCATGGACGGTTCCACGCACATCAGCGCACCGGCCGCAGAGCGGGCCGCCGAACTCACCGGGATGCTGATCGACCCGTCGATCCGGGCCGTCGTACCCCCGTGGGGCGGCGAGACCGGTATCGACCTCCTGCCGCTGCTCGACTTCGAGGCCATCGGGCGGGCCGAACCGACCTGGGTCGTCGGCTACTCGGACATGTCGACCCTCATCACCCCGCTGACCCTGCGCACCGGCGTCGCGACCGTGCACGGCAACTGCCTGATGGAAACGCCCTACCGGCCGCCGGAGGGTCTCGCGTCCTGGCTGGACGTCGTGGCCGCGCCCCAGGGGCGGCCGTTCACCCAGACCCCGCCGGGGCGGTACCGGGCCGCCGGACGGGACGACTGGATCGCGGAGCCCGGCATCAGGGACCTCACCCTGGACGCCGAGGGCGCCTGGACCCGGCTCGACGGAAACGGGGACCTGGACGTCGAGGGGCGGCTGATCGGCGGTTGCATCGAGACCCTCGCCAGTGTCGCCGGGACGCCGTACCTGGACACCGCCGGCTTCGCCGGGGAGGAACCGCTGCTGGTCTATGTCGAGGCCTGCGAGGACAACGCGTTCACCGTCTGCCGGAACCTGCACGGCATGCGGCTCGCCGGGTTCTTCGACCGGGCGGCCGCGGTGCTCGTCGGGCGGACCAGGGCGCCCGGCAGCCCGACTCTCAGCCAGCACGAGGCCGTGCTCGACGCGCTCGGGCCGCTCGGCGTGCCGGTCGTCGCGGACGTGGAGTGCGGGCATGTGCCGCCGTTCCTGCCGCTCGTGAACGGCGCGCGCGGGCGGGTGCTGCACTCCGCGGAACGGAGTCAGATCGTCCAGACCCTCGACTGACTCCGTCCGGGGGCGGGGGAGGAGCTCGGGGGTGGTCCGGGTTGTTCGTATGCTCGGGGCATGACCGACAGCAACGCGCTTGATGCCGAGGACCGCAAGATCGTCACCCTGGCCCGCTCGGCCCGGGCCCGCAACGGGGTGCCCGAGGGGGCGGCCGTGCGGGACTCGACGGGCCGTACGTATGTGGCGGGGACCGTGGAGCTGGCCTCGCTGAAGCTGAGCGCGCTGCGGACGGCGGTGGCGATGGCGGTGGCCTCGGGGGCGGAGTCGCTGGAGGCGGCGGCGGTGGTGTCGGCGGCGGAGGGGCTTTCGGCGGACGACCTCGCCGCGGTACGGGATCTCGGGGGACCGGGGACACCGGTACTCCTGGCGGGCCCGGACGGGGAGGTACGCCTCACTGTCCCGGCCTAGTGGGTGAGCGGCGTCCCGGTCTGGGGGACCGGGAAGGTTTGCCGGGGCCGCACCTGGGTGGTGCGGTTCCGGCGCTCGATGGCGCGAGGCGTCAGTTCCAGGGTTCGCGGTAGGGGTTTTCGCCCAGCACCTGCGCGGCGGCCGCGCAGAGGTCTTCGCCGTAGAGCTGGTTGCTGCCGTATTCGGAGCCCCAGAGATCGGATGCGGCCTGGGCCACCGCGCGCCAGCTGAAATCCTCGTCGACGCGCCACGTGCGAATCTGTACGGCCATCGCTGTCGTGATCGTCGCCGGATCCACAGTGTCGTGTGTCATTCCGCTGCTCCTGGAGATGTCGCCGGGAAGGTGGCCCGGAGCTCACTCATCGCTGTCTGCCGCGTTCCTCGCCAACCCCGGAGCCCCCGAAACCCCCAGGCCGGCCATGCCCGCCACGCCCGCTCCGACGGCGATCCCGACACGGTTGACCGAGCCCACCACAGCCCGGGACGTGGCCGGACGCAGCAACACCTTCGAATCATCCGTCGCGAGGGTCCGCCTCATCGGAAGACGATGACCCCTGCTGCGCATCGGACGGTTGACTCAGTCGGGGGAGGGGCGGGGCGGGTTGACTGGGGGTGGCTGGGGTCCTGTGGGCGGGTGTGGGTGCGTCGTGGTTGCTCGCGCAGTTCCCCGCGCCCCTTCAGGTGGGACCAGTGCAAGCGCCCCAAAGGGGCGCGGGGAACTGCGCGACCAGCACCCACGCGCCCGCAGTCGTAGACGCACCGCCGCCCCCCCCCTCCCCACACTCGGCCAAATTTCAACCTTGTAGGTCTGAGTCGCTCGCGTATCAATGGGACCGTAAGTTCCGACGGACCGTCAGATTCGGCCCCGCGGTGTGTCCGCACCCACCCGGACCGGGGTCGCCATCCCCACATGGCATTCCCACGCAACGGGAAGGGAGCCCGATCCCCATGAAACGAATAGCCACCGGTGCGGCACTCGCGGCGGGGGCCCTCGCCGCAACGGCGCTGGCCTTTGCGCCCACGGCCGCCGCCGTCACCCCGACCACCGCCACCGTCACCGCCAGCTGCGGCATCTTCGGCGGCGGCACGGCCACCCTCACCGCCACCCAGAGCGGCACCTCCGCCACCCTCACGCTCACCTCCAGCGCGATCACCACCCCGCTCGCCCTGTCGGCGAACTCCATCGCCTCCACGCTGACCATGGCCAACTCGGCCGGCAGCAACGTCGTCTTCAGCGGCACCGTGAACCCGGCCATGTCCGCCGGCTCCGCGGTCACCGTCGGCCCCCTCCCCGGCACCGTGGCCTCCGGCGACAGCCTCGACTTCTACGGCGGCTCGCTGAAGATGGTCATCTTCGGCATCACCGTCACCTGTACGTCCAGCGCCGCCCAGTCCCCCGGCCCGTTCGTGTTCTGAGCCGCGGGACGGGTTCGTTCCGGATGCCGCAGAAGCTGATGAACCGTCAGGTTTCTGCGGCATCTCCATTGACTTCTCACGCGGCCTCCACATCAATGGCCCCCTGTCGGCGCAGAGGAGCCGCTGCGCCCGCAACCCTCAGGAGGGGGCTTCCATGGGTTCACCCCCAAGATCACGAAGATCCCGACGGTGGCGCTGGATCTCACTGTTCGGGGCGACCGCGCTCGCGGTCACGGCGGGCGGCGCGCTGGCCTGCCCGGCCGGTGCCGTCGGGACGAACGTCGACTTCGCCACGCACTGCATCCCGCCGGCCATCGCGGGCCTGCCGCCGATCGACGGCACCACCACCGCCAACATCTCGGTGGACAACACCAGCCCCAAGGTCGGCGACACGGTCACCGTGACCTACACCGTGGTCACGCCCGCCGCCAACAACCCCACCGCCCTCGCCCTGCCGGCCGACATCATGACGCCGACCGGGAAGGTGACGCTGGGCGGGGCGCAGACGGGGGACGTGACGGTCACCGGGCCGAAGAAGAACGATCCGGTGCCCGGGTACGGGGTCTTCCCGTCGTTCTCCATGACCGGGACGTTCACCGTCACCTCGCCGGGCGCCATCACGCTCTCGCCCAGCGACTACAACATCCACACCAGCTACATCCTGGAGCTGGACACCCCCTGCACGGTCACCAACCCGCCCGCACCGGTGTCGGAGACCGTCACGGCGACCTCGACCACTCCGGTCAACAACCGTGCCATCAGCCTGAGTTCAGCCTCCGGGAATCCCGGTGACAGCGTGACCGTCAGCGGGCAGAACTTCACTCCGGGGGCGACCGTGACCCTCGCCGGACGGTCCGGGGACACCCAGACCGCCGACACGGCGACGGCCACCGCGGGCTCCGACGGTTCCTTCAGTGCCCCGATCACCGTCAACGACAAGACGACGACCGGGATCGTGGCCTACGAGGGGAGTGCGTGGAGCAGCGACGCGGGGGCGGGGCCTGCCGCCTACGTCGTCAACGACACCACGCCGGTTCCCGACGGGAGTCAGAAGCTGACGACCACCGTCAAGGCCGGGACCCTGTCCATGTCCCAGGCCGGGGACTCCGTCGCGCTGTCGGCGGTCGACTTCGGTCAGGGCGGGGCGTCCACGGGCAGCCTGCAGACCGTCACCGTCAAGGACTTCCGTGGCGGGCCGGCCGGCTGGTCGCTCACCGGCAAGGTCACCGACTTCACCGGTCCCGGCGCCAAGATCGACGCCGGGAAGCTGAGCTGGACCCCGAGCTGTGCGACCAAGTCGGGCAGCCCCAGCACCTGTGCGGCCGGTTCCGCGGGCACCGTCGGCAGTTCCGGAGCGACCCTCGCGTCGACCCCGGACGCCACCCTCACCGGCGGTGAGTTCACGGTCGACGCCGGACTCTCCCTGGACGTACCGGCGTTCACGCCTCCGGGGTCGTACTCCGGGGTCCTGACCCTGACGCTCACCTGAGCCGACTGCCGACCGTTCCAACCGCTCCAACTGTTTCAACTGCTTCATCTGCTTCATCTGTCAACTCCCTTGTGGCGACCGGGCTTTCGAACAGTGAGAGACCCGGTCGTCACCGACCCGCTTCCGACCGGGGGTCCGCACCCATGCGTCGCGCCAAGCCGTATGTCCTCCTCCTGAGCCTGATCCTCGGCGTCCTGTGCACGGCGGGTCCCGCGCGCGCCGCCGACAACGGCAGCTGGTCCGTCTATCCGGTCGCCTCGAAGATCGCGGCGCGGCCGTACTTCTACCTCTCCCTCGACCCCGGGCAGACGATCACCGACAAGGTGGCCGTCGCCAACAAGACCGGCAAGCCGCTCACCTTCCGGCTGTACGCCGCCGACGCCTACAACACCGCGCGGGACGGCGGCTTCGCCGTCCGGACGGTGAAGGAGAAGATGCGGGGGGTGGGGGCCTGGGCGAGGATCGGGAAGGCGCGGGTCACCGTCCCGCCGCACAGGACGGTCACCGTCCCGTTCACGCTGCGGGTGCCGAAGGGCGCCGAGCCCGGTGACCATCCGGGGGCGATCGTCGCGCTGGACGAGAAGGTCGATCCGGGGGCCGGGTCACTCGCGCTCGGTGTGCAGCGGGCGGTCGGCGCCCGCGTCTATCTGCGGGTGAGCGGGCCGACGCTCCCGGCCGTCGCCGTGGAGAACGTGCACATCAGCCATCACCAGCCGCTCGTGCCCGGCCTCGGCGCCAGCACGGCGACGATCTCCTACACCCTGCACAACACCGGGAACGTCACCCTGGATCCGAAGGTGCGGCTGCGGGCGCGGGGCCTGTTCGGCCGTACGCTGCTCAGCCGCGACCTCACCGGGGTCCCCTCCGAGCTGCTGCCGGGGGAGCGGGTCAAGCTCACCGCGCACTGGCGGGACGCACCCCAGTTCGACTGGGGGAGCGTGACGTTGACGGCCAGCGCGGCCGGCACCGAGGAGTCGGCGAGCGTGTCGTTCCTCGCGCTGCCGTGGCTGGTGCTGGCGGTGGTCTTCGTCGCCGGGGCGGTGGCCGGTGCGCTGTTCGCCCGGACGCGCCGCAGGGGCCGGCGGCCGTTCGCCGGGTGGTTCAGAGGGCGTCGGGGCCGCGCTCGCCCGTCCGCACCCGTACGACCGTCTCCACCGGCACCGCCCACACCTTCCCGTCCCCGATCTTCCCCGTCTGCGCGGCCTTGACGACCGCCTCGATCACGGGCTCGGCGTCGGCGTCCACGACGACGACCTCGATCCGGACCTTGGGGACCAGGTCGACGCGGTACTCGGCGCCCCGGTAGACCTCGGTGTGGCCGTGCTGCCTGCCGTAGCCGCTGGCCTCGGTCACGGTCAGGCCGTGCACGCCGAGCTCCTGGAGCGCGGTCTTCACGGCGTCCAGGCGGTAGGGCTTGACGATCGCGGTGATGAGCTTCATGCCTGGGAATCGACCTTCTGGGCGGTGGGGACGACGGAGTGGGTGACCGGGGCGCCGTGGCCCAGGACCCCGTGATCGTAAGCGGTCTCGGCGTGCACCGTAAGGTCCAGGCCGGTGTGCTCCTGGTCCTCGGCGGCCCGGAAGCCCATCGCCTTGTCGAGCACCTTGCCGATGCCGTACGTCACCGCGAACGCGTACGCCGCGACGGCGACGACCGCCACCGCCTGCCTGCCGAGCTGGGCGAGCCCGCCGCCGTAGAAGAGGCCCTCGGCGGAGCCGGTCATGGCCTTCTCGGCGAACAGGCCGATCAGAAGGGTGCCGATGATGCCGCCGACCAGGTGAACGCCGACGACGTCGAGCGAGTCGTCGTAGTCCAGCCTGAACTTCCAGCTCACGGCGTACGAGCAGACCACGCCCGCGGCGAGGCCGACGACGAGCGCGCCGAGCAGGGAGACCGAGCCGCAGGAGGGGGTGATGGCGACCAGGCCGGCGACCGCGCCGGAGGCCGCGCCCAGGGTGGTGGGGTGGCCGTCGCGCTTCTGCTCGACGAAGAGCCAGCCGAGCAGGCCGGTGCAGCCGGCGGCCAGGGTGTTGAGGAAGACGGCGGCCGCGAGGCCGTTCGCGCCGAGCGCGCTGCCCGCGTTGAAGCCGAACCAGCCGAACCAGAGCAGACCGGCGCCCAGGATCACCATCGGCAGGTTGTGCGGCCGCATGGCGTCCTTCTTGAAGCCGAGCCGCGGGCCGAGGACCAGGCACAGGGCGAGACCGGAGGCGCCGGAGGTGATCTCGACGGGCAGGCCGCCGGCGAAGTCGAGGGCGCCGAGGTGGTGTGCGATCCAGCCACCGGGGCCCCATACCCAGTGCGCGACCGGAACGTATACGAGCAGCGCCCAGACGGGGACGAACACCAGCCAGGCCCCGAATTTCGCCCGGTCCGCGATCGCGCCGCTGATCAGCGCGGCCGTGATGATCGCGAAGGTGAGCTGGAAGGTGGCGAAGAGGAGGGTCGGGACGGTGCCCTGGACGCTGTCCGGGCCGAGGCCGCGCATGCCCGCGTGGGCGAGGTCGCCGAGGAGCCCGGCCCCGAGGTCGTCCCCGAAGGCAAGGGTGTATCCGCCCGCCAGCCACACCACCGTGACCAGGGCGATCGACACGAAGCTCATCATCAGCATGTTGAGGACGCTCTTCGTGCGGACCATGCCGCCGTAGAACAGGGCCAGCCCCGGGGTCATCAGCAGGACCAGGGCGGTCGCGGCGAGCAGCCAGGCGGTGTCGCCGGTGTCTGCGTGCGCGGCGGAGAGGAACACGGGCGTCTCCAACGTCGGTCGGGGCTCGTCAGAGGGTCACCGGTCTCCGTTTCCGGTTGCGTACAGCTGTGTTTCCGTGACGTTTCGTTGCGTTGGGGTTACCGAAAACTCACGGTGCGGCCGGGCCTCGTGGATCAGGGAGAATGGGGGGCATGAGCGTTCGCAGCCAGTCAACCGAGCCGTCGGAATCGTCGTCGGAATCGTCGAAGGCCGTCCACCGGGCGGGCTTCGCCTGTTTCGTGGGCCGCCCCAACGCGGGCAAGTCCACCCTCACGAACGCTCTGGTCGGGCAGAAGGTGGCGATCACCGCGAACCAGCCGCAGACGACGCGGCACACGGTCCGCGGCATCGTGCACCGGGACGACGCCCAGCTGATCCTGGTCGACACCCCGGGCCTCCACAAGCCGCGCACGCTGCTCGGCGAGCGGCTCAACGACGTCGTCCGCACGACGTGGGCCGAGGTCGACGTGATCGGCTTCTGCCTCCCGGCGAACGAGAAGATCGGTCCGGGTGACCGCTTCATCGCCAAGGAGCTGGCCGGGATCCGCAAGACCCCGAAGGTCGCGATCGTCACCAAGACCGACCTCGTCGACTCCAAGACCCTCGCCGAGCAGCTGATCGCCATCGACCAGCTCGGCAAGGAGCTGGGCTTCGAGTGGGCCGAGATCGTGCCGGTCTCGGCGGTCGGCGACAAGCAGGTGAGCCTGCTGGCCGACCTCCTCGTCCCGCTCCTCCCCGAGGGTCCGGCGCTCTACCCCGAGGGCGACCTCACCGACGAGCCCGAGCAGGTCATGATCGCCGAGCTGATCCGCGAGGCGGCCCTGGAGGGCGTCCGCGACGAGCTGCCGCACTCCATCGCCGTCGTCGTCGAGGAGATGCTCCCCCGCGAGGACCGCCCCGCCGACAAGCCCCTCCTGGACATCCACGCAAACCTCTTCATCGAGCGCCCCAGCCAGAAGGGCATCATCATCGGCCCCAAGGGCAAGCGCCTGAAGGAGGTCGGCATCAAGAGCCGCAAGCAGATCGAGGCGCTGCTGGGCACGCCCGTGTTCCTGGATTTGCACGTCAAGGTGGCGAAGGACTGGCAGCGGGACCCGAAGCAGCTGCGGCGGCTGGGGTTCTGAGGCCTCTGCGGGTTCTGCGGGGAATCACGGTGCCGCCGGGCGGGCGGGGCCGGGAGGGACCCCTGCGTCCCGATGGACCCCTGCGCCGCGATGGACTGCTCCCCTGCGTACAACCTTCCGTGAGGCCGCCGGTCTGAACAGGCACACACCTACGCGAACTACCGGGGGGTAGTCATGCGACGCATACGACGCATAGGTACTGCAGTGGCCGCGATGATGCTGGCCGGCGGCGGACTGCTGGCCGGCACGGTGCCGGCGGTGGCCGCGCCGACGGCCGTGGACTGTGCCGTGACCTGGGGCAGCCTCGACAAGACCGCTGACGCCGCCGCCTCCAGGCGGCTGACCGACGTGCGCACCGGACAGCACGAGTGCTACGACCGCCTGGTCTTCGACGCCCAGGGCACCTCGGCCGACCCGGTCGGCTACTACGTCCACTACGTCGACGTCCTGCACCAGGACCCGTCCGACGTCGTCGTCCCGATCAAGGGCGGCGCCATTCTGGAGATCTCGCTGTTCGCCCCGCGCTACGACCCGGTGACCGGACAGCCCTACCCGGCGCTGCCGTCCGTCGACGTCACCGGGTACCGGACCTTCCGGGAGTTCAAGGTCACGGGCGGCTCCGAGGGCTACACCCAGGCGGGCCTCGGCGTCCGCGCCCGGCTGCCGTTCCGGGTCTTCCAGACGGCCAACCATCTCGTGGTGGACGTGGCCCACACCTGGTGACCCGCACGGCCGGACGCTCAGGAGCAGCTCGCGCTCAGGTCCTGCAGCCCCACCACCCGCAGCAGCTGAAGCCGTTCGTAGGACTCCGTGCCCGGGCGGGCCGTGTGGATGACGAGGTGCTGGTGGGTGTCGGTGTTGATGAGGACCTCGCAGTCCAGTTCCAGGAGGCCGACGGCCGGATGGAGGAAGCGCTTCGTCGTCGCGCGGCGCACCGCCACCTCGTGTTCGGACCACAGGCGCGCGAACTCCTCGCTGCCCGCGAGGAGTTCGGCGACGAGGGCGGCCGGGACCGGGTCGGCGGGGCGGGCGGCGGCCACCGCCCGCAGGTTGGCCACGTGTTCACGGGCCCGCGCCGGGCGGTCCTCCGGCGGGAAGACACCGTGGGTCGACGGGTCGAGGAAGTAGCGGCGGAGCAGGTTGCGTTCGCGCGGCGGGCGGGCCAGCACGTCGCCGCTCAGCGCCCGTGAGAGGGCGTTCTGGGCCAGGACCTCACCGCAGTCGGTCGTCACCAGCGCCGGGGTGTCGTGCAGCCGGTCCAGGACCAGCAGCAGCCCCGGACCGACATGGGTGCTGGTCGCCTCCCGGCGCGGGGGCTCCTCGCCGGTCAGGTGGAACAGGTGGTCCCGTTCGTCCTGCGTGAGGCGCAGCGCGCGGGCCAGTGCCGTCAGCATCTGGCGGGACGGGCGCGGGCCCCGGGACTGTTCGAGGCGCGTGTAGTAGTCGGCGGACATGCCGGCCAGGGAGGCCACCTCCTCGCGCCGCAGCCCGGGGGTGCGGCGCCGGGCGCCGGCCGGCAGGCCCACGTCGGAGGGGTCCAGGCGGGTGCGGGCGTGGCGCAGGAAGTCGGCGAGCTCGGGGCGGTTCACCTCTCCAGGGTGGCCCGGGGCGTCCGGCTTATCCAGGGAGTGCCGCTCCCCTGATCGGGAGGTCTCTCCCGGCGGCGGGGGACCGGGGCGAGGGTGAGGGGACCAGAGCGAAGGAGAAGGTCATGATCACTCTTGTCACCGGGGCGACCGGGCAGGTCGGGCGGCGGTTCGTGCCGCGGCTCGTCCAGCAGGCGCAAGGGGGTGAACGGGTACGGGTCCTCGTGCGGGACGCGGCCAGTGGGGAGCCGTTCGCCGCGCTGGGCGCCGAGGTCGTCGTCGGCGACCTGCGGGACGAGGAGGCGCTCGGCAAGGCCGTCGCCGGGGCGGACGCCGTCGTGAACGTCGCCGCCGCCTTCCGGGGGGTGCCGGACGAGGAGGCCCGGGCCGTCAACCGGGACGCGGCCGTGGCGCTGGGGCGAGCCGCACTGAGCGCCGGTGTACGACGGTTCGTGCAGGTCAGCACCGGGAACGTGTACGGATCCGGGCGCGGCCGCCCGCTCACCGAGGACGACGAGAGCCGGCCCGGCGGCGAGATGTGGGGCGCGTACCCCGAGTCCAAGGCGGCCGCCGAGCGGGAGCTGCTCGCCCTGGCGGGCGGCATGGAGGTGCGGATCGGGCGGCTGCCGTTCGTCTACGGCGAAGGGGACCCGCACATCGCGAACGCGATGCCCTGGGCCGCGCGCTGGGCCCCCGCGCAGCGGCTCCAGATGGCTCACCACGCGGATGTCGGACAGGGGCTGATGCGGCTGTTGTACGCCCCCGCGGTGAACGGTCCGGTCTACAACATCGCCGACGACGCGCCCGTCACGACCGTGGAGCTGTACCGGCTGGCCGGCGCCGAGCCGCCCGAGGACCTGCCCGACCGTGGCGACCGCGACCCCTGGCACGGGATCATGTCGAACCGGAAGATCCGCCGGGATCTCGGTTTCCGGCCGATCTACCCGAGCGCCTGGACGGCCTGGGACGCCGGAGCGCTGTAGGGCCGGGCCGAGTGTCCGCCGGAGCGTCGGTCGGCTGCGGCGCCGTCGTGGCTGGTCGCGCAGTTCCCCGCGCCCCTTTGGGGCGCTATTCGACCCCTCTGATCCGTCTCACCAGCCACGCCCCCGCCAGCCCGATCACCGCCGCCACCAGGTACAGGACGCGGTAGCCGCCGAGGTAGGTGACGATCGGGGCGGCGAGGGCGGGGGCCGCGACCTGGGGGAGGGCGTTGGCGACGTTGATGACGCCGAGGTCCTTGCCGCGGTCGACCGCCTTCGGCAGGACGTCGGTCATCAGCGCGAAGTCCACGGAGGTGAACACCCCGAAGCCGATGCCCAGCACGGCGGAGGCCACGAGCGCTCCCGGCCAGGTCTGCCAGACCGACAGCAGGGCCGTGGCCACCGCCATCAGCATTCCGGACCAGATCACGAACGGCTTGCGGCGGCCCACCCGGTCCGACCAGACCCCGCCGACCACGACGGTCGCCATCAGCGTCAGTCCGTTGACGGCGGTCAGGATCAGCACGCCCTGGTCGGGGTCGGAGTAGTGCAGGCGGTCGCGGAGGTAGTAGAGCAGGTACAGGAGGACCAGGGAGTTGCTGAGGTTGATCAGGAAGCGGGTCAGCCAGGCCCAGCCCAGGTCGGGGTAGCGGCGCGGGCTCAGCCAGAAACCGGCCAGGAAGGCGCGCCAGGACCAGGGCGGCCGGTCCGCCGGCGCCAGCCGCAGGTCCGGGTGGCGGAGTACGTACGGCAGGACCCCCAGCGCCGTGAACACCGCGCACGCCACATAGCCCGCCCCGATGCCCCCGGCGGCCGTCGCCAGGCCGGTGCCGCCGACCACGCCGAGGATCTGAGCGGCCCCCAGCCAGCCGCCGACCGAGCCCCGCTGCAGTCTCGGCACCCGGTCCGGCACCGCCGCCGTGACCGCCGCGAAGGCCGCGTTGAGGGTGAGCTGGACCAGGCCCCAGCCCAGCATCATCGTCCACATGCCGCCGGCGCCCGCGAGCAGCAGCAGGGACAGCGCGCCGCCCGCCGTACCGGCGACGATCCACGGCGTACGGCGGCCCCAGCGGGACGTCGTCCGGTCCGAGAGCGCGCCGAAGACCGGGTTCGCGGCCAGCGACACCACCGCGCCGACGCCGGTCACCCAGGCCAGCATCGTCTCCTTCGACATCCCGGAGCCGGGCGCGAAGTCCTTGGCCTGGGAGGCGAGGAGGATCTGCAGGGGGCCGTACCAGCCCACCCAGATAGCCCCGTTGGCGAGCGAGAGCGCCGACGTCCAGCCCCGGCCGACCCGCTCGACCGGCTCCGCCAGGGCGGCGGCCGGCTCGGCCGGCTCCCGGGTCGTCGTCATCTCTGCGCCCGCAGGACGTCCCGGTACCAGGCGTACGACGACTTCGGCGTCCGCGCCTGCGTCGCGTAGTCGACGTGGACCAGGCCGAAGCGGCGCTCGTACCCCTCGGCCCACTCGAAGTTGTCGAGGAGCGACCAGACGAAGTAGCCGCGCACGTCCACGCCGGCCTCGACCGCCTTGTGCAGTGCCCGGATGTGGCCGTCCAGGTAGGCGATCCGGTCCTGGTCGTCGACGCCCTGGTAGGAGCAGCCGTTCTCGGTGATGACGACCGGCGGGAGGCGGTCGCTGTAGCGGTCGCGGAAGGTGGTGAGGAGTTCCGTGAGGCCCTCGGGGACGACCGGCCAGCCGAAGTCCGTCACCGGGACGTCCTCGATGTCCTGGACGGAGAAGGGGAGTTCGGCGGGGAGGGTGAGCCCGCCGAACTCGATCTCGGTGCCCTGCGGGGCGCCGACCTTGGTGGGCGCGTAGTAGTTGATCCCGTACCAGTCGAGGGGTTCGGCGATCACCTTCAGGTCGGCGGCGACGTCGCCGGGCATCAGGTCGCCCATGCCGTCCGGGTACTCGCCGAGCAGGAGCGGTTCGGCGAACAGGCGGTTGAGGAGGAGGTCGTAGAAGGCCGCCGCCTCCAGGTCGGCCGGTTCCTGCGAGGCCGGCCAGGTCGGGCCGTGGGAGTTGGCGATGCCGATGTCGGCGGCGCCGGCCGCGCGCAGCGCCCGTACCGCCAGGCCGTGCGCGAGGAGCTGGTGGTGGGCGACCGGGAGCGCGTCGAACATCAGCTGCTTGCCGGGGGCGTGGGCGCCCAGGGCGTAGCCGAACAGGGTCTGTTCGGCGGGCTCGTTCAGGGTGATCCACTTCTTCACGCGGTCGCCGAGCCGGTCCGCGACCGTCGAGACGTAGTCGGCGAAGTGCGACGCCGTGTCGCGGTCCAGCCAGCCGCCCCCCGCGGCGGAGCCGCTATTGGACACAGCTTGAAGGGCCGTCGGCAGGTCCCAGTGGAAGAGGGTCGGGACCGGGCGGATGCCGGCCGCGCACAGCTCGTCCACCAGGCGGTCGTAGAAGTCCAGGCCGCCCGCCGAGCGCACCCGCGGCCAGGAGATCGAGAAGCGGTACGCGTCCACGCCCAGGCCGGCGAGCAGGACCACGTCCTCGGCGTGGCGGTGGTAGTGGTCGCAGGCCACCGCCGCCGTCGAGCCGTCCTTGATCCGGCCCGGCTCCGCCTCGAACACGTCCCACACGGACGGCTCGCGCAGGTCGGCCGCGCCCTCGATCTGATGCGCCGAGGTCGAGACGCCCCAGAGGAAGCCGTCCGGGAAGCGGGGGAAGCCGGGGATCGGATGGACCGAGTCTGTCGCCATGGCCGGGATCATCCTTACCACCGGTAACGTAAGTCAACGCCCGGGCGTGAACTACCCGTTACGGGACCCGGTCACGCCCCTTCCTTCAACACCCGCGAGATCAGTTCGCGTTGGTCCTCGGACAGCCGCGGGTCGGCCGCGTACACCGTCCGGCCGTCCACCGTGATCTCGTACGCGAACCCGTCCGGCACCCCGGGCGGCGGGGAGCCCCGGCCGGCCGCGAGCGCGCGCTCGGCCAGGGCCTGCCACTCGGCGGCGTCGGACCGGCCCGAGGTGTCCACCTCGGCCCGGCGCTCGATGCCCGCGAACCCGCCCGTGCGCCTCACCTGAATACGCATGGGTCCCTGTGTAGTACGGAACCGGGCGGTGCGCATCCCCGCCCCTGCCCGTGGCTCCGCACGGTCAGGAGGCCTGTACCCCCACCTGGGCCCAGGCCTTGAGGGCCGCCTCGCTCTCCTCGCCCGTCTGGTAGCGGGTCTTGGCCGCGGCGACCGTGAGCTTCGCGAAGTCGACGAACGTGGCGTCCGACTGCAGTTCGCCGCCGGTGAGGACGTCGTACCAGATCTGCCCGGCCCGCTCCCAGGCGTTGCCGCCGAGGGCGGTGGCGAGCAGGTAGAAGGCGTGGTTGGGGATGCCGGAGTTGATGTGCACGCCGCCGTTGTCCCGGCTGGTCTTCACGTAGTGCTGCATGGTCGCCGGCTGCGGGTCCTTGCCGAGGCGCGGGTCGTCGTACGCCGTGCCCGGGGCCTTCATCGAGCGCAGCGCCACCCCGTTCACGCCCGGGGCGAGCAGGCCCTCGCCGATCAGCCAGTCGGCCTGGTCCGCGGTCTGGCCGAGGGAGTACTGCTTGATGAGCGAGCCGAAGACGTCGGAGACCGACTCGTTGAGGGCGCCGGACTGGCCGTAGTACTCCAAGTTGGCGGTGTACTGGGTGACGCCGTGCGTGAGTTCGTGGCCGATGACGTCGACGGAGGTGGTGAAGTCGACGAAGATCTCGCCGTCGCCGTCGCCGAACACCATCTGGTCGCCGTTCCAGAAGGCGTTGTCGTAGTTGACGTCGTAGTGGACGGTCGCGTTCAGCGGCAGCCCGTCGCCGTCGATGGAGTTGCGCTCGTACGCCTTCAGGTACAGCTCGAAGGTGGCGCCGAGACCGGCGTAGGCGCGGTTGACGGTGGCGTCCTGGCCGGGCTCGGAGCCCTCCGCGCGGACCTCGGTGCCGGGCAGGGCGGTGCCGTGCTCGGCGTCGTAGATCGTGCGGTGCGGAGCCGTGTCGGGGGCTGCCGGGGCGGCGACGGCGACGGCCGTGGTGCGGACCGCGGTGATCCGGCGGCGGATGCGGGCCGCGGAGTCGTGCTGCAGGGTGCGCAGCGCGGAGTCGGCGAGCGCCTGGTCCTCGTGGGCGGCGAGGTGGTCGAGGATGTGCGGCGGCACGATCGTGCAGAAGACGGGCGTGTGCGTGCAGAAGGCGGACGTGCGGTCGATGACGGGCTCAGAGCCCCCGTTGGTCGTCATACACCGCACCCTCGCACTGAGTCACTCGACTGTCACTACCCGCAACCATGATTGGTGAAATACCGTGACAATTGGCCACTCTCTGTAAGGGAGAGTGGTATGGCGCACTTTTTGTCCTGTTTGTTCCAGCGGTCCCGCATACTGATACGGCGCCCCGCGTCCGAAGGGGCTCGGCTAGCATGCGGAGCATCATGCGTTTCGGGCTGCTTCTTCTTAGCTGCCGCGGCGAGGGCCTGTAGTCCAGGTCGACTCCCTCCCCGCGGAGCTTCGCGTTGCGTCGTCGGCCGTCCTTCCGGACACCCACTAGGAGCCCCGCAATCATGGCGAACCGCCAGCAGCCCAGCACCATGCCGATCCACAAGTACGGCCGCTACGAGCAGGTCGACATCCCGGACCGCACCTGGCCGGACAACCGGATCACCGTCGCTCCCCGCTGGCTCTCCACCGACCTGCGCGACGGCAACCAGTCCCTGATCGACCCGATGTCGCCCGAGCGCAAGCGCCGGATGTTCGACCAGCTGGTCAAGATGGGCTACAAGGAGATCGAGGTCGGCTTCCCGGCCTCCGGCCAGACCGACTTCGACTTCGTGCGCTCGATCATCGAGGAAGAGGGCGCGATCCCGGACGACGTCACCATCTCCGTACTGACCCAGGCCCGCGAGGACCTGATCGAGCGGACCGTGGAGTCGCTGAAGGGCGCCCGGCGGGCCACCGTCCACCTGTACAACGCGACCGCCCCGGTGTTCCGCCGGGTCGTCTTCCGCGGCTCCAAGGACGACATCAAGCAGATCGCCGTCGACGGCACCCGCCTGGTGATGGAGTACGCGGAGAAACTGCTGGGCCCGGAGACCGAGTTCGGCTACCAGTACTCGCCGGAGATCTTCACCGACACCGAGCTGGACTTCGCGCTGGAGGTCTGCGAGGCGGTGATGGACGTCTACCAGCCGGGTCCGGGCCGCGAGATCATCCTCAACCTGCCCGCCACGGTGGAGCGTTCGACCCCCTCCACGCACGCGGACCGCTTCGAGTGGATGAGCCGCAACCTCTCCCGCCGCGAGCACGTCGTCATCTCCGTCCACCCGCACAACGACCGCGGCACCGCCGTCGCCGCCGCCGAACTGGCGCTGATGGCCGGCGCCGACCGCGTCGAGGGCTGCCTGTTCGGGCAGGGCGAGCGCACCGGCAACGTCGACCTGGTCACCCTGGGCATGAACCTCTTCTCCCAGGGCGTCGACCCGCAGATCGACTTCTCCGACATCGACGAGATCCGTCGCACGTGGGAGTACTGCAACCAGATGGAGGTCCACCCGCGCCACCCGTACGTGGGCGACCTGGTCTACACGTCCTTCTCCGGCTCCCACCAGGACGCCATCAAGAAGGGCTTCGACGCCATGGAGGCCGACGCGGCCGCGAAGGGCGTCACCGTCGACGACATCGAGTGGGCGGTGCCGTACCTGCCCATCGACCCGAAGGACGTCGGCCGCTCCTACGAGGCGGTCATCCGGGTCAACTCGCAGTCCGGCAAGGGCGGTATCGCCTACGTCCTGAAGAACGACCACAAGCTGGACCTGCCGCGCCGGATGCAGATCGAGTTCTCGAAGATCATCCAGGCCAAGACGGACGCCGAGGGCGGCGAGGTCACCGGCGCCGCCATCTGGTCGGTCTTCCAGGACGAGTACCTGCCGAACCCGGAGAACCCCTGGGGCCGGGTCCAGGTCCGCACCGGGCAGTCGACCACCGACACCGACGGCGTGGACACCCTCACCGTCGAGGCCACCGTCGACGGCGAGGACACCGTCCTGACCGGCTCCGGCAACGGCCCGATCTCCGCGTTCTTCGACGCGCTGCAGGGCCTGGGCATCGACGTACGTCTCCTGGACTACCAGGAGCACACGATGAGCGAGGGTGCCTCCGCGCAGGCCGCCTCCTACATCGAATGCGCGATCGACGGCAAGGTCCTGTGGGGTATCGGCATCGATGCGAACACGACGCGTGCGTCGCTGAAGGCGGTCGTCTCCGCGGTGAACCGCGCCGCCCGCTGAACCTTCTGACCAGCGACTTCACGGCCCCGACCGCCTCACCCGGCGGTCGGGGCCGGGTTGTTTCCCGGCCAACTCGATGTGCAGGTCACGGACAGGTCTCGTACGAGGTACTGACTCCGGCTCCTCCATGTGGCTAACATCACGCCAGCGGTGGCGATGTTGCCACGGCGTTACGGAGGTGCGACGTGCTGCCAGTACGGGGACGAGACGGCCGAACCGCCAGGCCTGCCCGCATCCTGGGCACCCGCACCGCATGGACACCCGTCGGCGACGGCGAGTTCTTCTGCCCGGGCTGCGGAGGCGACCGCAACTACCAGCGGCTCACCGGCCGTCGCCGCTTCACCCTGCTCGGCGTGCCCGTGCTGCCGCGCGGCACCACCGGGCCGGTCGTGGAGTGCGCCGCCTGCCGCCACCACTACGGCACCGACGTCCTCGACCACCCCACCACCTCCCGCTTCTCGGCGATGCTCCGCGACGCCGTGCACACCGTCGCCCTCGCCGTCCTCGCCGCGGGCGGCACCTGCTCCCGGGCGTCCCTGGAGGCGGCGGCGGGCGCGGTCCGCGCGGCCGGCTTCGAGGAGGCCACGGAGGAGCAGCTGGGCGCGCTGGTGGAGGCCCTCGTCGCCGACACCGGACGGGTCTTCGAGCAGCCGTACCGCGCGAGCCTGGCGATAGAGCTGCACGAGGCCCTCGACCCGCTGGCCCCGCACCTCGCCCCCGCGGGCCGCGAGTCCCTGCTCCTCCAGGCCGCCCGCATCGCCCTTGCCGACGGCCCCTACACCAACGCCGAACGCGAGGTCCTCGGCACGGTCGGCGCGGCCCTCACCATCTGCGCCACCGACGTGACCCGCCTGCTGGCGGCGGCGCGTCTGCCGTCCTGAGCGCCGGTCTCCGGGCCGCCGTATCTGACGGTACGACAAACCGTGTGACCCGTTTGGCCGTTGCGGGCGTGCGATGGGGGTGTTGAGGGGGACCATGGAAGAGTGAGCCATGTGTCTCCTGTGACCCGTGCGAGCCGGATCTCCGTCGCCGCCGCCCTGCTGCTCGGGGCGTTCACGGTCGAGCCCAGGGCGTGGGCGGCCGGCTGCGAGTCCTCCGTGCCGTACGTCTCCGGCGAGGGCGGCTACGCCCAGTACCGCATCCCGGCCGTCGTCCGCACCGCGCACGGCACCCTGCTCGCCTTCGCCGAGGGCCGGCACGCCACCGCCGGGGACAGCGGTGACATCGACGTCGTGCTGAGACGTTCCGCCGACGGCGGCTGCAGCTGGAGCCCGCTCCAGGTGGTGGCCGACGGCAACGGGGACACCCGCGGCAACCCGGCGCCCGTGGTGGACCCGAAGAGCGGCGAGGTCGTCCTGGTGACCTCCTACAACGACGGCTCGGTGAGCGAGGCGCAGATCATGCGCGGCCAGGTCACCGAGGCGCAGAGCCGCCGGGTGTACGTGCAGCGCAGCCGCGACGACGGACGTCACTTCACCCGCCCGCGCGAGATCACCGCCCAGGTGAAACCTTCCGGCTGGCGCTGGTACGCCACCGGCCCCGGACACGCCGTCGCGCTCACCCGGGGACCGCACCGCGGCCGCCTGGTCGTCGCCGCCGACCACTCCGCCGCCCCGCGCGCCGGCTCCGGCGACACCGGCCAGGAGGCCAGGTACTACGGCGGCCACGCGATCTACAGCGACGACGGCGGCCGCACCTGGCGCCTCGGCTTCGTCGACGACTCCTACACCGGCAACGACAACGCCAACGAGACCACCGCCGCGCAACTCCCGGACGGCCGCCTCTACTTCAACGCCCGTGACCAGAACGGCCTCAGCCCCGGCAACCGCCTGGAGGCCTGGTCGAGCGACGGCGGCGAGACCCTGGACGCCGCCTACACCGTCCAGCCGACCCTCGCCCGGGTCCCCGTGGTCGAGGGCTCGGTCCTCCAACTGCAGGGCGCCGAGGCCCCGTTGCTCTTCTCCGCCCCCTCGGTCCCGACGGCCCGCAAGGCCATGGCCCTGTGGACCAGCACGGACCAGGGCATCACCTTCGGCAGGCTCCGCACCCTGTCCGCCTTGAAGGCCGCCTACTCCGACCTGGTCCAGGTGGACCGGAGCACGGTGGGCGTGCTGTACGAGACGGGCACGAAGACCGCGTACGACACCATCGAGTTCCGCCGCGTCGCGGCCCCCTGAGCGGGCCGGGCCGCCCCGGCCCGCCGGGCAACCGAATCCGGGGGTCCGGTGGTCTGGAGGGCGAGGGGGTGGCTGATGCAGGCCGAACTAGAGGCCCAGTTCCAGGAATTCGTCAGAGCACGGTGGTCGCACCTGGTGCGGACCGCGTATCTGCTCACCGGTGACCCGCACCACGCGGAGGACCTGACGCAGACCGCGCTGGCGAAGGCCTACCGGTCCTGGCGGCGCGTCTCCCGGACCGACCATCCGGAGGCGTACGTCCGCCGCATGCTGGTCAGCTGCAACAGCGACCGGTTCCGCAAACGCCGGGTCGCCGAGTCGCTGACCGCCGCCCCGCCGGAGCGCGCGGGGCACGACGACGCGGTGTCCCGGGCCGACGAGCGCGGCACGCTGCTCGCGGCCCTGGCCCGGCTGCCGCCGAGGCAGCGCGCGGTGGTGGTGCTGCGGTACTGGGAGGACCTGTCCGAGAGCGAGGTCGCCGAGGTGCTCGGCTGCTCCCCGGGCACGGTCAAGAGCCAGGCGTCCAAGGGCCTGGCGAAGTTGCGTACGGTTCCGGGACTCGCGCAGGCCATGAGCCACGCGGCGCCCGCGCAGGGAGGCAGCAGGTGAGCGGTCAGAAGCAGGCCGGGGCGACCGAGCCGGAGTTCGAGGCCCGGGTGCGGGCGCTGCTGGCGGGGGACGCGTCCCTGGTCCGGCCGTCGGCGGTGCCGTACCCGGAGATCCGCCGCCGGGGCGTGCTGGAGCGGCGGCGCCGCCTGGCCGTGGGCGGGGCGGCGCTGGCGGCCCTGGCGGCGGTACCGGTCGGCGCGTACGCGCTGGGCGGCGGCAGCACCACGACGAGTCCGGCCGGACCCAGCCCCACCGTGCTGACCAGCGGGCGCCCGGCACCGACCCTGTCGGCCAGCGCGTCGGCCAGCGCGTCGGCCAGCGCGTCGGCCAGCGCGCCGACCAGTGCGTCGCCCCCGGCACCGTCGACACCGTCGGCCACCTCGACCGCCCCGGCGCGCCCGGCGTCCCCGGCGCACCAGCTGCTGGACGGGATCACCTTCGACCAGGCCGCCGACGGACTCGGCAAGTGCCTCGACTACAACAAGGCGCACCGCCTGCCCAAGGACCCCGCCTACATCGACCTGGGCAGGCCCGCCGACTACCGGATCATCCTGGCGATGCGGAGCACCGGGGACTCCAACGCCCCCGGCGACGGCTACTTCGTGGTCGCGGTCCGTCAGAAGCCGACGCCGGTCCGGCTCATCTGCACCGTCAAGGACGGCAAGGCCGAGGGCCTGAACACCAGCGGCGGCGACCCCTTCGGCGACGCGGGGACGGCCGTGGTCCCGGACATCAACAGCGGCAAGCTGTACCAGCAGTCGGTCATCGACAAGGGCAACTGGAAACTGCCGTTCCGCTGGGGGATCATCGGCGGCTACCGCGCCTCGGTGGCCACGATGACGGTCTCCTACGGCGGCGACGCGGGCGAGGTGGTCCTCGACCACGGCTGGTTCGTCGCCACCGGCACCCTGCACAAGCAGGTCACCGCGGCCCCGCACCTGAAGGGTTACGACGCGGCGGGCAAGCTCGTCTACGACTCCGACCACGACGCGTCCTACGAGAAGACGCTGCCCTAGCCGACGGCCCGCCCGGTGCCGGCCCCGTTGTCCCGGGCCGGCACCGGGGGCGGGGCTCTTCGGGCCCGTTGCGCGGTCGGCGGTCGGCGGCCGCGGTCGGCGGCCCAGGTGTCAGCCGGAGACGGCGGCGAAGAGCCAGTGCTCCGGAACGTCGTACTCCGGGGCGGTGAAGAAGCCGTGGGTCGCGTGGCCGAGGTCCTCCAGGGTGAGGGACCCGTCGCCGTCGCGGTCGAGCCGCGCGAACTCACCCGCGGCGCTCGGGTCGGTGACGTTCCGGGCCTTCAGGTACTTCTCGAACTCGCTCTTGCCGACCTTGCCGTTCCCGTCGGCGTCCATCAGCGCGAAGACCCCGGCCGTGACCTCGCGGATGTAGCCGGGGAGGTCGGAGGCCGACTTCCCGACCATCGTCCTCTCCACGCACGAGGACATCTCGTCCTTGGTCACCCGGGTGTCCATGTTGGCGTCGCCGGCCTTGATGACTCCCGTGATCAGCGCCTGCACGATGCGAGCCCGCTGCACCTCCGCACCGGCCGCGTCGTCGGCGGTGCGCGGCAGATCGTCGCGGTCGATGTAACCGTTCCTGCTGGTGTCGATGAGGTCGAAGAGGCGAAGAACCCTCGTCCCGTACCCGCCCATGGTGGTCGTCCTTCCGTGAGACGCCGCTGCCCGGATGATCACCAGGAAAGCTAGGTCGTGACCGCGCGGACGCCGCTGCGACGCCACCCGTGATCACCCGAAGGTGTGCCGGACGGCTGCCGCCGATACGCCGTGGGCCGATCCGGCGGGCCGGTCCTAGCCCTCCGTCTCCGTCGCCGTCTCCTCCCGCAGTGCCGCATCGAGCAGGGCCCCGGCCGCCCAGCGCATGACGTCCTTCGCCTCCTCGGGGTCCAGTTCGCAGACGTCGCGGGTCGAGACCAGGGCCTCCACGCCGTAGACCAGGGTGAGCGCCATGGTCAGCCGGCGCAGTACGGCCGGCGGGAGGGTCGCTGTGAGGGGGTCCAGGGCGGTGCGGGAGAGGCCGAGGCGGTTGCGGCTGCGGGTCGGGAAGTGCTCCTCCTGCCCGTCGGTCTGCCGGAAGCAACGCTCCAGGCTCGCGCCGAGCATCGCCCGCCACGCCGGCTCGTTCGCCAGCTGCATGTCGGCGACCCGGGAGACCACCGCGTCCACGCGCCCGGCGGGATCGGCGGGCAGGTCCGCGGTGACGTCCGGGCTGCGCAGCAGGGTGCGGGTCTCCCGGATCAGCTCCTGGGGGCTGGAGAAGTAGCGGTAGGCGGTGGCGGGCGAGACCCGGGCGGCCTCGGCCACGTCCGCGATGGTGACGGCGTGCCCCTCGCGGAGCAGTTCGGCGGCCGCGTCGACGAGCGCCCGGCGGGTGCGCAGCTTCTGGTTGCGCCTGCCGTCCTGCGCGCCCCCCGCGCCCTCCCCGCTCCCGGCACGCCCCTCCATGATGAGAGTCCCCTCTTGTCGTGAGAAACTTCTCTCATTACGGTAGCACTGTCTCATTACGGGGGCCGCGGGCTCCGCGAGGAGTGCGCGGCGTGACGAGAGAGGGGGCTCCCGACCATGGGCTCCATGACAACCGCCGAGATGGAAGCGCTGATCGAGGCGCACATGAGCGCCGAGGAACGCGGTGATCCGGAGGGTTCGGTCGCCGTCTACACCGACGACGTCGAGCACGACGTCGTCGGCGACCCGAACGGCCCGAAGCACGGCATCCCGGCGGCGCTCGACTTCTACCGGCAGCTGTGCAAGGACTTCCACGCCGAGAGCGAGGAGCGGACCCACACCTACTACTCCGACGACGCCGTCACCATGGAGCACGTGATGACGGGGACCGTGCCCGGCTCCATGCTGGGCATCCCGGGCGGCGGACGCCGGGTCACCTTCCGGATCCTGCACGTCTTCGAGTTCCGCGACGGCCGGATCTCCCGGGAGAACGTGTGGCTGGACGGCGCCGCGGTGGCCGCCCAGCTGACGGCTCCCGCGTAGCACCCCGCAGCACTCCGGCGCCGGCCGCCGCCCGTGCGGCCGGCGCCGACTCGCGCGCGCGTCCGGCCGGCGCCAACTCCTGCGCGTGCGCGGGGCCATGGTCCTGCCGTGGCCCCGCCGTCGTGGTGTCATTGGTCCCACCTCTGACGGTTTACGCCATTCGCGTGCGTTGCCTTGACCGTCCACGAACCCCCTCTTATGGTCGCGCTTACACAGGATGTCCGACGTCTCCGTTCCCCCACGCTGGAGGCACCGTGCGCGACGAGGCGACCCACGCCCGCAGGACGTTCCTGACACTCACCGGCGCGCTGGGCGCGGCAGCGGCCCTGCCGTCGCTGACGGCGTGCGGCCCCAAGTCCACGATCGACCTCGGCGGCGACGGCTCCGACCGCACCCTCACGGCCGTGATCGGCTACGGCAACGACGGCAGCTGGGACCCCACCCAGACGGCGTCCGCGTTCGCGATGGCCGCCAACAACCACATCTACGAGGGCCTGGCCGACACCGACCCGATCACCCGCGCCCCCTACCCGGCGCTGGCCACCCGGCTGCCCGCCGACGCGAACGCCACCACCTGGCGGTTCACCCTGCGCCCGGGCGCCACCTTCCACGACGGCAGGCCGGTCACCGCCGACGACGTGGTCTTCGTCTTCGACCGGATCCTCGACCCGGACACGCAGACCCTCGCCCAGGGCTTCTTCGCGAGCTGGCTCAAGGAGGCCCGCAGGGTCGACGCCCGGACCGTCGACCTGGTCCTCCGGTTCCCCTTCCCGGACGGGCTCGCCCGCCTCACCCTCGCCAAGATCATGCCGGTCCACGTGTTCTCCCGGCCCGGCGCCTGGGACGACGCGATCAGGGGACTGGCGATCGGCTCGGGACCGTACCGGCAGACCGCGCACCACCCGAAGTCGAACACCACCTTCGCCGCGTACGAGCACTACAACGGCCCCCGCAGGCCCGCCTTCCGGAAGATGAACTGGCTGACGATCGTCGACGCCGCCTCGCGCGTGGCCAGGATCTCCGGAGGCACCGCCGGCGCCCAGATCTCCGACAACATCCCGTACGCCAACATCCCCCGCCTCGAACAGGGCGGGCTGTCGGTCGGCGGCGGCGCCGGGATGAACAACGCGTTCCTGATGTTCAACACCCGGCACAGACCCTTCGACGACGTCCGGGTCCGGCAGGCCCTGCACTACGCCATCGACAAGGCGAAGATCGTCGAGGTCGCCCTCAAGGGCCACGGAAAACCCGCGAGTTCGTTCCTGAACGAGACCAACCCCGCCTACCGGCCGGCGAAGACGGTCTACGACCACGACCCGGCGAAGGCGCGGGCCCTGCTGGAGGCCGCCGGAGTCAGCGGCCTCCACGTGAACATCCTTGCCGTCAACGTGAGCTGGCTCGTCGACTGCCTGCCCACCATCAAGTCGTCCTGGGACGCGATCGGCGTCGCCACGACCCTGTCCCCCCAGGAGACCACGGCCGTGTTCACCAAGATGGACCAGAAGCAGGACTACCAGGTCGTCGCCGCCGTCTCGAACCCCAACCAGTTCGGCCTCGACGCCGACCTGATCATGCGCTACAACTACGGCCCCGAGAACCTCTGGACGGGCTACGCCCGCTGGTCGGACGACGCCGTCGCGAAGCAGCTCTTCAAGGACATGGACGCGGCCACCCGCGAACCGGACCCGGACAAGAAGACGACGATGATCCAGGACTACATCGACGTCGTCGCCGAACAGGCCGTCCTCTACCCGGTCGTCCACAACGAGCTGATCACCGCCTGGGACCCGCGCAGGCTCACCGGCATAAGGGCCCAGCCCTATCCCGGCATCAACGTCCTCACCGCCAAGTGGGCCTGACGGCATGACCGCCGTCCTGCGCATCCTGCTGCGCCGCACCGTCCTGCTGGTGCCGCTGCTGCTCGGCATCGCCCTGTTCGTGTTCCTGGTGATGCGCTTCTCCGACGTCGACCCGGCGTCCGCGTTCTTCCAGGGCGCCAACCCCACCCCACGGCAGCTCCACGACTTCCGCGAACGCAACGGCCTCCTCGACCCGCTGCCCCTGCGCTACGTCCGCTTCGTCGGCGGCCTGCTCCACGGCGACCTCGGCACCAGCGCCCTCACCCGCACCCCGGTCCTCGACCAGGTCGCCACCGCCCTGCCGCTCACCCTCCAGCTGACCTTCCTCGGCCTCGGGATCGCCGTCGTCCTGGCGCTGGCCGCAGGCGTGACCGCGGCCATCCACCGGGACCGGGCCGCCGACCAGGTCATCCGCGTCCTCTCCCTGGTCGGGGTGGCCGCACCCGCCTTCTGGCTGGCACTGCTGATGATCCAGTACCTGGCCGTCGACCGGGGCTGGTTCCCGTCCGGCGGCTACATCAACCCCGAGGACTCCGTCACCGGCTGGCTCAGGACCATGGCCCTGCCCGCCCTCGCGCTCTCCCTCCCGGTGGCCGCCCAGCTCACCCGGATCGTCCGCACCTCGGTGGTCGAGGAACTCGACAAGGACTACGTCCGTACCGCGATCGGCAGCGGCCTGCCGCCCCATGTCGTGGTCGGCCGCAACGTGCTCCGCAACGCGCTCGTGAACCCCCTGACGGTGCTCGGCCTGCGCGTCGGCTACCTCCTCGGCGGCGCCGTCGTCATCGAGACCGTCTTCGCCCTGCCCGGCATGGGCAAGCTGATGATCGACGCCGTGCAGAACGGCGACCCCGCCGTGGTCCAGGGCGTCGTCCTCACCACCGCGACCGGCTTCGTCGTCGTCAACCTCGTCATCGACATCCTCTACCTGCTGGTCAACCCGCGCCTGAGGGAGGCCGCATGACGGCCCGCACCCGCGCGGCCCGCACCGCCGCGCTCGCCCGCCCCGGCGTACGGCTGCGCAGGCTGCCGCCGTCGTCGAGGACGGCCCTCGCCTTCCTGACCGTGATCGTCCTGATGGCCGCTCTCGCCCCCCTCCTCGCCCCCGACGACCCCCTCGCGCAGCAGGCCCCCGTCGACGGCACCGGCCACCCCTCCGCCGGCCACTGGATGGGCCAGGACAGCCTCGGCCGGGACATCCTCAGCCGGCTGATGTACGGCGCCCGCTGGTCCCTCGCGATCGGCCTCGGCGCGACCGCCCTCGCCCTGACCGCCGGAGCCCTCCTCGGCGCCCTCGCGGCCACCTCCCGCGGAGCTGTCGACGAGACGCTGATGCGCTGCCTGGACGTGGTGATGGCGTTCCCCGGCATCGCCCTGGCCGCCGTCCTCGTGGCCGTCTTCGGCGGCGGCATCACGGTCCTGATCTGCGCGATCGCCTTCCTGTTCACCCCGCCGGTGGCCCGGGTCGTCCGCGCCAACGTCCTCGACCAGTACGGCGAGGACTACGTCACGGCGGAACGCGTGATCGGCGCCCGCACCCCGCACATCGTCGTCCGCCACGTGGCCGTCAACTGTCTCGCCCCCGTCCTCGTCTTCTGCACGGTCCAGATCGCCGAGGCCATCGTCTTCGAGGCGTCCCTGTCCTTCATCGGCGCCGGTGTCCGGCCCCCCGACCCGTCCTGGGGCAGCGTCATCGCGGACGGCAGGAACATGGTCCTGACCGGCGGCTGGTGGGCCACCCTCTTCCCCGGCCTGCTGATCCTCCTCACCGTGCTCTCCCTGAACATCCTCTCCGAGGGCGTCTCGGACGCGTGGGCGTCACCGGCGGCGAGGGAGACGGAACCGACGGGGGCCGATCCGGTGGAGGCCGTCGAGCCCGGCGAGGTCCTTGAGCTGCCCGGCCTGACGGAGGCGGGGGAGCGACTGCGCCGACGCGCCCGGCCCCTGCCCTCCCAGGAGGGCCCGCCGGTGCTGTCGGTCCGCAACCTCACCATCGGCTTCGCCGACCGCCACCGGGGCGTGAACATCGTCGACGGTATCGGCTTCGAGGTGTATCCGGGCGAAGTCCTGGGCCTGGTGGGGGAGTCGGGCTGCGGCAAGTCCCTGACAGCTCTGACGATCATGGGCCTGCAACCGAAAACGGCCAGGGTGACGGGCGAGATTCTTTTCAGCCGACGGGACACGAGCGCCCCTTCAGGGGCGCGGGGAACTGCGCGACCAGCCCCCACCCACCCGCAGCCGCCCACCGACCTCACCACCCCCCACCACCGCCTCCTCGGCCACGAACTCGCGATGGTCTACCAGGACGCCCTCTCCTCCCTCAACCCCTCCATGACGGTCAACGCCCAGCTCAGGCAACTCACACGGCGAGGCGGTCGCAGGCACCCCGCCGAACTCCTCACCCTCGTCGGCCTCGACCCCACCCGCACCCTGCGCAGCTATCCCCACGAACTCTCCGGCGGCCAGCGCCAGCGCGTCCTCATCGCGATGGCCCTCTCCCGCGACCCCCGCCTGATCATCGCCGACGAACCGACCACCGCCCTCGACGTCACCGTCCAGGCCCAGGTGATGGAACTCCTCCTCCGCCTCCGCGAGGAACTCGGCTTCGCGCTGATCCTCGTCTCCCACGACCTCGCCCTGGTCGCGGACGTCACCGACCGGGTGGTGGTGATGTACGGCGGCCAGCTCGTCGAGACCGGCGTCACCGCGGAGCTGGTCGCCGCCCCCGCCCACCACTACACGCGCGGCCTGCTCGGCAGCGTGCTGTCCCTGGAGTCCGGGGCGGAGCGGCTCACCCAGATCAGGGGCGTGGTGCCGTCCCCCGCCGACTTCCCGGCGGGCTGCCGCTTCAGCGGCCGCTGCCCGGCGGCGACCGACGTCTGCCGTACGACACCACCGGCCCTCGTCGGCAGCCCCGTCCACACCGCGGCCTGCCACCACCCGGCCGTCGACCCGGCGGCGAGCACGGAGGCGGTGACGTGAGCGCGGTCCAGCTGTCCGGCGTCCATGTGGTCCACAAGGCCCGCGGCGGGGGCCTCTTCGGCCGGGACCGGGTGTACGCGCTGACCGGCGCCGACCTCACCGTGGCGGCCGGTGAGACGGTCGGCGTGGTCGGCGAGTCGGGGTGCGGGAAGTCGACCCTGGCGAAGGTGCTGGTGGGGATCGAGCGGCCGACCGCCGGCACGGTCACCTTCCACGGCCGGGACCTGTGGTCGATGACACCGGGCGAACGCCGGTCGGCCGTCGGCGCGAGCACCGGCATGGTCTTCCAGGACCCGTCGACGGCCCTCAACCGCCGCCTGCCGGTGCACAGGATCCTCCGCGACCCGCTGGACGTCCACGAGCGCGGCACGAAGGCCGAACGGGAGGACCGGGTAAGGGAGTTGATGAGCCTCGTCGGGCTGCCCCGGGCGCTCGCCGAGGCCCTCCCCGGCCAGCTCTCCGGCGGCCAGCGGCAGCGCGTCGCGATCGCCCGGGCCCTCGCCCTGGACCCCGGCCTGGTGGTCGCCGACGAGCCCACCAGCGCTCTGGACGTCTCCGTCCGCGCCCAGATCCTCAACCTCCTCCTCGACCTGCGCGAACGCCTCGGCCTCGCCCTGGTCTTCGTCTCCCACGACATCCAGACGGTACGGCGGATGAGCGACCGGGTGATCACCATGTACCTGGGCCGGATCGTCGAGGACACCCCGGCCGCCGACGTCACCGACCACGCCCGGCACCCGTACACCCGGGCCCTGTTCTCGGCCACCCCCGGCCTGCTGAACCCGATCGACCCCATCCCGCTCACCGGCCCGGTCCCCTCGGCGACCCGGCCGCCGTCCGGGTGCCCGTTCCGCACCCGCTGCTGGCGGGCGGACGACGAGTGTGCCGTCCGCATGCCTGACTTCACGGCCGCGTCACGCCCCGGCCACCGCTACCGCTGTCACCATCCGTTGGAGGAGGACCAGCCGAGCCACAGCCCGCCCAGGGAGACCAGATGACGTTTTCCGCCCCCCACACCCGTGAGCCGAAGGGGCGCGCCGGAGCCGAGGCCGCGAGCGCGCGGAGGCCCGAAGGGTCGAGCACGGTCGTGGCCTCGGCTCCGGCTTCCGGCGCCCCGGAGGGGAACGGGCAAATGACGGTGTCCGGTGTCGTACCGCCCGTCTGCACGCCCCTGACACCGGACCGCGAGGTGGACGTCCCCTCCCTGCGCAGGCTCGTCGACCATCTGACGGCGGCCGGGGTGGACGGGCTGTTCGTGCTCGGCTCGACCTCGGAGGTGGCGTACCTGACGGACCGGCAGCGCAGGCTGGTCACGGAGACGGTGGTCACCCACGTGGCCGGCCGGCTCCCGGTCCTGGCGGGCGTCGTCGACATGACGACCCCCCGGGTCCTGGACCACGTCGCGTCCGTCACCGCGGCCGGCGCGGACGTGGTCGTCGTCACCGCCCCCTTCTACACCCGCACCCACCCCGCCGAGATCGCCCGCCACTTCCGCCTGGTCGCCGAACGGTCGCCGGTCCCGGTCGTCGCGTACGACATCCCGGTCGCCGTCCACACCAAGCTCCCCGCCGACCTGGTCCTCGCACTGGCCGGTGACGGGGTGCTGGCCGGGCTGAAGGACTCCAGCGGCGACCTGGCGGGCTTCCGCGAGGTCGTCACCGGCAGCAGGGGCCTGTCCGGCTTCAGCGCGCTGACGGGGTCCGAGCTGACCGTCGACTCGGCCCTCGCGCTGGGCGCCGACGGCGCGGTCCCGGGCCTCGCCAACGTCGACCCGGACGGCTACGTCCGCCTGCACCGCCTCTGCCGCGCGGGCGACTGGGACCGGGCGCGCGCGGAACAGGAGCGGCTGTGCGCGCTCTTCCGGATGACCGGCGTCGGGAACCCGGCCCGGATGGGCGCCAGCTCGGCGGGGCTGGGCGCGTTCAAGGCGGCACTGCACCTGCGCGGGGTGATCGACTGCCCGGCCACGGCCGAGCCCCAGGTGCCGCTGTCGCAGGAGGAGACGGAGTGCGTGGCCAAGTACCTCGCGGGCGCGGGCCTGATGTAGCCGGTACGGAGGCCTCGCGGGGCCCCGGGAGGCCCGGGAGCCGGGACAGACTCCGGCCGAGTCTAGGCACGCAGCGCCACACCGGTGATGCGAAGCGTGAAATTCCCAGGGGCGGGGGAGCCAGGTGAGGTGAACGCGATGAACCTCCCCATCGGCTCCTGCGCCGTCGACACCCGTACCGGACGGCTGGGCATCGTCATGGGCCACGAGGGCCCCTACGTGCAGTTGCGGCCGTACGGGGGAGGACGGGAGTGGGACGCGCACCCGGACGCCGTACGCGTCGCCACCCAGGCCGAACGGCTCGGCGCGGCCACCGCCCACGCCGACGCCCGCAGCCGCGGCGAGGCCCCCTGAAGATTCCGTCGCGGAATCGCCCCGTTCCGCGGCAGGGCAGAATGGGGCCATGAGCCTGTTCCGCGACGACGGCATCGTGCTGCGCACCCAGAAGCCGGGTGAGGCGGACCGCATCATGCTGCGGCCACGCGGGGGGCACGGCGTCCGATTGCGGCTGCGCCGCGGGCCGCACCCCCAGCCGGGGGTCGGTGCACCATGAGTCTTTTCCGGGACGACGGCATTGTCCTGCGCACCCAGAAGCTCGGCGAGGCGGACCGGATCATCACCTTGCTCACCCGCGGACACGGCCGGGTGCGGGCCGTGGCCCGTGGGGTGCGGCGGACCAAGTCGAAGTTCGGGGCCCGGCTGGAGCCGTTCTCCCATGTCGACGTGCAGTTCTTCGCCCGCGGGAGCGAGCTGGTCGGACGCGGGCTGCCGTTGTGCACGCAGAGCGAGACGATCGCGCCGTACGGCGGCGGGATCGTCACCGACTACGCGCGGTACACCGCCGGGACGGCCATGCTGGAGACCGCCGAGCGGTTCACGGACCACGAGGGCGAGCCCGCGGTGCAGCAGTACCTGCTGCTGGTGGGGGCGCTCAGGACCCTCGCCCGGGGCGAGCACGCCCCGCATCTGGTCCTCGACGCCTTCCTGCTGCGCTCCCTCGCCGTCAACGGCTACGCGCCCAGCTTCGACGCCTGTGCCAAGTGCGGCATGCCCGGCCCGAACCGTTTCTTCTCGGTCGGCTCCGGCGGCACCGTCTGCGTCGACTGCCGGGTGCCCGGCAGCGTCGTACCCTCGCCGCAGGCCCTGGTTCTGCTCGGCGCGCTGCTTACGGGAGACTGGGAGACCGCGGACGCGGCCGAGGCACGGTACGTCCGGGAGGGCAGCGGGCTGGTGTCCGCCTATCTGCACTGGCATCTGGAGCGCGGACTGCGCTCGCTCAGGTACGTAGAGAAAAGCCAGTAGAAAAGCCAGTAGAGAAAAGCCAGAGGGAGACGAGAAGCACATGGTCGTACGCGGGATCCTGGGGCGCCAGCGCCGCGAGTACAAGGCGCCGGAGCCGCACCCGTCCGGTGCCCGCCCGCCGAAGCTCCCGGGCGAGCTGGTCCCGAACCACGTCGCCATCGTCATGGACGGGAACGGCCGCTGGGCGAAGGACCGCGGGCTGCCGCGCACCGAGGGCCACAAGGTCGGCGCCGAGCGCGTCCTCGACGTCCTGCAGGGCTCCATCGAGATCGGCGTCCGCAACATCTCGCTCTACGCCTTCTCCACCGAGAACTGGAAGCGCTCGCCCGAAGAGGTCCGCTTCCTGATGAACTTCAACCGCGACTTCATCCGCAAGACCCGCGACCAGCTCGACGAACTCGGCATCCGGGTGCGCTGGGCGGGCCGGATGCCCAGGATGTGGAAGTCGGTCGCCAAGGAGCTCCTGGTCGCCCAGGAGCAGACCAAGGGCAACGACCTGCTCACCCTGTACTTCTGCATGAACTACGGCGGCCGGGCCGAGATCTCCGACGCGGTGCAGGCGATCGCCGAGGAGGTGAAGGCGGGCCGGCTCGACCCGTCGAAGATCTCCGAGAAGACCATCCAGAAGCACCTGTACTACGGGGACATGCCGGACGTGGACATGTTCCTGCGGCCCAGCGGCGAGCAGCGCACCTCCAACTACCTGCTCTGGCAGAGCGCTTACGCCGAGCTGGTCTTCCAGGACGTGCTGTGGCCCGACTTCGACCGCCGCGACCTGTGGCGGGCCTGCATCGAATACGCCTCCCGCGACCGGCGGTTCGGCGGGGCCATCCCCAACGAGGAGCTGCTGGCCATGGAGGGCCGCACGGAGGAGAACCCCTCAGGCACCTGACGGTCACGCGCCGTTCACGAGGGCCGTCGAGGATGCGGAAGATCCATCCCAGGCCACCCCCCGGTCCCCCGCCTCTGGAACGGTCCTCATGAAGCGCGTCATCCCCGTCCTGACCCTCGGCGCCCTGCTCCTCACCGCGCTGCCCGCGCACGCCACGGACTCCGGGCTCGCCCACCGTGACAGCTACGGCACCAAGGCCGTGTACGCCCCCGGCCAGAACCCGCGCACCTACCAGCAGCCGCCCACCGGTTACACCGCCGTCTTCACCGAGAACGTCTCCCGGCACGGTTCCCGCTCCGCGACGGACGGCGAGGACGGCGACACGATCCTCGCGCTCTGGAACCAGGCCAAGGCCGACGGCCAACTCACCGCGCGCGGCAAGAAGTTCGGCCCGGACGTGCAGACCCTCGAAGCGGCCATGAGCGCGATCGGGTACGGCAATCTCAGCGGCCGCGGCAAGGACGAACTCCGCGCGACGGCGGTCCGCCTGGAGAAGCGCCTGCCGTCCCTCTTCTCCGCCATCGCCGCGAACGGCGAGAAGATCGACGTCGTCAGCTCCGGCCAGGGCCGCGCGGTCGACAGCGGTACGGTCTTCTCCACCGCCCTCACCGACGCCGACCCGGCGCTGAAGGCGTCGCTCGGCACCGCGCGCGTCGACAAGAACCTCCTCTACTTCCACAAGTCGGCCGGCGGCGCCGACTACCAGAAGTGGCTGGCGAGCGACGAGCGCCTCGCCTCGACCCTGACGGCGGTCACCGACCAGCCGGCCTCGCACAAGGCGGCGGCCCGGGTCCTCGGCAGGATCTTCAAGCCGGCGTTCGTGCAGCGCATCGTGAACGGCGAGTTCGCCGCCACCGCCGACGACATCACCGCCGCCACCGCCGTCTACAACCTCTACGCCATCGCGCCCGCCATGAGCGAGGAGAGCCCGGACGGCAAGGGCTGGGACTTCGACCGCTACATCGCCCCGCGCGACGCGGCCTGGTTCGGCTACCTCAGCGACGCCGAGGACTTCTACGAGAAGGGCCCGAGCTTCTCGGACAGCGACATCACGTACAAGATGGCCCAGCCCCTGCTCGACGACCTCTTCAAGCAGGTCGAGGCGGAGCGCGACGGCACCAGCACCCTCGGTGCCGAACTCCGTTTCACGCACGCCGAGGAGATCATCCCGCTGGCGGCGCTGATGCAGCTGCCGGGCAGCGAGAAGGCGGCCGCTCCGGGCGTCGACTACACCTACGCCAACAACCCATGGCGCGGCGCAGAGGTCGCCTCCCTCGCCTCCAACATCCAGTGGGACGTCTTCAAGAAGGGCGACGACTACCTCGTCCGCATGCTCTACAACGAGAAGGAGATCGCCTTCAAGGCAGGCTGCAAGCCGATCTCGAAGCACAGCAAGTTCTACGACCTGAACGAACTGGAGCGCTGCTTCGGCAGGAGCTGAGCGGAGGCGGGGGCGGGGTGGGGACGCTTACCGGCGCAGCTAGGTCGTGCCCCGTAAGGGGCGCGGGGAACTGCGCGATCAGCCCCCACCGGCCCGCAGCCGAAAAACGGCTCAGCCCGCGGCGCACCCCGCGCAGTCCGCGCACGTGCCGAAGATTTCCACGGTGTGGGCCACGTTGACGTACCCGTGCTCCGCCGCGATCGCCTCCGCCCACTTCTCCACGGCCGGCCCCTCCACCTCCACCGCCTTGCCGCACACGCGGCAGACCAGGTGGTGGTGGTGCTCGCCCGTGGAGCAGCGGCGGTACACCGACTCGCCGTCGGACGTGCGCAGGACGTCCACCTCACCGGCGTCGGCGAGGTTCTGGAGCGTGCGGTAGACCGTGGTCAGGCCGACCGAGTCGCCCTTGTGCTTGAGCATGTCGTGCAGTTCCTGCGCGCTGCGGAACTCCTCGACCTCGTCCAGGGCCGCCGCCACGGCTGCCCGCTGGCGGGTCGAGCGGCCCTTCACGGGCGGTCCAGCGGTCGTCACCGGTTGCCTCCTCACGTCACTGCCTCTGCCGGGCCATTGTGCCAGCCCGGGCCGAGGGCGTTCAGACGCCGACCTCGTCGGCGGCCGCTCTGCCGGCCGGAATCGCGCACTCCGCCGGATCCCCGGCGGGCCGTCGCGCGGCGGCCGCGCGGGCGCGTCGGCGGGCCAGCGGGGTGGCCAGCACGCTCAGCGCGATGAACGCCGCGATGGTCAGCAGGACGATCGTCGCGCCCGGCGGGACGTACTGGTAGTACGACGTGATCGTGCCCCCGATCGTCACCGTCACACCGATCGCGACGGCGATCGCGAACGTGGCCGCGAAGCTGCGGCTCAGCTGCTGGGCCGCGGCCACCGGGACGACCATGAGCGCGGAGACCAGCAGCAGGCCCACCACGCGCATCGCGACCGTCACGGTCACCGCCGCCGTGATCGCCGTCAGCAGGTTCAGCGCCCGTACCGGCAGGCCGGTCACCCGGGCGAACTCCTCGTCCTGGCTGACCGCGAACAGCTGCCGGCGCAGGCCGAGGGTGACCAGCAGGACGAAGGCCGCCAGCAGGCAGATCGCGGTCACGTCCGACTCGGACACCGTCGACAGCGAGCCGAAGAGGTACGACATCAGGTTGGCGTTGGAGCCGCCCGGCGCGAGGTTGATCAGCATCACGCCGCCGGCCATGCCGCCGTAGAAGAGCATCGCGAGGGCGATGTCGCCGCGGGTGCGGCCGTACCAGCGGATCAGTTCCATGACGATCGCGCCCAGCACCGAGACCGCCGTCGCCATCCAGACCGGGGACGTCGAGAGCAGGAAGCCGAGGCCGACGCCGGTCATCGCGACGTGGCCGATGCCGTCGCCCATCAGGGCCTGGCGGCGCTGGACGAGGTAGATGCCGACGGCGGGGGCGGTGATGCCGACCAGGACGGCGGCGAGCAGGGCCCGCTGCATGAAGGCGTAGTTCAGGAAGTCCATCAGCTCAGCAGTCCCGTGCGCAGTGGTGTGTGCTCGTCGTGGGGGTGGACGTGGTCGTGGCCGGGGAGGGCGTGCTGGCCCACGGCACGCGGGGGCGGGCCGTCGTGCAGGACGCAGCCGTCGCGGAGGACCACCGCGCGGTCGATCAGCGGCTCCAGCGGGCCCAGCTCGTGCAGGACGAGGAGGACCGTGATGCCGCGCTCGACCTGTTCGCGCAGGGTCTGCGCGAGGATCTCCTGGCTGGCCAGGTCGACGCCCGCCATCGGCTCGTCCATGATCAGCAGCTCGGGCTCGGCGACCAGCGCGCGGGCGATCAGCACCCGCTGGTGCTGGCCGCCGGAGAGCGCCTCCACGTTGTCCTTGGCCCGGTCCGCCATGCCGACCAGGTCCAGGGCCTGCCGGACGGCCGCGTGGTCTGCCTTGCGGAAGAGGCCGAAGCGGGTGCGGGAGAGGCGGCCGGCGGAGACGACCTCGGTGACCGTGGCGGGGACCCCGCCCGCCGCGGTGGTGCGCTGCGGGACGTAGCCGACCCGCGACCAGTCCCGGAAGGTGCGGTGCGGGGTGCCGAACAGGGATATCCCGCCGCCGCTCACCGGGACCTGGCCGATGATCGTGCGGATCGCGGTCGACTTGCCGGAGCCGTTCGCGCCGAGCAGCGCGACGACCTCACCCCGGTGCACGGTGAGGTCGATGCCGCGCAGGACGGGGCGCGAGCCCAGCTCGGCGGTGACGCCGCGCAGGGATATGACGGGCTCGCCGCTCATCTCGTCGTCTCCTGTCACCTGGGGTGTCGCTCGGGGTGTCTCTTGGTGTGTCGCTTGGCGGGTCACTCGGCGCCCAGTGCCTGCCGGAGCGCCTTGAGGTTGGCCTCCTGGACCGCGAAGTAGTCCCTGCCGCGGGACTTGGCCGTGATGCCCTCGATCGGGTCGAGGACGTCCGTCTTCAGTCCGGCGTCGGCGGCGATGGTCTTGGCTGTCTTGTCGCTGACGAGCGTCTCGTAGAAGACGGTGGTGACGCCGTCGGCCTTGGCCATGGTCTCCAGGTCCTTCACCCGGGCCGCGCTGGGCTCCGACTCGGGGTCGAGGCCGTTGATGGCCTCCTCGGTCAGGCCGTAGCGCTCGGCGAGGTAGCCGAAGGCGGCGTGGGTGGTGATGAAGACCTTGGACCTCGTGTGCGCGAGGCCGTCCTCGAACCGGGTGTTCAGGGCGTCCAGCTTCTTCACCAGGGCCGCGGTGTTCTTCTTGTAGTCGGCCGCGTGGTCCGGGTCGGCCTTCTCGAAGGCCTTGCCGACGCCCTCGGCGACCTGGGCGTAGCGCACCGGGTCGAGCCAGATGTGGGGGTCGAGGCCGGACAGCTCCTCGTTCTTCGAGGTGTCGTGCGTGGCCGCGTGGCCGCCGACCTCGTTGCCGTGCTTCTCCAGCGTGGTCAGGGAGGCCGCGTCGATCTTCGTCCTCACCGACGACTGGGCGACCGCGTCGTCGACGGAGGGCTGGAGGTTCTTGAGGTAGAGGACCGCGTCGGACTTCTCGATCCCGATGATCTGCTTGGGGCTGATCTCCAGGTCGTGCGGCTCCTGGCCGGGCTGCGTGAGACTGGTGACGTGGACGTGGCTGCCGCCGATCCGGTCGGCGAGGTAGGCCATCGGGTAGAACGACGCGACGACGTCGAACTTGCCGGTCTGGGCCGCCGTGGCGGCGCCGCCGCAGGCAGTGAGGGTCGCCATGCCGAGTGCGGTGACGGTGGTCGCGGCGGCCGCGGGTATGAGGCCTCGTCGTACGTTCATGAGAGTCATTTTCAACAAACATGGAAACCGTTGTCAACAAGCCTGGGTGAGAGGCCGGTAAGCGATACCGATTTGGTCGAGGGGGAGCCCCCGCCGGTAACCTGAAGCATTCGCTCTGAAGCATTCTCGCTTCGTCGCCCGTCGTCGTAATGAAGAGAGCACCGTGGCCGCCGACAAGATCGACACCATCGTCAGCCTGAGCAAGCGCCGTGGCTTCGTATTCCCGTGCAGTGAGATCTACGGCGGCCAGAAGGCCGCCTGGGACTACGGACCGCTGGGTGTCGAGCTCAAGGAGAACCTGAAGCGCCAGTGGTGGCGCTACATGGTGACGTCGCGCGAGGACGTGGTCGGTATCGACTCGTCCGTCATCCTGGCCCCCGAGGTCTGGGTGGCCTCCGGTCACGTCGCCACCTTCACGGACCCGCTGACCGAGTGCACCTCCTGCCACAAGCGCTTCCGCGCGGACCACCTGGAGGAGCACTACGAGGCCAAGCACGGCCGCCTCCCGGAGAACGGCCTGGCGGACGTGAACTGCCCGAACTGCGGCAACAAGGGCCAGTTCACCGAGCCCAAGCAGTTCTCCGGCCTGCTCTCCACCCACCTCGGCCCGACCCAGGACAGCGGCTCCGTCGCCTACCTGCGCCCCGAGACCGCGCAGGGCATCTTCACCAACTTCGCCCAGGTGCAGGTCGCTTCGCGCCGCAAGCCGCCGTTCGGCATCGCGCAGATGGGCAAGTCCTTCCGCAACGAGATCACGCCCGGCAACTTCATCTTCCGCACCCGCGAGTTCGAGCAGATGGAGATGGAGTTCTTCGTCAAGCCGGGCGAGGACGAGAAGTGGCAGGAGTACTGGATGGAGCAGCGCTGGAACTGGTACACCGGCCTGGGCCTGCGCGAGGAGAACATGCGGTGGTACGAGCACCCGAAGGAGAAGCTCTCCCACTACTCCAAGCGCACCGCCGACATCGAGTACCGCTTCCAGTTCGGCGGCAACGAGTGGGGTGAGCTGGAGGGCGTCGCCAACCGCACCGACTACGACCTGAACGCCCACTCCAAGGCCTCCGGCCAGGACCTGGCCTACTACGACCAGGAGGCCCAGGAGCGCTGGACGCCGTACGTCATCGAGCCCGCGGCCGGTGTCGGCCGCGCGATGCTGGCGTTCCTGCTCGACGCCTACGTCGAGGACGAGGCGCCGAACGCCAAGGGCAAGATGGAGAAGCGCACGGTGCTCCGCCTGGACCACCGCCTGGCCCCGGTCAAGGTCGCGGTCCTGCCGCTCTCCCGCAACCCCGAGCTGTCCCCGAAGGCCAAGGGCCTCGCCCAGGCGCTGCGCGGGCACTGGAACATCGAGTTCGACGACGCCGGTGCGATCGGGCGCCGCTACCGTCGCCAGGACGAGATCGGTACGCCGTACTGCGTGACCGTCGACTTCGACACGCTCGAGGACAACGCGGTCACGGTGCGCGAGCGCGACTCGATGAAGCAGGAGCGGGTTTCGCTGGACCAGATCGAGGGGTACCTGGCCGGGCGCCTGCTGGGCTGCTAGGTCCGCGGCCCTCACGCCTTCTCGCCCACCCTCCCATCCGACCAGGTCGGCTGGGAGGGTGGGCGTTCCGGTTTCCTACAGGTCCAGGTCCGCGTAGAGCGCCGCGTGGTCGGAGGCTTCCGTCGTCTTCGACTTCACCGTGTCGAAGTGCGGGATCCCCTTCGCGTAGATCCCGCGTGTCTCCAGGCCGACGGACTGCACCCTGTCCCACAGCGTCGGCGGGAACAGCAGGTAGTCGATCTTGTCGTGCTCGCTGCGGCACTCCCCGTGGGTGCCGGGCTTCCCGTGGTAGGTGCGGTGGCTCATCGCGTCCCGCAGGCCGGTGTCCCGCAGCACCTCGGCCGCTTCGCTGTCCGGTTCGTCGTTGAGGTCCCCCGCGACCATGACGTGGTCGGTGCGCTCCAGCGCCTCCCGGTAGATCTCCGCGACCCGCTTCGCCTGGGCCAGCCGCAGCTCGGGATCGTCGTGGAACTTGCTCTTGAGGTGGTTGCCGAGAATCACCAGAGGGGCGCCGTCGAGCTGGATCTCGAACTCGGGGCAGTCCCGGCTGAACAGGTTCCTGTCGGGCTGCTCCGGGTCGGTGTCGAAGATGTGGGACCGCACGGAGGTGATCGGGTGGCGGCTGAGGATCCCGATGTCGATGCCCCGGGGATCGTTGCCGTCGATCAGCATGTCGTAGGGGTACGGCCGCCTGCCGAGCGCCTCGCCCAGGACCTGCGTGTTGAAGCGCTCCAGGGTGAGCCGGTCCTCGACCTCCACCGTGAGCAGGACGTCGGCGTCGACCTCCGCCACCACCCGGCCGGTGTTGCGCACCACGCTCATGTCGAGGTCGTCGTAGCCGAGTTCGGCCCAGCCGGTCCAGGAACCGCGGCCGCCGGCGACGATCTCGATGTGCGGGTCGTCGTCCGGTCCGGACTTCTCGAACAGCCCGGTCGGCCTGTGCTCGAAGTCCTTGCCCGGACGCAACTCGTTGATGAAGATCGCCGGCGGGTTCTTCGGGTTGCTGTCGTAGGCCTTGTACGTCTTGATGAGCGCGGCGATCTTCGTCTTGTCGTCCTGCCGGTACTCCGGCAGGTCGAGCAGGGTGACCAACTGGGCGAAGTCGTCGAGGACTTTCTCGCGCTCGGCCGGGTTCGAGAGCTGGAACGCCGTGGGCCGGCGGAAGAGGTTCTCCATGTTGAAGGTGGCGATACGGGTGCTCATCGAGGGCCTCCTCGGCGGCGCGAGTGCACCGCGCGGCCGACGGCAGGCGCCGCCTGGGACACTGCGCGCCGACAGTTCCATTCTCCGGGCCTGATCGGGACCTGTCGAACGGAGGGCGGCCGCCGGTCGGCCCGTCGGAGCGGCGCGGCGAGGCGCGGTGCGGTGCGGCCCCGGCCGCCGGATGCGGCCGGGGGCTCACCGGAATGCCCGGCGGGCGGCTCAACGCCCCTGAAGCGCCTTGACGTTGTTGCCGAAGGTCCAGCTCTTCGAGCCGTCCCAGTTGATCGACCAGGTCATCAGGCCCTTGAGGGACGTGCCGTAGTGGTTCCAGGCCTGGGAGACCAGGGACGGTGACATGTAGCCGCCGCCCGCCCCGGACTGCGCGGGCAGGCCCGGGACCTGCTTGTCGTAGGGCACCTTGATCGTCGTACCCTGCACGACCAGGCCCTTGTTGAGGCAGTCGGTCTGCGCGGTGAAGCCGGCCACCGTGCCGGCCGAGTAGGAGTCGCCGGAGCAGCCGTACATGCTGCCGTTGTAGTACTGCATGTTGAGCCACCACAGGCGGCCGTTGTCGGCGTACTTCTTGACGATCGGCAGGTAGGCGCCCCAGATCGAGCCGTAGGTGATGCTGCCCCCGGTGACGTACGCCGTCTCCGGGGCCATCGTGAGGCCGAAGTTGGACGGCATCTGGGCGAGGATCCCGTCGATGATGCGGACCAGGTTGGCCTGGGAGGTGGAGAGCTGGGTGATCGACCCGCTGCCCACCAGGCCGGTCTCGATGTCGATGTCGATGCCGTCGAAGTTGTACTTCTTCAGGATCGGGACGATCGTCGAGACGAACTTGTCGGCCACGGTGGAGGAGCTGAGGTCGATGCCCGCGGCCGCGCCGCCGATGGACAGCAGGATGGTCTGGCCGGAGGCCTTCGCCGCGCACATCTCCGCGGGCGTCGCCACCTTCACGCCCGTGTCCATGCCGTCCTCCCAGAGCGCCGTTCCGTCGGAACGGATCACGGGGAAGGCCGCGTTGACCACGTTGTAGCCGTGGGCGGCGATCGCGGAGTTGGTGATCGGGGTCCAGCCGAAGGGCGGGTGGACGCCGTTGGCGGAGCCGTCCCAGTTCTCCCAGTAGCCCTGGAGGACCTTTCCGGCGGGCCGTGACTTCACGGCACAGGTGTCGGCGGCGGAGGCGGAGCCGGCGGCGGGGAGCTGGACGAGTGCCGCGGTCGCGAGTGCCGCGGCGAGCAGGGCGAGGGTGCGGCGGATCATGCGGGGCCTCCCGGTGGGGTCGGGTTGGGACGCACGGGTGTCGTAGTCATGACAATGCGGCGGTCCAGACCTCTCGTCAATAGGTCTGGACCATTCGGAACGACTATGGAATGACAGATATTGAAATCTGTCATCTGTCATGCCAAGGTGGAGCCATGACGACGCACACCCGCTCCCTCGGATCCACCGGCCCCCAGGTCTCCACCCTCGGCCTCGGCTGCATGGGCATGTCCGCGATGTACGGCGAGGCCGACCGCGCCGAGTCGATCGCCACCGTCCACGCGGCCCTCGAAGCCGGCGTGACCCTGCTCGACACCGGCGACTTCTACGCCATGGGCCACAACGAGATGCTGGTCGGCGAGGCCCTGCGCACCGCCCCCGCCGCTCTCCGCGAGAAGGCGCTGACCAGCGTCAAGTTCGGCGCCCTGCGCGACCCGGACGGCGGCTGGACCGGCCACGACGGCCGCCCGGCCGCCGTGAAGAACTTCGCCGCCTACTCCCTGCAGCGCCTCGGCGTCGACCACATCGACGTCTACCGGATCGCCCGCGTCGACCCGGACGTGCCGATCGAGGAGACGGTCGGCGCCATCGCCGAACTGGTCGAGAAGGGGCACGTCCGGCACATCGGCCTCAGCGAGGCGAGCGCGGACAACATCCGGCGGGCCGCCGCCACCGCGCCCATCGCCGACCTGCAGATCGAGTACGCGATCATCACCCGCGACATCGAGCGGGAGATCCTGCCGACCACGCGTGAGCTGGGCATCGGCATCACCGCGTACGGCGTGCTCTCCCGGGGCCTGATCTCCGGCCACTTCACCCGCGACCGGCAGCTCGGCGCGGGCGACTTCCGGGCCTTCTCGCCGCGTTTCCAGGGCGACAACCTCCAGCACAACCTCGACCTCGTCGAGGCGCTGCGCAAGATCGCCGACGAGAAGGGCGTGACGGTCGCGCAGATCGCCATCGCCTGGGTGCTGTCCCGCGGCGACGACATCGTGCCGCTCGTCGGCGCCCGCACCCGCGAGCGGCTCGCCGAGTCCCTGGGCGCGCTGGACGTCACCCTGGACGCGGCCGACCTGGCGGCGATCGAGGAGGCCGTACCGGCCGACGCGGCGGCTGGCACCCGCTACCCGGCCGTGCAGATGAGCCATCTCGGCACCGAGCACTGACCGCGGCGCCAGGTACCGTCTAGGCCATGGCAGCGACGTCCCCGACCCCGACCCCGGCCCTGACCGCCGAGCGCATCCTCGAGGCGACCGAGGAGGTGCTGCGCCGGCACGGCCCGGCCAAGGCCACGGTGGTGGACGTGGCCCGCGCGCTCGGCGTCAGCCACGGCAGTGTCTACCGGCACTTCCGGACCAAGGCGGCGCTGCGGGAAGCGGTGACGAAGAGGTGGCTGGACCGTACCTCGGAGCAGCTGTCCGGCATCGCGGCCGGGGACGGTGACCCGGAGACCCGGCTGCGCGACTGGCTGCAGGCCCTGTTCGACGCGAAGCGGCGCAAGGCCGGCGCCGACCCGGAGCTGTTCGCCACCTACATGGTGCTGGCCGACGAGAACGGCCCGGCGGTCACCGAGCACATCGCCGACCTGACCGGCCAGCTGACCGGGATCATCCGGGACGGGGCCGGGACGGGTGCCTTCACCGTGCCCGACCCCGCCGCCGCGGCCCGGACCGTCTTCCAGGCCACCGGCCGCTTCCACGACCCGGGCTACGCCCGCGAGTGGGTGCGGCCGGAGGCCGGGGCGGACTTCGGGTCGCTGGTGGAGCTGCTGCTGCGCGGCCTCAGCTCACATTGACCGTCACGGCCGGGGAGTAGACCTTCTTGCCGACCGCCGAGACCCGCAGATGCTCGGTGCCCACGGTGTTCAGCTTGGCGGTCAGCGAGTAGGAGCTGCCGTTCTTGGTCTTCGTGGTCGCCTTCAGCGGGATCCACTTGCCGGCCTTCTGGTGCTGGAGCACCAGCGGCCAGCCGACCTTCAGGCCGGAGGTGCGGCCGGTGAAGGTCACCTCGCCACCCGCCTTGACCGAGGTGGTGCTCGCCTTGATCGAGATCGAGGCCATGGCGGACGCGGACGGGGACGGGCTCGGCTTCGGTTTCGCCTCGCCGGCGAGGGCCCCGGTGGTACCGGCCGACAGCAGGGCCACGGAGAGCGCACCGGCGGCGAGGGCTCGGGAGATCTGGCGCTGGGTGGTGTGCATGGACGTACTCCTGTCGAGTGACGGGGGGACTCGTCAAGAGTTGGCCGGGTCACGCCCGGCGGCGACCCGAGCCGTCCCGGCAGCGGGTGGGCGCCACCCCTCGCCCCGGTAAAGTCCGCAGGTGGCGACGGGCACCCTGACCTCGCGCTTCCGCCCCGGAGGATCACTCGAACGGCGTAATGTGCGCTCAGGCGGTGACCCGCCAGAAGTCCCGCATCAGCGGGGTCGGCGTCGGACTCGTCATGGCCGTCTGGGTCAGGAGGACCGTGAACGTACCGGTGGCCGGGACGATGTGCGCGGTGGTGCCGGTGCCGCCGACCCAGCCGTAGCGGCCCGGCACCGACCAGGGGTCGGCCGGGGTGACGTCGACCTGGCCGCCGTACCCCCAGCCCTGGCCCTCCAGGAAGAGGCCGGCGCTGTCGCGCTGGGCCGCCGTCAGGTGGTTGGTGGTCATGCGGCTGACCGAGGTGGCGGTGAGGAGCCGGCGGCCGTCCGGGGCGGCGCCGGCGTTCAGCAGCAGCCGGCCGAACGCCAGCCAGTCGTCGGCCGTGGCGACCAGGCCGCCGCCGCCCGAGTGGAAGCGCGGCAGGCGGCTCCACGCGCCGTCCGGGGTGTCCGTCAGGCGCAGCGTGCCGTCCTCGGCGGGGGAGTAGGAGGAGGTGAAGCGGTGCCGTTTCGAGGCCGGCACCTCGAACGCCGTGTCCCGCATGCCCAGCGGCTCGAAGACCCGCTCCGCCAGGAAGTCGGGGAGGGTGCGGCCCGACACCCGGGCGACCAGGATGCCCTGGAGGTCGGACGAGGTGCCGTACAGCCAGGCCTCGCCCGGCTGGTGCAGCATCGGCACCTGGGCGAGCAGGCCCAGCCAGGTGTCCGGGTCCGGCCAGTCCTGCAGGGCGCGGCCGTCCCGCTGCACGGTGAACAGCGCCTGCACGGCGGGCCGGGAGAAGTCGTCGGGAAAGCCCCAGCCGGTGCGGGAGCTGAGCAGGTCCTCGACGGTGACCTGGCGGTCCGCCGGCACCACGTCCTCGACGGGGCTCGCGGGCGTCCGGACCACCGTCGGCTTCGCGATCTCCGGCAGCCACTCGGCCACCGGGTCGCCGAGCCCGATCCGGCCCTCCTCCACCAGCATCAGCACCGCGGCGGCCACGATCGGCTTGGTGATCGACGCGATCCGGAAGACCGAGTCCCGGGCCATCGGGGCGGACCCCGCCACGTCGGTGTGCCCGACGGCCACCACCTCGACGTCGTCGCCGCGGGCGACGAGCCCCACGGCTCCGGTGACGGTGCCGGCATCGACGTGGCGGCGCAGGGCGGCATGCAGCGGGGACACGGTCATCGGTCGTCCTTCCGGTGGGCGGGATCTTCGACGGTACGACTCCCGGGCCCGCGGAAAGTCATCGCGAGGGCTGGGCGCCCGCGGGGTCCACGGTGGCCTGGTGGGCCTCGGCCAGGTGCTCCTGCGCCTTCAGCCAGGGCAGGAACTGCGCGCCCTTGCTCCAGCCGCAGGTGTCGCATTTGATCGTGCGCTGCACACCCGTGCGCTGCACCCGGACCACGTGTTCCCGGCCGTGCTGGTCCCAGCGGCTGACCTTGCTCTCGTCGATCTGCGACATGACGCCTCCGGAGTCTGTGCCCGGTCTGCTGTTCGGCACGTGTCGACGGCTGGCCGACGGCAAGGAGTGTGCAGCAAGACCAACATCAACGGGGACTTCTTCACCGGGTTTTACCGAGGACGTCCCGGAGTTCACACGGTGGACAACGCACCTTGTGCACCGCTCCGTCCCAACCGCCGGATCATGAACCGGACTTGGTGTACCGGCGGAAACCCTGGACAGGGAATTGACCCTGGCTCAAGATGAAAGCGACCTTGTGAAGCGGCCACCGGCACGGAGAGGCGATGCTGCCGGATCCTCAACGTTTCCTGGCCGTCGCCGGCCGCCGGATCGCCCGCGCCGAGGGCGCGGACCAGGCTGTCCGTGAGCTGTACCGGGTGACGGTCCCCGACCTGGCGGACGGGATGTTCGTCTACCTCGGCGACCGCTCGCCGGGCCGCTCCGAGCCGGAGCGCCTGGAGTTGGACGGGCTGCCTCCCGAACTCGGCGGCGTCATGGGCGGGACGCCCCCGCGATCCAGACCGGTGGCACCCGACGGCGCGCTCGCCGCGCTGCTGCGCTGCGGCAGGGCGCGCGGCCGGGGCCCGGACGACGTGGACGGGGCCCTCGCCGAACTCCTCGGGACGGCGATCCGGCTCCCGCAGGGGAACCGGGTCCTGCTCGCCCCGCTGCGCGCCCCCGACGCCGTCGTGGGCGTGGCCGTGTTCCTGCGCCGCCCGGACCGGGAGGACTTCGTGGAGGACGACATCGCCCTGGCCGACGCGCTGTCGGCGCAGACCGCGCTCGGCGTCCGTGAGGACACCCTCGCCGCCGGGCCGCCCGCCGCGCCGAAGGCCCCGGACGAGGACCGCCTCCGCTACGTCGGCGCCGCCACCCGGCGGATCGCCCGCGGCTTCGACACCGACGAGATCGTGCTCGGCCTGTGCCGGGCCGCCGTACCGACGTACTCCGACGCGGCCCTCGTCTACCTGCGCGACCCGCTGCCGGTCGGCGACGAACGGCCCACCGGCCCGGCCGTGCTGCGGCTGCGCCGCACCGACCGGCTCAAGGGCCCCGGCGCCGAGGGCCTGGTCTGGCCCGCGGAGACGGTGGACGACGAACAGGACGACCTGGACGCCTCCGACTGGAGCGAGGTGGTGCCCGGCGGCGCCCTCGCCGAGGTGCTCCGCGGGGTCCGGCCGGTGTTCGCCGACACCCCGCCGACCCGTGCCGCACTGGGCGAACTGGTCGGCCCCGACAGCGCGCTGAACGACTGGGTCGGCACGCACGCGATCCTCGCCCCGCTGCGCGGCCGCCGCCGGGTCACCGGCGCGGTGGTCTTCCTGCGCCGGCCCGAGCGCCCCGCGTTCGAGCCCGCCGACCTCCTGGTCGCCGCACAGCTCGCCACCCACACCGCGCTCGGCGTCGACAAGGCCGTGCTGTACAGCAGGGAGGCGTTCATCGCCGACCGGCTGCAGCGCGCCATGCTGCCGCACTCCCTGCCCCGGCCCACCGGCGTCCGGCTGGCGGTGCGCTACCTCCCGGCCGCCGAGACCGCGCGCGTCGGCGGCGACTGGTACGACGCGATCCCGCTGCCCGGCAGCCGGGTGGCACTGGTCGTCGGCGACGTCATGGGCCACTCCATGACCTCGGCCGCCGTCATGGGCCAGCTGCGCACCACCGCGCTGACCCTGGCCGGCCTCGACCTGCCCCCGCAGGAGGTGCTGCACCACCTCGACGAACAGGCCCAGCGACTCGGCACCGACCGCATGGCCACCTGCCTGTACGTCGTGTACGACCCCGTCTCGCACCGCATGACCATCGCCAACGCCGGCCATCCGCCGCCGATCCTGCTCCACCCGGGCGGCAAGACCGAGGTCCTCACGGTGCCGCCGGGCGCCCCGATCGGCGTCGGCGGCATCGACTTCGAGGCGGTGGAGCTGGACGCCCCCACCGGGGCGACGCTGTTGCTGTACACCGACGGCCTGGTCGAGTCCCGGCTGCGCGACGTGTGGACCGGCATCGAGCAGCTGCGCGAGAAGCTCGCCGCCACCGCCCAGCTGACCGGCCCCGACCGGCCCCCGCCGCTGGAGGCCCTGTGCGACGAGGTGCTCGACATGCTCGGGCCGGGCGACCGGGACGACGACATCGCGCTGCTCGCCGCCCGCTTCGACGGCATCGCGCCGAGCGACGTCGCGTACTGGACCCTGGAGCCGGAGGTCGGTGCCCCCGGCCGGGCCCGCCGGCTCACCCGGCAGGCCCTGGCCGGCTGGGGCCTGGAGGATCTCACCGACACCGCCGAGCTGCTGGTCAGCGAGATCGTCACCAACGCGGTACGGCACGCCACCCGTCCGATCAGCCTGCGGCTGCTGCGCACGGACGTGCTGCGCTGCGAGGTCGGCGACGACGTGCCGCAGTTGCCGCGGCTGAGGCAGGCGAAGGCGACCGACGAGCACGGGCGGGGCCTGTACCTGGTGCACCGGTTGGCTCGGAGGTGGGGGACGACCCGGCTCGGTACCGGCAAGATCGTCTGGTTCGAATTGGGGGGCAGCGGCGGGTGAGTGCGCCGCCGGGGGTGCCGCGGTGTGCCGTCTGGCGGCTGCGGCGCCGTTGTGGCTGGTCGCGCCCGCGCGGCGGAGCCGCACATCAAATACAGCCCCGCGCCCCTGGCGGGGCGCTTTACGGGACCGTCAGTTGACCGTGCGGGGCAGGCGGAGGCTGAGTAGGCCGGTGACCACCACCAGGGCCAGTTGGACCAGCAGGGTGACGACCAGGGCGTCCCGTGCGCCCTGGTGGGGGATCAGGGAGAGGAACAGGGTGCCCAGGGTGGCCACGCCGAGGGCGAGGGCGGACTGCTGGGTGGTGACCATCACGCCGCTGCCCACCCCGGCCCGCGCGGGCGGTACCTCCGACATCACCAGGCGCAGCACGTTGGGGAGTTGCAGGGCCTGACCGGCACCGGCGACCGCGACCCCGGGCAGCAGCCCGGCGAAGTCCAGGTGCGGCCAGTCCCGGCGGGCGGCGAGCACGATGAGGACGATGCCGACCGCCTGGATCACGGACCCGGCGGTCACCACCCGGCTGCCGTACCGGGCGATCAGCCGCGGCCCGGCGAGCGAGACGAACAGGAAGGCGACGGCCATCGGGGCGAGCGCCATCCCCGCCGCGACCGGCCCCAGGTGCTCCCCGCTCTGCAGGGCCACGGCGATCACGAACATGAACCCGCTGAACCCGATCGAGAACGGCAGCATCAGCACCAGACCCCGGCGCAGCGAGGCGAGTTCGAACAGGCTCGGCGGGACCAGCGGGGTGCGTCCCGCCCGGTCGGCGCGGCGCTCCACGGCGTAGAAGGCGACGGCCACGCCCGGGAACGCGGCCAGCGACAGCCAGGTCCACAGCGGCCAGCCCGCCGCCCGGCCCTCGGTGAGCGGGGCGAGCAGGGCGAGGAGGGAGGCCGCGAGCAGCACGGTGCCGGGTCCGTCGACCGGCTCGGGCTTCTGCGACTTGGTCTCCGGTACGAACCGGGCGCCGAGCACCAGCCCGACGACCACGACCGGCACGTTGACGAGGAACACCGAGCGCCAGCCGGTGCCCCAGATGTCGGCGGCGACCAGCACCCCGCCGAGTATCTGCCCGGCCACCATGGAGAGGCCGGCGGTGGCGCCGTACAGGCTCATGGCGCGGGCGCGGCGGCCGCCGGCGGTGGCGGCCTGGATGGTGGCGAGGACCTGCGGGAGCATCGCGGCGGACGCGGCGCCCTGGGCGACCCGGGCCGCCACCAGCGTCCAGGCGCTGGGCGCGAGTCCGCAGGCCAGCGAGGTCAGCCCGAACGCGGCCATGCCGCCGAGGAAGAGCCGGCGGCGCCCGAACAGGTCGCCGAGCCGGCCGCCGAGGACCAGCAGCACGGCGTAGGCGACGCCGTACCCGGCGACGACGAGTTCCAGGACCGCCTCGCCCGCGTGCAGGTCGGCGCCGATGGTGGGCAGGGCGACGTTGACGATGAAGAAGTCGACGAGGGGAAGGGCGGCGGCCAGCAGGACGGTGAACAGTCCGGGGCCGCCGAGCGCCGGTGGCGCGGACGGGGACCGTACGTTGGCGGTGGTGACGGTTTCGGTCATGCACCCGAGCCTGCGGCCTGGCCGAGACGGGTACCAGAGTCTCCTTGTCCTGGTAGTAGAAGTACCTGGCAACAGGATCGGCGGCGCGGCAGTCTGGACGCATGACGACCACGGCGCAGGAGACGACGAGCCCTCGGCGGACAGCAGCGGCCCCCGCCCCGGGCCGGGGTGCCGACATCCGGCGGCACGAGCTGGCCGCGTTCCTGCGCAGCCGCCGGGAGCGGATCACCCCGGAGGAGGTGGGCCTGCCCCGCGGCACCCGCCGCCGCACGCCCGGCCTGCGCCGCGAGGAGGTCGCCCAGCTCTCCGCGGTCGGCGTCACCTGGTACACCTGGCTCGAACAGGCCCGGGACATCCAGGTCTCCGTCCAGGTCCTGGACGCCCTCGCCCGCACGCTGCGGCTCGACGGCACCGAGCGCGCCCACCTCTTCCAGCTGGCCGAAGCCGTCGACCCGACCCCGGCCGCGAGCTGCACGGGCGTCACCCCGGCCCTGCACGAGATGCTCCGCGCCCTGGAACCCCTCCCGGCCTCCGTCCAGAACAGCCGCTACGACATCCTCGCCTACAACCGCACCTACGCCCGCCTGATGGGCGACCTGGACGCGGTCCCGCCCGAGGACCGCAACTGCATGATCCTCGTCTACACCAACCCCGACTGGCGCCGCTCCATCGTGCACCTGGAGGAGACCCGCCGTCTGATGGCCGCGAAGCTCCGCGCGTCCATGGCCGGCCATCTCGCCGAGCCGGCCTGGAAGATGCTGGTCAAGCGGCTGGCGGCGGAGTCCGCGGAGTTCCGTGAGAACTGGGAACGCTACGAGGTGGTGGACCTGCGCGCCAGGACCAAGCAGTTCCACAACCCGTACGTCGGCTTCCTCACCCTGGAACACACGGACCTGTTCCTGAACCCGGCGTCGGGGGCGCGGATGGTCACCTACGTCCCGGCGGACGAGGACACGCGGGAGCGCCTGGAGCGGCTGCACGACCTGGCGCGGGCGGGAGCCGGGACGCCGAACTCCTGACCGGGGCACGGGAATTCGTTCGTACAACTGAGTACGCGTACTCAGGACCGGGACGCGGTCCGGCCCCGACGATGCAGTGAGCGTGAGGAAACGACGACCGGCCACGGGGGAGACGACGATGGAAACCGGCCCGGCCCGCACCGTTGTCCGGCTGATGCTCACCAACCGCCTCTCGGTGGCCTACCTCGCCCTGGTCGCCGTCGTCATCGCCAAGGCCGCCGTGGACGCCGCCGGCGCCGACGACCACGGCTCCGACTACGCCTGGCTCTGGCCGCCCCTGGTCACGTTCCCGGTGTTCCCGGTGGTCTCGGCGCTCGGCCGGACGGCGTGGCGCACGGACACCCCGAACTGGTTCTTCGTCGGCACGGTCGTCGTCTCGGCGCTGCTCCAGTCCCTGGTCCTGGGCGCCCTCAGGCAGGCCGTCCTGGCCCGGCACCGCCGCTCGGTCCGCTCCGCCGATCTCGGCGCCCCCTGCCGGTGACGGGCCGGGCGAGCCGTCAGGTCCCGGCCGCCGCCCCGTCGAGCAGCTCCCGGGCGGCGGCGAACGCGGCCCGTACCGTCGTGGGGTCGGCGCCGGGGCGGGCGAGGGCGCTCATCGGGATGGGGGTGACGGCGGGCAGGCCGTCGTACCGGGTCAGGCCGTCCGGGGCCGTGCCGACCGCGGCGATGAGGGCGACGCCCTGCCCGGTGCGGGCGATGTCGAGGACCCCCGCGAGATAGCCGGCGTCGCCGACGACCGTGGCCGGCACGCCCTGCGCGGCGAGCGTGGCGATGGCCCGGCGGCGGATCGCACAGGGCTCCTCGATGGCGACCAGCGGCACCGGGGAGGGGGCGTCGGGCCGCCGCCAGCCGGGGGTCGCGTGCCAGGAGAGCGGGAGACCGCCGACGGGCGTGCCCTCGGTGGCGGCGGCCTCCGTGACGTACACCGCCACGTCCACGCTGCCCCGTTCGACCGCCTCCACCAGCCGTGCGGAGCGGTCGATGCGATAGCGGACCCGGCAGCCGGGCCGGACCTCCTGGACTGCGGCGGTGAGCCGGGGCAGGAACTGGTCCGCCGCGTGCTCGGTGGAGCCGATGGTGACGGTGTCGCCGTCCGCGTCCAGCAGCACCCGCACGGCCTCGTCGTGGACGGCGAGGATCCGCCGGGCCTGTTCGAGGAGCAGGCGTCCCTCGGGGGTGAACCGGCTGCCGCGGCCCTCGCGTTCGACCACGGGGTGCCCCAGCGCCTTCTCCAGTCTGCGTACGTGCTGGCTCACCGCCGACTGGCTGAGGGCGAGCGCGCGGGCGGCCCGGTGGAAGCCGCCGCAGTCGGCCACCGCGGTCAGGCTGCGCAGGGCCACGATGTCGAGGACGGGTCGGGACATGGCGGTGACGGTAGCCGTTTCCCCGACCGATCGCGATCCCTGATCGGTTTCGATGCGGAATCATCGTTGGACGCGTTCGGTCACCGCCGCTCATGATGGAGGCATGTTCGCGACCGCCACGGCTGCCCTTCTGACGCAGCGCCGAGTCATCGACTTCGGCGTGGCGTGCAGCGCCCGCTGTCGCTGATTCCTCGATTCCTCCGCGCGTACCCGCGCCCTTCCGCTGCCCCCGGCGAACCCGCCCCGTGGCCGGCACGTGCCGGTGACGGCCGCCTCTCCTCCCCCCCTTTTCTTCTTCTTTTTTCTTCTCTTCCCCTGCTCCGGAACGGGAGTTGCCCCCTCATGTCGTTCTCCTGGGACGAACCCGAAGGTCTCGCCGCGCGCGGCACGCTGATCGTGCTGGCCGGCCGCGGCGAACACGGCGGTGTGTACGAGCGGTTCGGCCGCCGGCTGGCCTTCGACGCCTACCGCGTCCGCGCCCTCGGCGACCCGGCCGCCGACCCGGCGGTCCTCGACGAGGCCGCCGAACTCCTCGCCGACGAGTCACTGCCCGGACCGAAGGTCCTGGTCGGCTCGGACACCGGCGCCCGCTACGCCGTGGAGCCGGCCGCCGGGCCGGCCTCCGGCGCCGACGCGCTGATCCTGGCCGGCCTGCCCACCGGCCCCTGGGCGGCCGGCGGCTGGGAGACCGAGATCGAGGCGCGCACCGCCTGCCCCACCCACCAGGCCCGGCTGACCCGCGACCCCGCCTTCCGCCGCGGGGCCCTCGACATCACACCGGACCTGCCGGAACTCCGCCTGGACCGGGTACGGGTGCCGGTGCTGGCCCTGCACGGCAAGGACGACCGGGTCAGCCCGGTGACGGCGGCCCGCGCGGCCTACGCGGACTCCCCGGTCCACCTGGTGGAGTTCACCGGCGGCCGCCACGACGTCCTCAACGACGCCCTGCACCGCACGGCCGCCGCCACCGTCGTGCTGTTCCTGGAGCGGCTGCGCCTCTCGCCCGGGCTGCCCCTGATCGCGGAGGGTCTCGCATGAGCCGCCGGGTCCTGACCACCGCCGCCGCACTGCACGCCCTGCTCGGCTCCGGTCGCCCTCCCGCCGTCCTCGACGTCCGCTGGGCCCTGGGCGACCCGCACGGCCGCGACCACTACGCCGACGGCCACCTCCCGGGCGCGGTCTACGTCGACCTCGACACCGAACTGGCCGCGCCGCCCTCGCCGCGGGACGGCCGCCATCCCCTGCCCGGCCTCGACACCCTCCAGGCGGCGGTACGGCGCTGGGGAGTGAGGGCGGACCAGCCCGTCGTGGTCTACGACGACCTGGGCAACACGGCGGCCGCACGGGCCTGGTGGCTGCTGCGGTACGCGGGCCTCACCGACGTCACGCTCCTCGACGGGGCGCTGGGCGCCTGGCGGGTGGCCGGGCTGCCGCTGGAGACCGGGATCCCGGCCGCTCCGGCGCCCGGAGACGTCGTACTGCGGGCGGGCGCGCTGCCGGTCACGGACGCCGACGGCGCCGCCGGGCTCGCCGCCGCCGGGCTGCTGCTGGACGCGCGGGCCGGGGAGCGGTACCGGGGCGAGGCGGAGCCGGTGGATCCGCGGGCCGGGCACATCCCGGGCGCGGTCTCCGCGCCGACCGGCGAGAACCTCGCGGCCGACGGCACCTTCCTCCCCGCCGACGCGCTGCGCGAACGGTTCGGGAGGGCGGGCGCGGGCGCGGCGACGCGGATCGGCGTCTACTGCGGCTCCGGGGTCACCGCCGCCCACCAGATCGCGGCCCTGGAGATCGCCGGGTTCGAGGCGGCGGTCCTGTTCCCGGGCTCCTGGTCGGCGTGGTCGGCGGATCCCGACCGTCCGGCCGCGACCGGACCACTTCCGTCCGGGTCGCCCTCGGCCGTGGCGGGCTCCGCGGGGGGTTCCTCATGACCACCGAGTCGCTGAAGGCCGCCGTCCCCGCCCCGCAGGCCGCGCCCTCCGCCGGGCGGGTCACGATCCGCGGTACCGTCCGGCAGGGCCGTCGGCCGGCCGTGCCCCGTTCCGTGCGCCGCGCCGCCGGACCCGTCGGGCTGGTCCTGCTCTGGTTCCTGGCCTCCGCCACCGGCGTCCTCCCGGAGTCCGTGCTGGCCTCCCCGGTGGACGTGCTCGGACAGGCCGTCGACCTCACCAAGGACGGCGAACTGCCCCGCGCCGTCGCCGCGTCGGGCCGCCGGGCCGGCATCGGCTTCCTCATCGGCGCCACGGTCGCCCTCGTCCTCTCCCTCCTCGCCGGGCTGTTCCGGCTCGGCGAGGACGTCATCGACTCCTCGATGGGCATGTTCCGGGCGATCCCCTGGGTCGGACTGATCCCGCTGTTCATCGTCTGGTTCGGCATCGAGGAGACCCCGAAGATCGCCCTGGTCGCCCTCGGCGTCACCTACCCCCTGTACTTCAACATCTACGGCGGCATCCGCTCCACCGACGCCCAACTCGTCGAGGCCGCCCGCATGATGGGCCTCGGCCGGCTCGGCCTCGTCACCTACGTGATCCTGCCGAGCGCGCTGCCCGGTGCCCTCGTGGGACTCCGGTACGCCCTCTCGACGGCCTGGCTGGCCCTGGTCTTCGCCGAGCAGATCAACGCGGACGCGGGCCTCGGCTACCTGATGAGCAACGCCCAGCAGTACTTCCGCACCGACGTCATCGTGCTGTGCCTCGTCGTCTACGCCCTGCTCGGCCTGGCCTGCGACTTCGCCGTACGGATCCTGTCCCGCCGGCTGCTGACCTGGCGCGCCAACTTCGAGGGCGAGGCGTGAGCACCATGGCCAACAGCGTGGAGATCAGGGGGCTTTCCCGGGCCTTCGACGGCAACACCGTCCTGCACGACCTCGATCTCGACATCCGGGAGGGCGAGTTCGTGGCCCTGCTCGGGCACAGCGGCTGCGGCAAGTCGACGCTGCTGCGGATCCTCGCCGGACTCGACGACGAGATCGGCGGCGAGGTGACCGTGCCGGTCCGGCGCAGTGCCGCGTTCCAGTCGCCGCGGCTGCTGCCCTGGCTGAAGGTGTGGCGCAACGTCGTCCTCGGTCTGCCCGGCCGCGCCGACCGCGCGCTCGCCGCGAAGGCCCTGGACGAGGTGGGCATCGCCGACCGCGCCGGGGTGTGGCCCAAGACCCTCTCCGGCGGCCAGGCCCAGCGCGTCTCGCTGGCCCGCGCCCTGGTCCGCGAACCCGAACTGCTCCTCCTCGACGAGCCGTTCGGCGCCCTCGACGCCCTCACCCGCGGCAAGGTCCAGCAACTCGTCGCCGAACTCTGGCAGTCGCACGGCTGCGCGGTCCTCCTCGTCACCCACGACGTGGAGGAGGCGCTGCTGCTCGCCGACCGGGTGCTGGTCATGGACGGCGGCCGGATCGCCCACGAACTCACCGTCGACCTGCCCCGCCCCCGCGACCTGACCACCCCCGACTTCGTCTCCCTGCGCGCCCGGCTGCTCGGCTGGCTCGGCGTCACCCGCACCCTGGAAGGAACCCCCTCGTGACACGCAGACTGGCCGTCACCACCGTCACCACCGTCGCCCTGAGCGTTCTCGCCCTGCCGGCCCTGACCGCCTGCGGCGCGGACTCCTCGGCGGACGCCTCCGCCAAGGGGCAGGTCACCCTCACCATCGGCGACCAGGCCAGGACCCTGCAGACGATCGTCGCCGCCTCCGACGCCCTCAAGGGCGCCGAGTACAAGGTGAAGTGGGCCGAGTTCGAGGGCGCCGCGCCGCTCTACCAGGCCGTGCAGGCGGGCGCCGCCGACACGGGGTTCTCCGCCGACCTGCCCGCCCTGCAGGCGCTCAGCGGCGGGGTGAGACTGAAGAACATCGCGGCCCTCAAGAACGACGGCACGCACGTCGGCATCGTCGTCCGCAAGGACTCCGGCATCGACAGCGTCAAGGACCTCAAGGGCCAGAAGGTGGTCGTCTCCTCGGCCAAGGGCAGCGTCTCGGAGTACCTGCTGGCCAACGTGCTCAAGCAGAACGGTCTCAGCTACAAGGACGTCCAGGTGCAGTACCTGCTGCCGACCGACGCGCAGGCCGCCTTCGCCTCCGGGAAGATCAGGATCTGGGCGACCTTCGGCGTCTACCAGGCCGTCGGCCTGGAGCAGGGCGGCCGGCTGCTCGTCGACGGCGGCGACGGCCGGGTCAGCGGCATCGGCTTCGTCAACGCCTCCGACAAGGCCCTCGCGGACACCTCGAAGAAGGCCGCTCTGTCCGACTTCCTCAAGCGGCTCGGCACGGCCCTGAAGTGGACCAGCACCCACCAGGACGCCTACGCCAAGGCCATCGAGCAGCGCAACGGCGCCGACGCCACCGTGGCCAGGACCCTGGCGTCCGCCGCGTACAGCCAGGTGCTGCCGATCACCTCCGACGTGAACACGACGGTCCAGGGCGTCGCCGACCTCATGAACGGCATCGGCGTCCTCGACCCGAACGTGGACGTGGCGAAGTCCGCCGACACGTCACTTCTCAAGTAACCACGGGAGCCCTCATGCCTGTCGAGTTCATCAGCGCCGTCCACACCGACGCCGGAGCCTCCGGCCCCGCCGCCGGCCGTACCGGCCTCGACGTCGACCACCTGCGCAGGTACGCCCGCGCCCTGGACGACGGCGGCTTCGACCACACCCTGGTCGCCTACCACTCGGCCTCCCCGGACGCCTTCCAGGTCGCCCAGTTCGTCGCCACCCACACCGAACGCGTCCGCCCGATCCTCGCCCACCGCCCCGGCGTGATCTTCCCGACCCACGCGGCCCGCGCCCTGGCGACCCTCGACCAGATAAGTAACGGCCGTCTCACGCTCCACATCATCTCCGGCGGCAACGACGAGGAGCAGCGCCGCGAGGGCGACTACCTCGACAAGGCCGAGCGGTACGAGCGGTCGGACGAGTACATCCAGATCCTCCGCAAGGTCTGGCAGGCCGACGGCCCGGTCTCGCACCACGGCAAGTACTTCACCTTCGAGGGCCACCACTCCGACGTGAAGCCCGTGCACGGTCTGGTCCCGATCTCCGTCGGCGGTTCCTCCCAGGACGCCTACCGGGTCGGCGGGCAGCAGGGCGACATCTTCGGCCTGTGGGGCGAACCGCTGAAGGAGACGGCCGAGCAGATCGCCGCCGTCAACGCGGTCGCCGACGCGGCCGGCCGCCCGCACCCCCGGATCTGGGTCTCCTTCCGCCCGATCATCGCGCCCACCGAGGAACTCGCCCGGGAGAAGGCGCACCGCACGCTGGGCGTCCTCCAGGACCAGGCCCGCACCACCGAACAACTCCGCCACTACCGCACCACCGGCCGACCGGCGAACGTCGGCTCCCAGCGGCTGCTCGACCTCGCCGGGCGCGGCGAGGTCCACGACCGCTGCCTGTGGACCGCCCCCGCCGTCGCCACCAACGCGGCCGGCGCCTCCACCGCCCTGGTCGGCACCCCCGAGACCGTCGCCCAGGCCCTCCTCGACTATGTCGACATCGGCTGCGACCTGCTGTCGATCCGCGGCTACGACCCGCTCAACGACGCCATCGACTACGCCCGGCACGTCCTGCCCCTGGTCCGCCAGGAACTGGCCCACCGCGCCGCCACCGCCCCCGCCGCCTGACACCCCCGCGAGCAATCCATGGAGACCCCGTGTTGTTGTCCCGCGCCCTGCGCGCGCCCGCCGCCCTGCTCACCGCCCTCCTGCTGCCCTTCGCCGCGGCCTGCGGCGGCAGCGCCCGGGCCGACTCCGAGGCCGACGTCACCCTGCGCGTCGGCGCCACCGGCTGGAAGGTCGAGGAGGCGGTCCTGAAGTTCGCCCACCTCGACGACACCCCGTACAAGGTGAAGTGGAGCGTGTTCCAGGGCGGCGACCAGCAGCTCCAGGCCGTCCGCGCGGGCGCCCTCGACCTCGCCTCCTCCAGCGAGATCCCGCCGGTCTTCTCGGCCGCCGACGGCAGACCGGACTTCAAGGTCGTCGCCGTCCAGCAGGGCACGACCCTCAACCAGGAGGTCGTCGTCCCCAAGGGCTCGAAGGTGACCGACATCGCGGGCCTCAAGGGCAGGAAGGTCGGCTACGTCAAGAACACCACCGCCCACTACTTCCTCTACGAACTGCTGAAGCGGGCGGGCCTGACCTGGTCCGACATCGACGCCAAGCCCCTCCTCCCCAACGACGGCCTGGCCGCCCTGAACGGCGGCTCCATCGACGCCTTCGCCTCCTACGGCACCTCGATCATCACCGCCCACCAGCAGGGCGCCACGACCGTCGGCTCCGGCGCGGACATCCTGTCCGGCAACTTCCTCTGGTCGGCCCGCGACAGCGTCCTGAAGAGCTCCGCGCAGAAGGCCGCGGCGGCCGACCTGATCGCCCGGATCACCAAGGCGTACGCGTACGTCCGCGACGGCCACGAGGCCGCCTTCGCCCAGGTGATCGCGGAGAACACCCACCAGCCGGCCGCCCAGGCCGAACAGGACCTGACCGCCCAGCAGAAGCAGCGCCCCACGCGGGCCCGCACGGTCGACGACACGGCGATCGCCTCCGAGCAGAAGGTGGCCGACGCGTTCACCGAGCTGGGCGCACTGTCCTCGCACCTGGACGTGCGGTCGTTCTGGACCACCGCCCTGAACGCCGACCTGAAGAAGGCCCTGTGACCGCCGCGACCGTCGACCGCATGGCCGAACTGGCCGCCGAGTACGACCGCACCGGCACCTTCCCCGCCGAGTCGCTGGCACTCGTCCACGAGGCGGGCTGGCTGACCGCGACGATCGGCCGGCAGTACGGCGGCCGGGGCGCCGGAGTCGAGGACACCGCCCGCATCCTGCACACCGTCGGCCGGGGCGACCCGTCCGTCGCCCTCATCACGGCGATGACCCTGGCCACCCACGCCCGCCAGGCGGCCCGCCCCCACTGGCCGGAGGGGCTGTACGCGCGCGTGCTGAAGGAGTCCGAACAGCGCCCGGTTCTCGTCAACCACGCGCGTGTGGAGCCGGAACTGGGCTCCCCGGCCCGGGGCGGCCTCCCGGCCACCCGCGCCCACCGCACCCCGGACGGCTGGTCGATCAGCGGCACCAAGAGGTTCGTGACCGGAGCGGAGGGCCTGGACTGGTTCCTGGTGTGGGCGACCACCGACGAACCGGAGCCGAGTCACCCTGCGGCACGCGCACGCGCTGCGGGTGCCGGTGGTCCCCCGGGGCGCGGGCACCGGCCTGTCGGGCGGGGCGGCGGCCGGTGAGGGCTCCCTGGTCCTGGACCTGTCCGGGATGAACCGCGTCCTCGAACTGTCCCCACAGGACCAGCTCGCGGTCGTCGAACCGGGCGTGATCACGGCGGACCTGGACCGCGCGGCGGCCGCCCACGGGCTGCGCTACGCGCCCGACCCGGCGAGCGATGCCCTGTCCACGATCGGCGGGAACATCGCCACCAACGCGGGCGGCCTGCGCTGCGCCAAGTACGGCGTGACCAGGGACAGCGTGCTGGGCCTGGAGGCGGTCCTCGCGGACGGCACGGTGATCGCCACCGGCCGCCGTACCGTCAAGGGCGTCACCGGCTACGACCTGACCGCGCTGCTGACCGGCTCGGAGGGCACCCTCGCGGTGATCACCGGGGCGACCCTGCGACTACGGCCGCTGCCCGCCGCGACGGCGACCCTGGCCGCGTACTTCGCCACCTTCGAGGCGGCGGCCCGGGCGTCGTACGCGATCGCGCGCGCCGGGGTCGTCCCGGCCCTCGCGGAACTGCTCGACGGACCGGTCCTGGAGGCCGTCGACCCGGCCCTGCGCGAGCACGGCGCCGCCCTGCTGATCGTGCAGTGCGACGGTGCCGGGGCGGCCGCCGAGGCGCAGGCGGTGGCGGACGTCCTCGCCCCCCTGGCCACGAGCGTGCGGACGACCACCGACCCGGCCGAGGAGGAAGCCCTCCTGTCCGCCCGCCGCCAGGCACTCCCCGCGCTGGAACGCCTCGGCCGCCCCCTCATCGAGGACATCGCGGTACCCCGCTCCCGGCTCGCCGAGGCCGCCGCGGAGATCCGCGCGATCTCGGCCCGCCACGGGACACCGGTCTTCACCCTCGCCCACGCGGCCGACGGCAACCTGCACCCGATCATCGTGGTCGATCCTGCCCTGGACCGACTGCCGGACGCGGCCTGGGAGACGGCGGGCGAGATCTTCGCCCTGGCCCTGCGCCTGGGCGGCACCCTCACCGGCGAACACGGCGTCGGCGTCCTCAAGCGGCAGTGGGTCGCCGACGAACTCGGCCCGGCCGCCCACGCGTTGCAACGCCGCCTGAAGGAGGCCTTCGACCCGCACGGGATCCTCAACCCGGGCAAGGCCCTGTGAGCCCCTCCGGCGGTGATCGGTCCTGGTCCGGACGGACACCCTCACGGCCGCCCCGGGCTCACGGGCGGCCGTCTCCGGCCTGTTCGGGGCGGCCGCCGCGTCAGCAGGAGGCGGTGGATGCCCGCACGTCGTCGAGCGCCTGCCGCGCGATCTTGCCGAAGTCGTCGCCGGTGGCCGTCCGGCTCCAGCGTTCGTAGGCGATCGCGGAGGCGAGCCCGCCGAGTTCCGCGGCCACGCGGGCGGTCAGGTCGGGAACGCCGCGCTCTTCGAGCGCACGGGTCATCGACGCGAGGAGGCCGAGATTCTTGAGTGCTTCGCGTTCTCGTAGTTCGGGGTGGGCGGCGATCACCGCCTGCCTGCGGGCGACGCGTTCCCGGCGGGCGGCCGTGAAGATCTCCTGGCCGGCCGCGTCCAGCGCATGTGCCACCGCTTCGAGCGGGGTGGCCGTGGCCGGCGCCGCGACGATCGCTCCGGCGAGCAGTTCGTCCACGGCGCCGCCGCCGAAGAGCACTTCCCGCTTGTCCTGGAAGTGCCGGAAGAAGGTGCTCTTCCCCAGCCCCGCGCGCTGCGCGATGTCGATCACGGTCGTGTTCTCGTAGCCGCGCTCGGCGAACAGGTCGAGGGCGGCGTGAGCGAGCCGTTCTGCTGCATTCGGTTCCCAGCGGGCCATGGACACACTCTACGGGACTTGGTTCCGTCACTGGTGCTATCGTGATGGGACCAAGTCCCGTCACGTGTCCCGTGAGGAGTCCGCCGGTGAGCCGAGCCGTGATCTACGAAGCGTTCGGAGGCCCCGAAGTGCTGGAGCTGCGAGAGGTTCCGGAGCCGCATGCCGGCCCCGGTGAGGTCCGCGTCCGCGTGACGGCAGCCGGGCTGAACCCCATGGACTGGGGTATCGCCGCGCGGCCGGAGCTGGCGGCGCGGTTCGGCATCGACGTCCCGTCCGGCTTCGGGTACGACCTCGCCGGTCTCGTCGACGAGGTCGGCGACGGCGTCACGGGCTTCGCCACGGGCGACCGCGTCTACGGCGGCGTGCTGGGCCGGGCCGTGGCCGATCACGTCGTGGTCGCGATCCCCGCCGATTCGCTCTGGCATACGCCGGAGGGCATCAGCGACGAGGTGGCGAGCACGCTCGCGGTGGCCGGCGCCAGCGCCGTCGCCGCGCTGGCCGCGATCGGCCTGCGGTCCGGCGACACCGTCCTGGTCGGCGGCGCGGCCGGCGGCGTAGGTGTGTTCGCCGTGCAACTCGCCGGACTCGCCGGCGCCCGAGTGATCGGCACCGCGTCGGAGGGCACCTTCGATTTCCTGCGGCGGCTGGGTGCCGAGCCGGTCGCCCACGGCCCCGGGCTGGCCGACCGGGTACGGGCACTGGCTCCCGGCGGGTTGACGGCCGCGACCGACCTGTTCGGCACGGAGACGGCCGAGGCCGCGCTGGCGCTCGGTGTGGCGCGTGAACGGATCTCGACGATCGCCGCGGGTCCCCGTCCTCCCGGCGGGGTGCGCGCGACCGGTGCTTTCGACGCGGCGCCCGGTGCTCTCCAGCAGGTCACCGACGCGATCCTGGCCGGCCGGCTCACCGTGCCCGTCGCCGCGCGCTTCCCGGTCGAGAAGATCCGCGACGCCGTGACGCTGCAGGCCGGACGGCACGTCCACGGCAAGATCGTGGTCACGCTGTGACCGCGCCCGAACCACCTCACACGGAAGCGACGAAGGGACGACGGCGATGAAGCGGATCCAGTACCACCAGTACGGCGGGCCGGAAGTCATGCGGCTCGAGGACTTCGACCCGGCGCCGCCCGGGGCCGGGGAGGTCCTGGTCCGGGTGCGCGCGGCCGCGGCCAACCCGATGGACTTCGTGATCCGTGCCGGCCGCATGAAGTTCGTGACCGGTCGGCGTTTCCCGCGCGCGATGGGCTATGACTTCGCGGGTGTCGTCGAGGCGGTCGGCGCCCGCGTCACCCGGCTGCGGGTCGGCGACGAGGTGCTCGGCGGGGCGCGGATGAAGTCCGCGGGCGCGTTCGCCGACGTGGTCGTCGCCCAGGAGAAGGACGTCGTGGGCAAACCCGCGAACCTCTCGTTCGAGGACGCCGCCGCGCTCCCGACGGCCGGGGTCACGGCCCTGCAGGCCCTGATCACGGAAGGAAGGCTGCGGCCGGGCCAGGCCGTGTTCGTGCACAGCTGCCTCGGCGGAGTCGGCCGCTCCGCCGTGCAGATCGCCCTCGCCCACCAGGCCACGGTCGCCGGCAGCTGTCGCGACACCGCCAGGCCGGAAGCGCACGACCTCGGGATCGGCCCGGTCGTCGACTTCGGCTTCGACCCCGCCTCGCTCGCCACGCGGTTCGACCTCGTCCTTGATGCCGGCGGCCCGCACTCGCTACCGGTCAAGGCCGCACGCACGATGCTCAAGCCCGGCGGCCGCATCGTCAGCATCGCCCCCACGCCCGCGAATCTCGCGAGGAGTGCCCTGCCCGGGCCGTACCGTGCCATGATCGCCCGGCCGGTCACCGAGGACCTCGCAGAGGTCGCGCGAGCCGCCGCCGAGGGAACACTGAGGCTGCCGATCGCCCGCACCGTCCCGCTCTCGCAAGCGGTCCCGGCGCTCACCGAACTCGAGCAGGGCGGCGCGGCCAAGCGAGGCAAGCTGATCATCGCACCAGGATGATCAGACCTGACGAACCCGGCCGCGGCGCAATCCGGCCGACGGGCCGCTCAGGTGCTCGTCCCGGTCGGCGCGTGCGGGACAGCGCGACGGTTCACGGGCCCCGGCGCCGCAGTCCGGCTCGCTCGGTGACATGGGCGCGGACGTGATCGGGGCCGAACTGCCCGGCGGCGGGACGGACGAGTCGCGGGCGTTCACACCCGCTCCGGCGCCCCCACGGCCGCGCGGATCTCCGGTGACTCCAGCCGCTGCGCCGCCCGCTCGGCGGTCGCGCGGGCCCAGCGGCCGTTCGTGACGGCACCGAGGAGCAGGACCGCGAGGCCGCAGCCGGCGAGGATCCACCAGCCGGGGCGGGCGGCGGACACGAACTCGTCGGCGTACGACGACGAGCCGATCCCGGAGGCCAGCACCGCGCCGATCACCGCGACACCCAGGGTCTGGCCCATCTGACGACTGGTGGAGGCGACCGCGGCCGCCACGCCCGCCTGGGTCCTCGGCATGCCGGAGACCGCCGTGTTGGTGATCGGGGCGTTCACGAAGCCGAAGCCGATGCCGAACAGGACGTAGCCGAGGAAGAGGGTGGTGTCCGAGGTCTCCGCCTCGAACGCGGCGAACAGGACCGCGCTGGCGGTCATCGCGACGCCGGCGATCACCAGGGGCAGGCGCGGTCCCCGGCTGCCGACCAGGCGGCCCGCCAGCGGGGCGCACAGGAACATCGGGACCGCCATGGGCAGCATCCACAGACCCGCGTGCAGGGCGTCGAGGCCGCGCACGTTCTGCAGGTAGAGCGTGGACAGGAACAGGAAGCCGCCGAGCGAGGCGAACGCGCTGATCGCGGTCACGGTCGCGCCACTGAACGGCGCCGAGCGGAAGAAGCGCAGGTCGATCAGGGGTTCGTCGCGCCTCGGCTCGTACCAGAGGAGGCCGGCCAGGGCGGCGACGGCCACCGCGGCGAACGGCAGGACCGTGCCCGCGCCCGCTGTCGGCGCCTCGATGATCGCGTACGTCAGCGAGCCGAACAGGGCGATCACCAGGACCTGGCCGACCGGGTCGGGGCGGCGGGCCTTCGGCGCCCTGGACTCCGGCACGAAGCGCAGCGTCAGCAGTACGGCGGCCAGACCCACCGGGATGTTGACCCAGAAGATCGCCCGCCAGCCCACCGACTCCACCAGCAGGCCGCCGACCAGCGGGCCGGCGGCCATGGATATGCCGACCACCGCGCCCCACACCCCGATCGCCCGGGCCCGCTCGCGCGGGTCGGTGAAGGTGTTGGTGATGATCGACATGGCGACGGGGTTGAGCATCGAGCCGCCCACCGCCTGGACCATGCGGAACGCGATCAGCGAGTCGAGGTTCGGCGCCAGCGAGCAGAGCAGCGAGCCGATCGAGAAGACGACCAGGCCCGTCATGAAGACCTTCTTGCGGCCGACCCGGTCGCCCGTCGACCCCGCGAGCATCAGCAGCGAGGCCAGGACCAGCGTGTACGCGTCGATCGTCCACTGCAGACCCGCCGTCGAGGCGTGCAGCTCGCGCTGCATGGACGGCAGTCCGACATTGAGGGCGGTCGTGTCGAGGCTCACGATCAGCAGGCTCATACAGCAGATCGCGAGGACGAGCATGCGTCTGCGGGGGCTCAACTCGGGCATGGCTCCCATCGTACGCCCATTTCGATAGTGCGTCTAACTAATGAGTGATACATGATCGTGACGGGAGGTGCGGGAGAGGCGGTTGTCCACAGGCGCGGCGGAGCACCGGACGAGCACCGCGCGGCGTACGGGACAATGGGGGAATGCCCGAGCCCACGTCGCCCCTCCAGATCGGCCCGCACACCGTCCGGCCGCCGGTCGTCCTCGCCCCCATGGCGGGGATCACCAACGCGCCCTTCCGGACCCTGTGCAGGGAGTTCTCGGGCAGCAAGGGCCTGTTCGTGAGCGAGATGATCACGACCCGGGCGCTGGTCGAGCGCAACGAGAAGACCATGCAGCTGATCCGCTTCGACGAGACCGAGAAGCCCCGGTCCATCCAGCTGTACGGCGTCGACCCGGCCACCGTCGGCAAGGCCGTCCGCATGATCGCGGAGGAGGACCTCGCCGACCACATCGACCTGAACTTCGGCTGCCCGGTCCCGAAGGTCACCAGGAAGGGCGGCGGATCGGCCCTCCCGTACAAGCGGAACCTGCTGCGCGCCATCCTCCGCGAGGCCGTCTCCGGCGCCGGCGACCTCCCGGTCACCATGAAGATGCGCAAGGGCATCGACGACGACCACATCACCTACCTCGACGCCGGCCGGATCGCCGTCGAGGAGGGCGTGACCTCGATCGCCCTGCACGGCCGCACCGCCGCCCAGCACTACGGCGGCACCGCCGACTGGGAGGCCATCGCCCGCCTGAAGGAGCACGTCCCGGAGATCCCCGTCCTCGGCAACGGCGACATCTGGTCGGCGCAGGACGCGCTGCGGATGGTCCGGGAGACGGGCTGCGACGGAGTCGTGGTCGGCCGCGGCTGCCTGGGCCGCCCGTGGCTCTTCGCCGACCTGGTCGCCGCCTTCGAGGGCCGGGAGCAGGAGATCCTGAAGCCCTCTCTCCGGCAGGTCGCCGACATCATGGTCCGGCACGCCGGCCTGCTCGGCGAGTGGCTCGGCGACGAGTCCAAGGGCGTGGTCGACTTCCGCAAGCACGTCGCCTGGTACCTCAAGGGCTTCGCGGTCGGCAGCGAGATGCGCAAGAAGCTCGCCATCACGTCCTCGCTGGCCGACCTCCGCGCCGGCCTCGACGAACTCGACCTCGACCAGCCCTGGCCCACCGGCGCCGACGGCCCCCGCGGCCGCACCTCCGGCAACAACCGCGTGGTCCTCCCGGACGGCTGGCTGAAGGACCCCTACGACTGCGCGGGCATCACCGAGGAAGCAGAACTGGACACCTCCGGCGGCTGAACGCGCCCCTCAGGGGGCGCGGGGAACTGCGCGACCGGCCACGACGCCGCCGCAGCCGAACGACGACGCGTGGGGGTGCCTACAGCGGACGCTCAGTTCGTCTTCGGGTGCGGGGTCGACCCGTACGCCGTCAGGAACTTGTCGCGGAACGCGCTCATCTTCCACACCGGGGCGTCGTGCGCCGGGCGCAGACCGTCGGTCCAGTTCCAGGAGTCGATCGCGTCAAGGACCTTCGGGTCCTTGGCGACGATGGAGATCGGCACGTCACGGCTGGCGTGGTTGCCGCTGACCCGGGCGATCGGCTGGTGGTCGCCGAGGAAGACCAGGACCGTGTTGTCGTTGCCGTAGCGCTCCAGCCACTCGGTGAGCGCGGTCACCGAGTACTGGACCGACTTGCCGTACTCCTGGCGGGACTTGGTGGTGTCGGCGATGACGTCGGACGCCTTGTTGCCGGCCTTCTGGATGGCGTCGAAGATCGAGCCGTCGCCCAGCTGGTCCCACGGCACCATCTTCGGGATCGGCGCCCACGGCTGGTGGCTGGAGGTCAGGATCACGAACGACATCCGGGACTTGCCGTCGGCCGGCTTCTTGCTGTGCACCCGGTCCTGGAACTGCTGCAGCGCGTACTGGTCGGGCATCGTCGACCAGCTGAACTTCGGTCCCTTGTAGCCGAGCTGGAAGGCGTTGTAGACCTTGTCGAGGCCGTAGTAGCTCTGCTCCGGCCAGCCCTTCTGGATACCCGGCATCACACCGACCGTGTCGAAGGCACCGGTCTTCTGGAACGCCTTGGTGATGCTGAGGTGGTCGCTGGCCATGACGGTCCGGTAGCGCTGCTGGTTGCTGACCCACAGCCCCGACATGGTCGTGGAGTGCCCGAGCCAGCTGCTGCCGCCGTAGGTCGCCGACGTCAGCCAGCCGCTCTTCGCGTGGAAGCCGGCCTTCGCCAGCGCCTCGGTGCGGACCGCGAGGGTGCTGTCGACGCCGGGTGCCTCGATCGGGTCCTCGATGGCGCTGCGGCCGTAGCTCTCGATGAACGTGAAGACCACGTCCTTGCCGCGCAGGCTGGTCAGCAGCTGGTCGGGCGGGGTGTTCCCGAAGGCGTCCACCTTGGCGACCTTCTGGAACTCCGCCTCGTCGTGCAGGGTGTCCTTCACCTGCCGGGCCTTGATCTCCAGCGTCGTCGCGGTGGAGTCGGCGGCGAGCGGCACGCCGCCGGCGAGCTGGACGCCGAAGGAGGAGCAGGTGATCCAGACGACACCGGCGATCAGCGTGCCGCGGGTGGCCCGCGCCGGATGCCGGGCCAGCAGATTGCTCAGCCGGATCGTCGCGAGGGCGAGCAGCACGAACAGCAGCAGCACGAGGACGACGGCACCGACACTGACGGCGAGGGTGGCCGTCCGGCCCAGCGTGTCCTCCAGGTACGACTCCGCGTCGCCGAGCAGGCTCCAGTCCAGGATGGCGTTGAAGCTCCGGCCCAGGTACTGCTTGAACCCCATGTCGAGGGCGTTGACCAGGGTCAGCGCGCCGAGCACGACACCGAACACCGCGGCCAGCACGATCCGGGGCCGCCGGGGCAGCGCCAGCGCGACGGCCGCTGCGATGATCCCCTCGGACGGCAGCCGCACGAACTTCGCGGGCCCCAGCTCGACGACGGTGTTCGGCATCACCAGCGCCGCGATCACGAGCACCGCGCAGAGCACGGTGACGCCGATCGACAGCACGGAGGCAGCGGTGGGATGCGCGTCCCGCCAAGCCGCCCGCCGCTCCCGAACCCGCCCACTCCAGGCAGCCCAACCCCGCCGACGGGGACGGGGGGCGCCTTCCGGGGCGGGGGAGGGCTCGGGGGCGCTGCCGGGAACGGGGTCGCCTTCGGCGGTGGCTTCGGGCGCGGGACCGGAGGCAGCCTCGGCTGCGGCTGCGGCTGCGGCTGCGGCTTGGGGCTCGGGCGCGGGATCGGCCTCGGCGGCGGTTTCGGTCCCGGACTCGGAATCGGTTTCGGCGGCGGTTTCGCTCGCGTCGGCGGCTTCGGTTTCGGCGGTGGCTTCGGTGGCGGCCTCGGACGCGGGGCCGGGTTCGTCCTCGTCGGTGGCTATGTGCTCGGCTTCGGTCCCGGCGTCGGCCATGGGCTCGGCCTCTGCCTCGGCGGCGGGCTCGGGAGTTGTGGGCGCCTCGGGCGCCTCGGAAGCTCCTTCCTCCCGCTCGGACGTCAGGACCTCGGACTCCTCCGGCGGGGTTTCGCGTTCGGACGGCCCGGACGGCGTGTCCGATGGCTGGCGAATGCTCGTGTGCTGAGACAACCCGGAGGTCCTTCCGTGCGAGACCCGTGAGACGGAGGGCGGGCCGGCGCTCGGAGGCCGAACCCGCCACAATTCCGTACGGCTCTCTTTAAGCCCGTGCTCAGGCCATTCGGCAAACACCGGGCAAACACAACGCAGAGGCACGGCCGTTTCAGCATACGGCTGCGGGGAGCGCCCCGAAGGGGCGCGGGGAACTGCGCGACCAGCCCCCACGCACCCGCACCCGAAACACGACCCCCTACGCCCCGCCCACGGCAGTGAGCAGCGCCAACGGAGCCGCCGCCGACCGAGACTCCCGTACACACGCATGCGGATACGGCACCGGCTCCGGATGCGAGTCCCTCCCGTACCCGGCCAGCACCTCCGGCAACCGGTGCCCGCCCGCCGTCGCCGCGTCGACCAGCCCGTGCGCCACGGCCCGCGCCTCGTCGTGCAGCCCGTACCGGGCCAGCCCCAGCGCGATCAGCGCGTTGTCGTGCGGCCACACCGACCCGCGGTGGTACGACAGCGGGTGGTACGCCGCCTGCCCCGCGGCCAGCGTCCGCACCCCCCACCCCGAGAAGAAGTCCGGCTCCAGCAACCGCCGCCCGACCACCTCCCCGTACTCCTTGTCCAGCAGCCCGGACCACAGCAGGTGCCCGGCGTCCGAGGCGAGCGCGTCGACCTGTCGGCCCTCCCCGTCGAGCGCCAGCGCCGGGAAGGACGCCTCCCGCATCCAGAAGTCCTGCTGGAACCGGTCCCGCAGATCACCGGCGGCCTGTTCGAGCAGTGCCGCGTACGTCTCGTCGGCCCACACCGTCCGCGCCACCCACGCCGTCCGGCGCAGCGCGTCGTACGCGTACCCCTGCGCCCCCGCGGCCATCACGGTCCCCAACGGCCGGCTGCCGTCGGCGGAGCAGATCGCGCCGGGGGAGTCCTTCCAGTTCTGGTTGGCGAGGCCGCCCTTGTCCGCGCGGTACACCAGATAGCCGCGCGAGGTCAGACCGCCGTGGTCGAGCATCCACCCGACGGCCGCGCGCGCGTTGCGCTCCAGCCGCCGGGCCAACGCCGCGTCGCCGGTCTGCTCGACGTACGCGCCCAGCAGGATCAGGAACAGCGGGGTCGCGTCGACCGACCCGTAGTAACGCCCGTACGGCACCTGCCCGAAGTGGGCCAGTTCGCCGTGGCGCACCTCGTGGACGATCTTCCCGGGCTGGGCCACGGAGTGCGCGCCGGTCTCGGTGGCCTGGGTGGCGGCGAGGGCGGGCAGGGTGGCGGCGGCCAGGTGCGGGCGGTAGGGCAGCGCGAAGAGGGAGGTGAGGAGGGCGTCGCGGCCGAGCAGGGTGAGGAACCAAGGGGCCCCGGCGGCCGGGACCTTGAGCTCCTCGCCGTCCGGGCCGGTGGCCGGCACCTGGAGGGTGGCGAGGTCGGAGAGACCGCGGGCGCAGGCCGCCGCCAGCTCGGGCCAGCCCGTCGGGAAGGCCACGCCCTCCACGAACTCACCTTCCAGGGACAGGAGTTGCCGGTTCAGCGCGGCCGGGTCGCGGGGCACCCGCAGCGCCCGCCGGTCGCCGTGCGGGCGTGCCATCACCCGTACCAGCAGCTCGCTGGTGCCGTGCGGTTCCAGCTCCAGCGTCCACACCATCCGCCGGGCGCCGGTCCCGGTCTCCTCCACGCCGTCCGGGGCCGGCTCGGCGGTGATCGTCGTACAGGACTGCCACTCGCCCCGGCGGTAGCCGAACTCCAGCCCGTCGTCGAGGACATGGCGGGAGCGGACGGCGCCGGCCTTGGTGTAGGTGCGGTGGTCGGCGCGGAGTTCGAACTGGTCGGTGAAGTCGGCGTCGGCGGTGATCGCGAGCCGGATCGTGGTCGGCACCGGGCGGTTGCTGGTGACCCGCAGGGACTCGACGAACGAGCCGTCGCCGACGGCCTGTTCACGGAAGAGCGTGTGGGCGGGCGGTTCCTGGCGGCCGCCGCGCGGGACCAGGACGCAGCGCGTGCCGTCCCCGTCGCCGACCGGGGTGAGCACCTCGGGCAGCGCCCCGTCGACCGTCAGCTGCCAGCGGCTGAGGTGCCGCGCGTCCCGCACGAATAACCCGTCCGGGGAACCGCCGCCCCTCACGCCGCTGATGTCGCCGCGGTCGTCCACGGCGGCGAACGTCGCGCCGCGCACGAGCAGATGATGCCGGTCCGTCATCCCCGGTCCCCTCCTTCGTCCCTCAGGTCGAACGGGAGATGTCCCCTGAAGACACCTCGTTTTGTCAGCTCTTGTCCAGATTTTGACGTTCGCTGTGTGGCTCTTCGCGCAGTGCGGCGTGCGACGCGGTATGCGACGCGGCCTGTCGCTGGTGGTGCAGGTCCAGCGCGAGCGCCGCCGTCCAGCCGAACCCGGTCGCCCCGCACGCCGCCCCGGTGTACGGGTCGACGTACTCGGCGAAGTCGCTCGTGTCGGCCGTCCGTACGACCGCCTCGGCGAGCGCGTCCGCCCGCTCCCGCTCGCCGTGCTCGCGCAGCCCCCGCTCCAGCAGCCAGCCGGTGTTGAACCAGGCGGGCCCGCGCCAGTAGCGGTGCGGGTCGAAGGCCTCGCCGAGCAGGTCGTAACTGGGCACCAGACGGGTGCCGGTGCCGAAGTGCGGGCCGTCCAGGGTGCGGACGAGCGCGGCGGCGATCTCCCGCGGCAGTTCGGGCAGGAGCAGCGGGACCAGCCCGGAGACCCCGCGCTCGGTGATCAGCGCGCCACCCGCGCCGCCCGTGCCTGCCTGGTCGGCCTCGCGGTTCTCCCCGCCGCGCAGGTCCCGGCAGAGGAAGATCTCCCGCTCCGGGTCCCACAGCCGGTCCACCAGCGCCGCCGTGAGCCGCTCCGCCCGCGCGTGCCGGGCCGTGCCCGCCGCACCCAGCTCGCCCGCGATCCGGGCGAGGGCGTGCTCGGAGGCGATCAGCAGCGCGTTGAACGCGGGGTCCTCGACGGCGAAGTCCCTGATCCGGTCCGTGTATCCGGCGTCCCGGTAGTCGGCCGCCAGCCGCACGTACCGCCCGTAGTCGAGGTCCGTCGGCCGGTCCTCGGCGGCGCCGTGGTCCAGGTCGGCCCGGCGGAACGAGCGCGCCGGGGCCGGGACGACCCGGGCCAGGGGGGCGTCCCAGCAGGGGCTGTTGTCCATGCCCTGCTCCCAGGGGTGGACGACGGACGCCAGCCCGCCGCCGCCCAGGTCGCGCCGGTGCAGCAGATAGCGGTGCCAGGCGGCGAGCCGCGGGTAGACACCGGCCAGGAAGCCGCGTGCGCGCGACAGGCCCGGGTCGGCGAGGTGCACCAGCCAGGCCGCCAGCGCGTGCACCGGTGGCTGCACGATCCCGGAGGTCTGTACGGTGCGCGGGGCGCCCGCAGCGCGCCCCGCGGTCGAGGAGCGCCAGAAGTCGGGGCTCGGGAAGTACGCGTCGAGGGGCACGGAGGGGTTGAACACGATGTGCGGGATGCGCCCGTCGCCCCACTGGGCGGCCAGCAGTGTCTCCAGCTCCGTCTGCGCCCGCAGTGGCGAGAGGTGCCTGAGGCCGATCGCGATGAACGCCGAGTCCCACGACCACTGGTGCGGATACAGGCTCCGGGAGGGCACGGTGGAGCTGCCGGTCCAGTTGTCTTCGAGCACCTGTGCGGCCCTGACGTGCAGGGACCGTCTTCCGGCGGTGCCCGGGGCGGTGCCGGAGGCGGTGCTCGCGGCGCGTGCGGACGGCGGATCGTATGCAATACCGCGATCGAGCGCATGGGTGGTGAGCTGGGCAGTGCGATCCACTCGGGACTCCCCGAAGACTTCCGGCCGACCGGGTTTGGCAGTGGCTACCGTAGGGTTACGTCTATTTAACACGCAAAACTCAATATGTAATGCAAGCTTGAGAAACACAAGGGGGTGCGCATGACCGGACGTCCGGGGAGGACCGGCAGGGGCGGCGGACAGGCGAGCGCCGGCGATCTGCTCGAACTGGTGCGCAACGGGCGGGCCGTGACGCGCGGAGCACTCCAGCAGGCCACCGGACTCTCCCGCGCCACCGTCGGCCACCGCCTGGACCGCCTGTTCCGCGCGGGCTGGCTGCGCGAGGGGGCCGGCGGCCCGGTCGACTCCCCGCTGGGCGGACGCCCCTCCATCACCCTCGAGTTCGACGACTCCCACGCGGTCGTCCTCGCCGCCGACCTGGAGACCCGCCACGCCCGCGCCGCCGTGCTCTCGCTCACCGGCGAGCTCCTCGCCGAGCACTCGGGCACCCTGGTCATCCAGGACGGCCCGGACGCCGTGCTCGGCGAACTCGGCCGCTGGTTCGCCGAGTTGCTGGAGAAGGCGGCACACCCCGCGACGGAGGTGTGCGGGATCGGCCTCGCGGTGCCGGGCCCGGTCGACACGGACACCGGCCGGGTGGTCCAGCCGCCGATGATGCCCGGCTGGGACGGCTACGACATACGGGGCCGGCTGGCCAGGGCGTTCACGGAGCACACGGGCGCGCCGGCCGTCCCGGTCCTGGTGGACAACGACGCGAACCTGATGGCGTACGGGGAGCAGTGCACGGGGTACCCGGACTGCTCGGCGTTCGTCCTCGTGAAGGTCTCGACGGGTATCGGCGCCGGGGTCGTGGTGGACGGCTCCATCTACCGGGGCATCGACGGCGGCGCCGGGGACATCGGCCACATCCGGGTGGGCGCGGAGGCGCAGTGCCGGTGCGGGTCGTACGGCTGCCTCGCCGCCGTCGCGAGCGGCGGCGCCGTGGCCCGGCGGCTGGCGGAGGAGGGGATCCCGGCCTCCTCCGGCTCGGACGTGCGGGACCTGCTCGCCTCGGGCCACCCGGAGGCGGCCGCCCTGGCGCGGGAGGCCGGCCGCATGGTCGGCGACGTGCTGGCGACGGTCGTGACCCTGCTCAACCCGGGCGTCCTGATGATCGCGGGCGACCTGGCGGGCACCCCGTTCCTCACCGGCGTCCGCGAACTGCTCTACCAGCGGGCGCTGCCCCGCTCCACCGCTCATCTGGACGTCGTGACGTCCCGGCAGGGGGAGCGGGCCGGGCTGATCGGGGCCGGCGCGCTGGTCGTGGAGTACCTGTACGCGCCGGAGCGGGTCGAGGAGCGGTTGCTGGCGCTGGGCGTGTGACCGGCGCGTTTCCGGCGGGTTCTGGTGTCCGCGACCGCGTCCGCATGGTGAACTCCGACGGTCTGTGGCAGCGTGATTCTCGCCACCCTTGATAAGGGTTGCGCTCAGATGAGCGGATCATGGGCGACTGCACTTCTCCAAGGGGTGGCACTGGGTGCCACCCCTTGATCGTTCATCGATCGAAATCAAACGTGCAGGATCTCCGCTCACCTGAGCGGAAAGGTGTGGTGCTGAGCGGTCTTGCGTTCAAGAAGTGAAAACATCGGCCGGGCTTCGCTTGCCAAGCTTTGACTTTCGATCCGGTGGCGGACGACTGGTTACGGGCGCATGACACGCAAGTAGACGTACCCAGGCGCCTTCGATCTGGGTATGTTCCTGGCCGTCAGGGCAGCCACCGAGTCCTCGAGGGAGTCGAGACCCGTGTCGGAAAACAAAGATCCCCATGGTGTGAAGTTCGTTTACGACTTCACCGAGGGAAACAAGGACCTCAAGGACCTCCTCGGTGGCAAGGGCGCGAACCTCGCCGAGATGACCAACCTGGGGCTCCCCGTTCCCCCGGGCTTCACCATCACGACCGAGGCCTGCAAGGTCTACCTCGCCAGCGGCGAGGAGCCGGTGGCACTGCGTGACGAGGTGAGTGCGCACCTCGACGCGCTGGAGCAGCGGATGGGCAAGAAGCTCGGCCAGGCCGACAACCCCCTTCTGGTCTCGGTCCGCTCCGGCGCCAAGTTCTCCATGCCCGGCATGATGGACACGGTCCTGAACATCGGCCTCTCCGACAAGTCGGTGCAGGGCCTCGCCAAGCAGGCCGGCGACGACCGCTTCGCGTGGGACTCCTACCGCCGCCTCATCCAGATGTTCGGCAAGACGGTCCTCGGCGTCGACGGCGAGCTCTTCGAGGAGGCCCTGGACGACGCGAAGGCGGCCAAGAAGGTCACCGTCGACACCGACCTGGAGGCCGCCGACCTCAAGAAGCTCGTCACCAGGTTCAAGAAGATCGTCAAGACCGAGGCCGGCCGGGACTTCCCGCAGGACCCGCGCGAGCAGATGGACCTCGCGATCCGCGCGGTCTTCGACTCCTGGAACACCGACCGCGCCAAGCTCTACCGCCGCCAGGAGCGCATCCCCGGCGACCTCGGCACGGCCGTCAACGTCTGCTCCATGGTCTTCGGCAACCTGGGCCCGGACTCCGGCACCGGCGTCGCCTTCACCCGCGACCCCGCCTCCGGCCACCAGGGCGTCTACGGCGACTACCTCCAGAACGCCCAGGGCGAGGACGTGGTCGCGGGCATCCGCAACACGGTCCCGCTGGCCGAGCTGGAGAACATCGACAAGAAGTCGTACGACCAGCTGATGCAGATCATGGAGACGCTGGAGAACCACTACAAGGACCTCTGCGACATCGAGTTCACGATCGAGCGCGGTCAGCTGTGGATGCTCCAGACCCGCGTCGGCAAGCGCACGGCGGGCGCGGCCTTCCGTATCGCGACCCAGCTGGTCGACCAGGGCCTGATCGACGAGACCGAGGCCCTCCAGCGCGTCACCGGCGCCCAGCTCGCCCAGCTGATGTTCCCCCGCTTCGACGAGCAGGCGAAGACCCAGCAGGTCGGCCGCGGCATCGCGGCCTCCCCGGGCGCCGCGGTAGGCAAGGCGGTGTTTGATTCCTACACCGCCGTCAAGTGGTCCCGTTCGGGCGAGAAGGTCATCCTGGTCCGCCGCGAGACCAACCCCGACGACCTCGACGGCATGATCGCCGCCGAAGGCATCCTCACCTCCCGCGGCGGCAAGACCTCCCACGCGGCCGTCGTCGCCCGCGGCATGGGCAAGACGTGCGTGTGCGGCGCGGAGGAGCTCGAGGTCGACACCAAGCGCCGCCGGATGACGGTCCCCGGCGGTCACGTCGTCGAGGAGGGCGACGTCATCTCCATCGACGGCTCGTCGGGCAAGGTCTACCTGGGCGAGGTCCCAGTGGTCCCCTCTCCGGTCGTCGAGTACTTCGAGGGCCGCATGCACGCGGGCGCCCAGGACGCCGACGAACTCGTCGAGGCCGTCCACCGCATCATGGCGTTCGCCGACCGCAAGCGCCGCCTGCGGGTGCGCGCCAACGCCGACAACGCCGAGGACGCCCTGCGCGCCCGCCGCTTCGGCGCCCAGGGCATCGGCCTGTGCCGCACGGAGCACATGTTCCTCGGCGACCGCCGCGAACTGGTGGAACGCCTGATCCTGGCGGACACGGAGGAGGACCGCGAGGAGTCCCTGAAGGCCCTCCTCCCGCTCCAGAAGAAGGACTTCGTCGAACTCTTCTCGGCGATGGACGGCCTCCCGGTGACGGTCCGTCTCCTCGACCCCCCGCTGCACGAGTTCCTCCCGGACATCACGGAACTCTCGGTCCGCGTGGCCCTCGCCGAGTCCCGCCAGGAGCCCCACGAGAACGAACTCCGCCTCCTCCAGGCGGTCCACCGCCTGCACGAGCAGAACCCGATGCTGGGCCTGCGCGGCGTACGCCTGGGCCTGGTCATCCCCGGCCTGTTCACCATGCAGGTCCGCGCCATCGCCGAGGCGGCGGCGGAACGCAAGAACGCCAAGGGCGACCCGCGCGCCGAGATCATGATCCCCCTGGTCGGCACGGTCCAGGAGCTGGAGATCGTCCGCGAGGAGGCCGACCAGGTCATCGCGGAGGTGGAGGCGGCGACGGGCACCAGCCTCAAGCTCTCCATCGGCACGATGATCGAACTCCCGCGGGCGGCCCTGACGGCCGGCCAGATCGCCGAGGCGGCGGAGTTCTTCTCCTTCGGCACGAACGACCTGACCCAGACGGTCTGGGGCTTCAGCCGCGACGACGTCGAGGCCTCCTTCTTCACCGCCTACCTGGAGAGGGGCATCTTCGGCGTCTCCCCCTTCGAGACGATCGACCGCGACGGCGTCGGCTCCCTGGTCGCGGCAGCGGCGAAGGCCGGCCGCGCCACCCGCCCCGACCTGAAACTGGGCGTCTGCGGCGAGCACGGCGGCGACCCCGAGTCCGTCCACTTCTTCCACGAGGTAGGCCTGGACTACGTCTCCTGCTCCCCGTTCCGCATCCCGGTGGCACGCCTGGAGGCAGGCCGCGCAGCCACCCAGTCAACAGGCAGCGACCACCGCTGAGACGCTTGAGGCGCTGCCTTCGAACCCCGGGTCCGCCGTCCGTCCCCGACCCTCAAGACCGATGGACGGCGGCCCCGGCACGCAAGAAGAGGGGCGGCACCCTGTGCGGGGGTGCCGCCCCTCCGTGCTGGGTGCCCTGGCCGAGGGCGGCATGCGCGTCACCCTGGCGTGAGGCGCTGCTGATCGCGCGGCGCACTTCAACGGAGTGCGGCCACAGCTCCGTGCCGCCCGGAGGGCAGAAGGTCGATGGCGAGGTGGAAGCACACCTCGGCGCTCAGTGCGGACAGGGCCATCAGCAGTGAGTGGAGGGTCTTGCCGTTGGCGAGAAAGCTCCCGCCGAACACAGCGGCACCGATGACCAGGAGCGTCCCGAGCACGGTCCAGAACGCGACCGCGCGCTGCCGGAGCAGCACGGCGCGCACTGCTGCGACGATCGACAGCAGGACGAGCGTGAGGCCGAGCGCGACGTGCACGGCGAGCGCGAGGGTGCCGTGCCCGACCGCCCAGGTGAGGCTCTCGTAGGCCCTGATGCGATGGGCCCCCGCCCGGGAGCCCCGATGGTGAGCCGGATAGAGGCCGTAGAGATTGACGACCAAGCCGACCGCCGCCTGCACGAGCACCAGAAAGCCGGTGGCGAGCAGGAGGCGGCGGACGGCACTGGGAGCGGCCATGAGAAGACCATACACAGAGTGACTGCCGTGTGCGGAAAGTGACGATCTCGGTGGGATGCGGTGCCCTCCCCGCGGGGACGAGGCAGGGGGCGGCGGCCTTGCGGCTCAGGACGTCGGCCTTGCACCCTGTGCGGGGTGTCGCCCCTCCGTGCGTTTCCGCACGTCCACCCGGCTCAGACCGCAGAACCGTCCGAACGTGTCTCTCGAAGCCTGTCGTAGCCCACGAAGTCGAAGACGTGGCCGTCCGGTCGAAGGGGAACCGGTCGGCCGCCGAAGCGATGGACTCCCACAGCCTGGACATGTTCCCGGCCGGTGACCCACTCCTGTGCGAAACCCCGTTCCTCGAACCACTCGCAGATCGACGGCACACGGTCGGGGGCCTTGCGGTGCCTGGTCCATATGACCCGCCCGCCGGTCCTGCACAGTTGCCTGCACGCGTCGATCGTCCGCTCGATGTCCGCGTCCACGATGTTGCCGAACACCCCGCACACCAGCACGACATCCGCCGGCGTCATCCCGTCGTACCGACCGAGCGACGCGGCGTCGGCGGCGACGACCTCGACCCGGTGCAGCCCGGCCGACCGGGCGGTGTCGGCGGCCACGGCGACGTTGTGGGGATCCAGCTCCACCAGGCGGGCACGCACGTCGTGACGGCGCGGATGGCCGGGCAGGACGCCGAGCAGGTCGCGTCCTTGGCCGGCGCAGAGACTCACCACCGACACGGGACCGGGCGGGCAGTCGTCGAGCGCCAGCCGGATGCGCTCCTGGACCCTCCGCAACCTGAGCGCGAGCGGCGACTCGGGCGCGTCGTAACTGTCGTGCCACTTCTGCCAGTCCATGCCCGGGACCTTACGAGAGCCGGAGCGACCGCTCCAGCGGATATCCGGGGGTGAGGGTGGGGCCGGCCTCGCACTCGGCCCGTCAGAGCAGCCCGAGGTCGCCGAGTTCCTTGTACAGGTCGGCGCGCGCGGAATCGGAGGCGGGGCCGGAACCGGGGCCGGGCTGTGGGGTGTTGGCGTCGGGAAGGGTGCGGGGGGTTCGGGGGGTGAGGGCGGCGGTGGCCGGACGCGGGGCGCGGCGGTCGCGGAAGAACCAGGCTCCGGCCAGGCCCCCGAGCAGCCCGCCGAGGTGGCCGAGCCAGCTCACGCCCGGTGTGCCGGGGACGGCCACGGTGAGGAGGTAGGCGAAGGACGCGCCCATGACGATCCCGACCAGCGTGTCGATCAGGTGCCGGTCGAAGAGTCCCCGTACGACGACGTAACCGAAGTATCCGAAGATCAGGCCGCTGGCGCCGACCGTCGCGACGTTGCCGTGCTCGAAGAACCAGACCACCAGGCCGCTGCTCAGCGCGATCAGCAGGGTCAGTCCGAGGAACCTCAGCACCCCTCGGTAGGCGGCGAGGAACCCGAAGACGAACAGGGGGCCGGAGTTGCTCTCGATGTGCGCCCAGCTCCAGTGCAGCAGCGGCGCGACCAGGATGTCGGGCAGGGTACCGACGTCGCCGGAGACCAGCGCGTAGTCCCGTGCGAGGGCGTAGTGGTCGGCCCAGTTGGCCAGTTGCACGATCCAGACGACCGCGAGCAGGCCGAACATCACGAAGAACGCCTTCCGCGCCTCCGCGATCATCTGCTCGGGACTAGCCGGTACCGATCCCGATCCCGATACCGACCCGGTCCGGTTCTTCTTCGGCGCATCCATGGCCATGGCAGGCTCCCCCTCGAACGGATGTCGCGTCCCCACCTCGGCGCACTCTACGGCAGCCCGGTGACAGGAGCCGGGCGCCGTCATGAGGTCACAGGGCCGGTTCCGCCCACAGGTCCGCCGGTACGACGCCGACGGAGCGGCCGTGCGCGTCGAGCAGGCGGCCGAGGAGTTTGTCCTGGCGCAGGGTGACGACCCGGTCCGCGATGTCGAGGGTCGGGTGGGTCGTCGCCAGGTGGGTCTCCAGGCGCAGGATGTCGCTGACCGAGTGCAGGCTGGCCTGGAGGATGAGGTTCTGGGGGCCGCTGATGGCGGCGCAGTTGCGGGTCTCGGGGAGGCGGATCAGGGACTGGCCGATCTCGGGGAGGTCGGCGGGCGGCACCCTGGCCCAGAAGGTGACGGCGACCGGCCAGCCGCCGAGGGGGCGGGCGAAGTCGCAGCGGAAGCGGAGCAGACCGTGGCGGGTGAGGGCCTCGACGCGGCGTTTGGCGGTGGACAGGCTGACGCCGAGGTCCCGTGCCAGGGCCTGGTAGGTCGCGCGGCCGTCGTGGGCGAGGCGGACGGCGAGGGCGCGGTCGACGGAGGCGAGCGGCCGGCGGGCGGCGGTGGTGGCGGTGGCCGTGGTGGCCGTGGCGGTGGCCGTCGGGGTCGTGGTGGCCCGGGTGGACGAGGGCGGGGCCGTCAGTCGGGCGCGCTGGGCCGGGGCCAGGGCGGCGATGCGCCAGTGGCCGCCCTCGGTGAACATGTGGGTGACGATCCGGGACCGTACGGCGGTGATGCCCGGCAGGTGGGGGAGCAGGTCGAGGGTGTAGCGGGACAGGGCCGGCAGGTCGCGGGTGGCGACGGTGGCGAGGATGTCGTGGCCCGAGGCCGTCCGCTCGATCGTCACCATGTGGGGATGGGTGCCCAGGGCCCCGGCGACCCGGGCCGTCGCTCCCGGAGCGCAGTCGATCACGACGTACGCCACGCAGATCTGCTCCAGCAGCCGCGGGCCGGGGGAGAAGCTGACCCAGGCCGTGCCCTGCGCGGTGAGGCGCTGGAAACGGCGGGCCACCGTCACCGGGTCCACGCCCAGGGCGCGGCCGAGCTCGGTCCAGGAGGCCCGCGGGCTCAGCTGCAGCGCGTTGACCAGCGCCAGCTCGTCCTCGCTCAGCAGGCCCGGCACGATGGCGGCAGGATCCTGCGTCCGCCCGCCCTCGGAGCCGGACTCCTGCGTTTCGAAGCCGTCGTGCGCCACTCTCCCATTGTGTACTTCTGTGTACTTCGAGGGGCCCGCATCCCGCGGGCGCAGTCGTGAGGAAGGGCCGGGTCATGGCGTTCGCCGACTACCAGAACGAGATCTACCTCGACGGGCTGCGCGGGGTGGTGCCGCGGTTCCCGATGTCGTACGACGATCTGGAGCCCCTTGCGCAGGCCGCGCTGCCCGCATCGGTGCGCTCGTACGTCGCGGGCGGTGCCGGCGACGAGCGGACGCAGCGGGCCAACGTCGCCGCGTTCGAGCGCTGGGGGCTGGTGCCGCGGATGCTGGTGGGGGCCACGGAACGGGACCTGTCCGTCGACCTGTTCGGGATGCGGCTGCCCTCGCCGCTGTTCATGGCCCCGGTCGGGGTGATCGGGCTGTGCGCCCAGGACGGCCACGGTGACCTCGCCGTCGCCCGCGCCGCCGCCCGTACCGGCGTACCGATGATCGCCTCCACCCTGACCGTGGACCCGCTGGAGCAGGTGGCCGGCGAGTTCGGCGACACCCCCGGCTTCTTCCAGCTCTACACGCCCACCGACCGCGAACTGGCCGAGAGCCTGGTGCACCGGGCCGAGAAGGCCGGGTTCAAGGGGATCGTGGTCACCCTGGACACCTGGATCACCGGCTGGCGGCCGCGCGACCTGAGCGTCAGCAACTTCCCGCAGCTGCGCGGGAACTGCCTGGCCAACTACACCAGCGACCCGGTCTTCCGGGCCCGGCTCGGCAAGAACCCGGAGGACGACCCGCAGGCCGCCGTCGCGCTCTGGGCGGGGATCTTCGGCAACCCGCTCACCTGGAACGACCTGCCCTGGCTGCGGTCGGTCACCGATCTGCCGCTGATCCTCAAGGGCGTCTGCCACCCCGAGGACGTACGCCGCGCCAAGGACGCCGGGGTGGACGGCATCTACTGCTCCAACCACGGCGGCCGCCAGGCCAACGGCGGCCTGCCCGCCCTCGACGCGCTGCCGGAGGTGGTCGAGGCCGCCGACGGCCTGCCCGTCCTGTTCGACTCCGGGGTCCGGACGGGAGCGGACATCATCAAGGCGGTCGCACTGGGCGCCACCGCCGTGGGCGTCGGCCGTCCCTACGCCTACGGCCTCGCCCACGGCGGTGAGCCCGGCCTCGTCCACATCCTGCGGGCGCTGCTCGCCGAGGCCGACCTGATCATGGCCGTCGACGGCTACCCGACCCTCGCCGACCTCACCCCGGAGACGCTCCGACGGGTCCTGTGACCGCCACGGACGTGCGGTCCTGCGGCCGGCGCGGGCTGCGGACGGCGCGGGCTGTGGGCTGCCGGCCTGCACGGGCTGCGTGCCGGCGGCCGGTCAGTCGGTGCCGGCCGTGACCTGCTCCCAGCGGGCGTACTCGTCCATCAGCCCGGCGAAGCGGCCGCGCACCATCTCCAGGCCGGCGGTGGCCACGGCCAGGTGCAGCGGGGGCGCGTCGGAGCCGGTCACGTCGGCGACGGCCGCCATGGACTTCACGAGGTTGCCGCGCACCGCCTGCTCGGCGAACTCGGCCATGGTGGCGTAGGCGGGCGCGTAGTCCGGGATGGAGGTCGCCGGGAGCTTCGAGTTGCCCTCGAAGCCGGTGTCGAAGCCGGCCGGTTCGACCAGGGTGACGTGGATGCCCAGCGGGGCGAGCTCCAGGGCCAGGCCCTCCGTCAGGTTCTGTACAGCGCTCTTGGAGGCGCAGTACACGGCCATCGTGGGCAGGCTGACGTGACCGCCCATGGAGCCGATGTTGAGGATGTGGCCCGAGCGGCGCTCCCGCATGTGCGGGAGGACGGCCTGGATCACCTGGACCAGGCCCACCACGTTGGTCTCCAGCTGGTCGCGCAGCTGGTCGGCGCTGATCTCCTCGACGGCGCCGACCTGGCCGTAGCCGGCCGCGTTGACCAGGGCGTCGACGGCACCGAAACGGTCGACGGTCTCCTTGACGGCCTGCTCGACGCCCGGGCGGTCGGTGACGTCGAGGCGGGTGACCAGGACGTTGCCGAGGCCGGCGAAGGCCGGGTTGGCCTTGGCGGTGTCACGCATGGTGGCGGCCACGTTCCAGCCGCGCGCGGCGTACTCGAAGGTGAGCACCTCTCCCATGCCGGTGGAAGCGCCGGTGATCAGAACGGTCTTGCTCATGATGCTCTCTCTCGTGCTCTCGTCTTCTCGAGCCCTTGTGTGCTGCGGCCCCCGCCCACTACAGCCAGCTAAACAGAATCAACAAAACATGTATAGCACGCCCAGTCGGTATGGTGTGCCTATGACCGCCACCCGAGGGGACACCCAGCGCCGCGAGCAGGTGCTCGCGGCGGCGCTGACCGTTTTCGCGACGTTCGGCTATCGCAAGACGTCGATGGACGCGGTGGCCCGGGCCGCCGACATCTCCCGGCCCGGCCTGTACTTCCTCTTCTCCGGCAAGGAGGAGCTGTTCCGCGAGACCATGCGGCAGGAGCTGGACCGGGCGCTGGCGGACGTCCGTACGGCACTGGCCGTGCCCGGCGCGGACCTCGGCGCACGCCTGGTGGCCGCGCTCGACGCGAACCTCGGCCGGTACGTCGGCACGCACCTCAACGAGGGCGTCGACGACCTGCTGGAGCACGGGACCGCGCAGCTCCACCACATGTACGACGACTACCGGGACGCCTTCCTCGACACGCTCGCGACGGCGATCACCGACTCCGGGTGGACGCCGGCCGGCGACGTCACACCCCGCCAGATCGCCGAGGTCCTGCAGGCGGCCGGCGAGGGCTGGAAACACCGCGTCGCCGACCGCCCGGAGTTCGTGACCAAGCTGCGCATGGCGGTCGGGGTCGCGCTGCGGCCGCTGTCCTGATTTGGGTCACCTGATGTGGTGGTGATCTGGGTGACTGAAGGATTCATCACGTGATCGGGGCGCTACTTTCTGTAACTCCGGCTGGCGGTGGGCCTGCTGGAGCACTGGGAGAGGTAGCGCGTGAAGAAGGTAGTGATGGGAGCCGTCGCGGCCGGGGTCTTTCTCGCGGGGGCGGGGACGGCTGTCGCCTCGTCCTGGCAGAGCCTGCAGGAAACGAGGGCGAGCGGTGCCGTCCTTCTGCAGGGGCGTTACCGGTTCAACCCGCCCGAGCGGAACCACGGTTCCTTCGAGTGGACGGGGTATCTGCAGGACACCGACGCGAACGACCGCAGCAACACCTTCGTGCGGGTCCGCGTCGAAGGGCGCGGCTGGGTCCGCTACTACGGGGAACAGCGGCAGACGGTCTACATGCACCACTTCAACTGGGAAGGCTCGCAGCGGTACACGGACGACGCCGAGCTCGGGGTCTGCGTCGACAAGGGCGCCTTCAAGGTCAACTCCTGTTCGCGTGAGCACCACTACCACATCGAGCACTAGGGCCGGCTGATCCAAGGTGTCCGAAATCCTTGCCGCTCGCGGGGTCGAACTCCGCTACGGCTCCTCGCCGGCTGTCAGAAAAGCCGACATCGTGCTCAGGCGGGGCGAAGTCGCCGCCATCACCGGACCCAGCGGTTCGGGAAAGTCGTCTCTCCTCTACTGCCTCGCCGGGGTGTTGCCGCTGCACGGTGGTGAAGTCCGGCTGGAGGGAAGGAAGCTGGGGAACCTCAGTGACAGCGAACTGAGCGCCTTGCGCCGAGACCGGCTCGGGTTCGTCTTCCAGTACGGCGAGCTCCTGCCCGAACTGACCGTCGAGGAGAACGCTGCCCTGCCGCTTCGGCTGGCAGGGCAGCGCAAGGCGCAGGCGCTGGCCGCAGCCGGCGAGGTGCTCGGCCGACTGGGGCTGGCGGAACTGCGCGAACGGCGGCCTTCGCAGGTCTCTGGCGGCCAGAGCCAGCGGATCGCCGTGGCCCGTGCGCTCGTCCACCGGCCGGCGGTGGTCTTCGCCGACGAGCCGACTGGTGCGCTCGACAGCGCCAACGCGCAGACCGTACTCGAGGAGTTCCTCACGCTGGCCCGTTCGCAGGGCACAGCGGTCGTACTCGTCACGCACGACGCCGAGGTCGCGGCCAGGGCGGACACCCGGTACACCATGGTCGACGGTGTGCTGACCATGCAGGGACGGTCGCACAGGTGAAGGAACTGCTTCTGGGGCTCCGGCTGCTGTTCCGCAGCGGGCGAGGGAACCGAGTGCGGTTCGCACTCATGACCCTCGGCAGCTCCATCGGGGTCTGCTGTCTGGCCGTCGTGCTGACGATTCCCGGCATTCTGGCGGCTCAGGACGGCCGAATCACGGCCAGGCAGCCCACCTCCCCGGACTACTACGCGGTCTCTGACCCGGTCGGCTATCCACTGGCGCTGGAGCGGGCGGATTCGTACGGCTCGAAACCCCTCACCCGTACGTTCCTGGCCCGGGGGAGCAGAGCCGTACCGCCCCCGCCGGGCCTCAAAGCCCTGCCGGACCGCGGACAGGTCTTCGTCTCTCCGGCGCTCCGCGAAGTGCTGCGCAAGGAACCGGAGCTGGCCCGGCGCCTGCCCGGGCGGGAGGCCGGACTGATCGGGCCGCAGGGGCTGGCACGTCCGGACGAACTCCTCGCCTATGTGGGCATGACCAGGAACGACCTCCGGACCGGCTATCACTTCACCGGGTTCGGGAAAGAAGCACCGCTGCCCACCCTGGACCCGTCGGCGGTCGACAACCTGCGCTGCGCGATGGGCTTCATCGTTCTGCTGCCGCTTGCCCTCTATCTCTCGGTGTGCGCACGCCTGTCCGGCGCGGAGCGAGCCCGACGACTCGCCGCGCTGCGCCTGCTGGGGATGAGCATCAAGGAAGTACAGCGTGTGAGCGCCGCAGAGACGGTGGCGGCGGCAGCGATCGGCGCCGTCGTCGGACTGGGTGAGTACTGGGTCCTGAACCAAATCGGCGCTCGTGTCGGACTTCCCGGGTTCACCTGGTATCCGGATGACGGCGCACTGTCCGGGTCCACGCTGGTGGCATGTCTGGTCGGCTGCCCGGCCCTCGCCTGGTTCGTGGGACGCACCGGCGCGCGGAACGCGGCGGCGAATCCACTCGCCGTCCGCAGGGCCGCCGTGGCGAAGGCCCCTTCGTCCTGGGGCTTCCTTCCGCTGCTCGCGGGCTCCGGCATCGCTACGGGATACTGTGTCGCCGGCGCGACGGGGCATGTACCGGCCGGTTCCCTTCCCACGGTGCTCATTCCGTCGTCGGTCGCCCTCATCGGAGTCGGCCTGGTGGCGGCCCTCCCGCCGCTGTGCCGGCTCCTCGCCCGGAGAGTGGCCCGGTCCACCCGTTCACTCGCGCTCGGCCTTGCCATGCGACGCAACGAGGCCGAGCCGGGCGGTGTGCTCAGGGTGACCGCCGGCCTGGTCCTGCTGGTCTATGTGGCATCACTGGCCCAGGGGACGATCGTCCAGATGAACGAGTCGGCCAGGCCGGTGTCCCCGGTCATGACCATCGACGTGCCCACCAAGGGACTCAGCGCGGCCCAGGAGCGGTCCCTTGTAGGGCTGCCGGGCACGGACACCCATGTCGTCACCGTGCCGTCGGACCGTCTTGGTGCCCTGGAGGGCCCTGGTGCTCCGGAAGACGTCTCGTCCCCCGGTCTCGTCCTGGCCACATGCGCCCAGCTCCGCGACGTGGTGTCACTGGTCGGCGGGTGCGTGGACGGGCAGCCACTGCGGCTGCGGAATCCCGACCTGACCGAGAGCGAGATGCCGTATCCCAAGGGAAAGGTCTTCCTCCCACTGGCGGGCGGGCGCCGTGGTCCGACATTCACCCCACCGCGGAAAACCGTCTGGTTCCACGACTCTTCGGTTCTCGGGGCAGTCGACAGCGGCTCGATTCTCATCCCGCCCTCCATGGTGCCCAGCGGAGCCCGGCCCGAGGGCGCCACCCTCAAGCTCGTGAGCGCCTCGGACCCGGAGACGGTCGGCAGAGTCCTCGACGGCATCAGCCGCGTCTCTCCGATCGCCGATCCGACTCCCGTAGGTCTGAACGTCGATGCCCTTCAGGAGACCGCCATCGTCGAGACTCTGCTCGGCGTCGCGATGGTCCTCGGCCTGGTCATCGCCGTCGCCGCCTTCCTGGTGGCCGCCGCGGACCGCGCCGTCGAACGCCGTCCCCAGGTCACCGCCCTCTCCCTGCTCGGCGCACGCCGCAGCACCCTGCGGGCCGTGCAGGTCACCCAGGTTCTGCTGCCGTTGGGCGTGGGCCTGGTGCTGGCCCTGGCCGTCGGGCGGATGGCCGAGTCCGGGTATCTGGTCTACTGCCAGGGCGCGACCTTCTGGGACGGCGCGGGGCTTCCCGTCCTCCTCGCCGGCACGCTGGGTGTGATGGTCGTCGCCGCGCTGGGGGCGTTGCCGCTCGTCGGGCGGCGGATCGACCCGGAGCTGATCCGGCGGGACTGAGGGGCGGAGAGGGGCGGAGTCGGCTCGCGGAAACCGTGTTGAGGGGCCGTGCCGTCCTGCGGAAGGCTGCGTGGTCATGGAGTTCTTCTGTTACCACCGCGACCGTGCCGGCTCCGCGGCCTTGCGTGCGGAGCTGGTGGAGGACCACTGGGCCTACATGGACGGTTTCGCGGCCGAGCTGATCGCCCGGGGGCCGACGTTCGGGGCGGGCGGGGAGGTGCCGACCGGGAGTGTGCACGTCGTCGACCTGCCCGGCCCCGCCGCCGCCCGCGCGTTCGCCTTCGACGAGCCCAACTACCAGGCCGGCGTGTACCGGGACGTGCTGCTGCGGCGGTGGCGCAACCTGCTGGGGCGCACCATGTGGGAGTTCCCCGGCGGCCGTAGCGGAGGCGACCGGTATCTGGTGCTGGGCCTTGGGCCGGTGCACACCACCGGTGGTGCGGGCGACGGCGATGGTGACGGTGACGGCGGTGGTGTGGGCGTCGGTCCCGGCCTGCCGCCCCGCACCGACCCCGGCGACCTGATCGCCTTCGGCCCGCTGCTGTCCGACGACGGAGCCAGGTGGATCGGTACGGCGGCGCTGGTCCGGGCCGCGGATCCGGAGCGGGCACTGGGGGCACTGGATCCGGTCCGGTACGCGGGCGCCGAGGTGCATGAGTGGGAGTTCGGCGGGCGGCGGTGACGAGGTGGTGAACCAGGGGCGGGCGTCAGTCGTACCGTCGCCGCCTCCATGTCGGTGGCCGTGACGTCCGGGTGCACAGGGTTCTTTACCTGCTTCTGCTCCGGCACCAGCTGGAACCACAGGCGAGGAGCCCCTCCCGACACCGGTTCGAGCAGGACCGTCGGGTCGTCCTCGGGGTCGTCGAGGAGTCGAAGACCATGTCGCGGAGACGGGCCATGGAGGAATCCTGCACGCCTTCGGCCCTGCGCGTCGGCTCTCACACCACCAGTGACTCCGCCAGTCTGTCGGCGAACTGGGTGACGTAGTCCCGGCGGGGGCCGTCGCGTGCGATGCGGAAGCCGTGCCGGCGGCCGTGGAACGCCGTCTGGACGGCGTGGAACTGGGCCCAGCGGACGACACGTTCGCGGTCGAGTCGGGCCGCTTCGGCGAAGACGTCCAGGAGGCGGCGGGCGGCCTTCGGGAGGTCGTCGGACCGCATGAGGTTCAGGGCGCGGGACTTGAGGAGGGTGCCGCCGTCGTACGCCGGGTCTCCCGCGTAGCCCTTCGGGTCGACCGCCAGCCACGGCTCGCGGTCCGCCCGCAGGATGTTGCGGGCGTGCAGGTCGCCGTGGACGAGGGTGTCCGGCTGGGCCCGGCCCAGCTCGCGGGCCGTGGCGACGGCCGCGTCCACGACGCGCGGCGGCAGCGTGTGGGACAGGCCGGCGGCGTTCTCGCGCAGCTCCGCCGCCCATGCGTCGGCGCGGTCCCGGAGCCGGGGCAGGCCCGCCGGTGCCGGGACGGCCAGGCGGTGGCTCAGGCGGCCCGCGATCGTCATCACCGTCTCGTCGTCGGACTCCAGCGCCGCCAGCGTCGAGGTGCGGGCCCGCTCCAGGAGGAGGGCGAAGCGGGCGTCGTCGCGCCGGTGGAGGCGGACCGCGCCACGGCCCGCCCACGCCTCGAACGCGTCCGGCTCGTGGACGTTGCCCGGGTGCGGGAAGGACACCTTGACCACGCAGGGGCGGGCGTCGGCCCGCTGCCGGACGGGGACGACCACCCCGACACCGCCGTGCGTCACCTCGCCGTCGGGTGCACAGTCCCAGCGGTGCAGCAAGTCCTCGACGATCGACGGGAGTTCGGTGATCCATCTGGCTCCGGCGTCACCCTCGCGGTCGATCGTGCCCTGCGCCAGCGCCTCCGGAATGCCGATCATCCTGGCACCCTACGCGCCCCGTCGGGGGCGCGAGGGCGGGATCGACCAGGGTTCTCCGAAGCGTTCAGCCAGTCAGCCAGTCAGCCAGTCAGCCAGTCAGCCAGTCAGCCAGTCAGCCGGGCAGCCTGGCAGGCTCACGCCGTCCGTACCTCGTACGCCGTCACCCGTACCGTCTCGTCGTCCAGGCACGCGCCGGTCTCCAGGTCGAAGCGCTGCTTCAGCAGGGGCGAGGCGACGAAGGGGCGGCCCTGGTGGGTGCCGGTCAGGCCGCGGGAGAGGACCGCCGCACCGCCGAACGGGTCGCGGTTGTCGATGGCGTGGAGGCGGTCGGCGCGGTCGCGGAAGACGGCGACCTGGCGGCCGTCCGGGAGGAGCGCGGCGACGCCCCGGCCGGGGGTGAGCAGGCTCAGGTCGCAGACCGTGAACCAGCCGTCCGCGAGCTGGAGTTGGACCTTCAGGTCGGTGGTCTCGGGTGCCAGGGTCATCGCTGGGCGCTTCCTTCCAGAACGTCTGCCGGGTCTTCCGCGGGGCGGCGCATGCCGATGGACAGCAGGGGCAGGTCGGGCTTCATCTGGCCGCGTTCGGGCACGAAGCCGACGACCGGGTCGGGGGTGTCCGGGGCGTTCACGAAGGACACGAACCGGGCGAGCTTCTCCGGGTCGTCCACGGTCGACGCCCACTCGTCGGCGTAGTGGGCGACGTGCGCCGCCATCAGGGACTCCAGCTCCTCGCAGATGCCGAGGGAGTCCTCGACGACGACGTCACGGACGTGGCCGAGGCCGCCGGGGATCCGCTCCAGCCAGGTCGACGTGCGCTCCAGGCGGTCCGCCGTACGGATGTAGAACATCAGGAAACGGTCGATGAGGCGGACCAGTTCGGCGTCGGTGAGGTCCTGGGCGAGCAGGTCCGCGTGGCGCGGGGTGGCGCCGCCGTTGCCGCCGACGTACAGGTTCCAGCCGGCCGCGGTGGCGATGACGCCGAAGTCCTTCGACTGGGCCTCCGCGCACTCGCGGGCGCAGCCCGACACCGCCGACTTGAGCTTGTGGGGGGACCGGAGCCCCCGGTAGCGCAGCTCCAGGTCGATCGCCATCCGGACCGAGTCCTGGACGCCGTACCGGCACCAGGTGGACCCCACACAGGACTTGACGGTCCGCAGGGCCTTTCCGTACGCGTGCCCGGACTCGAAGCCGGCGTCCACCAACCGCGTCCAGATGAGCGGGAGTTGCTCGACCCGCGCGCCGAACATGTCGATCCGCTGACCACCCGTGATCTTCGTGTAGAGGCCGAAGTCCCGGGCGATCTCACCGATCGTGATCAGGCCCTCCGGGGTGATCTCACCGCCGGGGATGCGCGGGACGACCGAATACGAGCCGTTCTTCTGGAGGTTGGCGAGGAAGTGGTCGTTGCTGTCCTGGAGCGCGGCCTGTTCGCCGTCCAGGACGTAGCCGCTCGCGCCGATCGTCGGGGCGAGGGACGCGATGATCGACGCCACCGCCGGCTTGCAGACCTCGCAGCCGTCGCCGCCCCGGGCGCCCTCCCGGCCGTAACGGTCGAGCAGGTCCCGGTAGGTGCCGATCCGCAGCGCGAGGACGATCTCGTACAGCTCCTCACGGGTCTGCGCGAAGCAGCCGCACAGGCCCTTGTCGACCTCGACGCCGGACGCCTCCAGCTCCGCGGTGACCAGCTGACCGAGCACCTTCACGCACGAACCGCAGCCGGTACCGGCCTTGGTGCACTTCTTCACCTCCGGCACGGTCGTGCAGGAGTGCTCGGTGACCGCGCCGCGGATCGTGCCCTTGGTGACGTTGTGGCAGGAGCAGACGACCGCCTCGTCGGGGAGCGCGGACGGGCCGAGCTGGGCGCCGCCGCTCGCGCCGGCCGGCAGCACCAGCGACTCCGGGGCGACCGGCGGGACCGAACCGGTGAAGGCCTTCAGCGTGCCGTACGCGTCCGCGTCGCCGACCAGGATGCCGCCGAGCAGGGTGCCGTCCCGCCCGATGACCAGCTTCTTGTACAGACCCGAACGGGCGTCGGAGTACACGACGTCCAGGCAGTCCTCGGTGCTGCCGTGCGCGTCGCCGAAGGAGGCCACGTCCACGCCGAGCAGCTTCAGCTTGGTGGACAGGTCCGCGCCGGTGAAGGCGGCCTCGTCGGAGGCGATCGTCGCCGCGGCCGTCTCGGCCTGCTCGTAACCCGGCGCCACCAGGCCGTACACCCGGCCGTCCGCCGCCAGCGCGCACTCGCCGATCGCGAACACGTGCGGGTCGGAGACGGTACGGCACTGCTCGTCGACCGTGATGCCACCGCGCTCGCCGACCGCCAGACCGCAGTCGCGGGCGAGCTGGTCCCGCGGCCGGACCCCGGCGCTGAACACCACCATGTCGGTGGCGAGTTCGGAACCGTCGGACAGCTTCATGCCCGTCACGGCACCCTCGGAGTCGACCACGATCTCCTGCGTGCCGACGCCGGTGTGGACCGTCAGGCCCATCTCCTCGATGGTGCGCAGCAGGGCCGCGCCACCGCCCTCGTCCACCTGCACCGGCATCAGCCTCGGCGCGAACTCCACGATGTGGGAGGTGAGTCCGAGCCCCTTCAGCGCGCCGGCCGCCTCCAGCCCCAGCAGTCCGCCGCCGACCACCGCGCCCACGGCCGCCCCCGACCCCGCGTACTCCTCGATCGCGAGCAGGTCCTCGATCGTGCGGTAGACGAAGCAGCCGGTCGCGTCCTTGTGGGGAACCGGAGGCACGAACGGGTAGGAACCGGTGGCGAGTACGAGCGTGTCGTACACAAAAGCCGTGCCGGAGCGTGCCGTTACCGTCCTCGTCGCGCGGTCGATCGTCTCCGCCGGGTCGCCGACGTAGAGCTCGATGCCGTGCGCCTCGATGAACTCCATGTCGGTCACGGAGAGTTCGGCGGGGGTCCGGCCCGAGAAGTACGAGGTGAGGGCGACGCGGTCGTACGCGGGACGCGGCTCCTCGCACAGCACGACCACGCGGTGCGTGGCGGTGAGGCCGCGCTCGGCCAGCGCCTCGAGGAAGCGCTGGCCGACCATGCCGTGACCGACGAGCACGATCGTGGGGGTGGCCCCGGGGGCGGTGGTCATCAGGAGCCTCCGTCGTTGGTGAGCAGGGGGAGCGGTGTGTCGTATGCCATCGACGTGCCGTCCGGGCGGGCGGCGCGCGCGGGGCGGGCGGTCGCCTCGGGCGTCGCGGGCGCCTCGCGCGTCACGGAGGAGTCGACGTGGTCGCCGGCGTGGTCGCCGGGCTGCCGGGCCGCCGACCGGGACGGGCGCCCGCGCGGCCGGCGCCGATCACCACCACACGCGTATTCGAGGTCATGTCCAGGAGCGTGCGCGGCCGACGTTACCCGGCCGCATCACCGCTGTTTCCCACGAGGAACGCTGCCCTCTTCAGGGGCGGGGGGTGGGTGTGAGGGGTCCGTGGGGGAGCGGTCACCGGTCAACGGCCGCCGGCTGACGGCCGCTGGCCGCTGGCCGCCGGCTCACGGCCGCTGGCTGACGGTCGTCGGCTGACGGCCGCTCGCCTACGGTCGCCGGCTAACGGCTTCCGGTCAGGTGGGCGAAGACGACGACGTTCCCCTGGTAGCCCGTCGTACGCGAGTAGCCGCCGCCGCAGGTGATGACGCGGAGCTCGGGGCGGTTCGCGGCACCGTACACCTTCTCGTCGGGGAAGTCGCGGGCCTGGTAGACCTCCACCGCGTCGACGCTGAACACGGCGACGCCCCTGTCCTGCCGGTCCACCTCGATGGTCGCGCCGCGTCTGAGGGCGCCGAGGTCGTAGAAGACGGCGGGGCCCTCGGTGTTGTCGACGTGCCCGGCGACGATCGCGGTGCCCCTCTCGCCGGGGGTGGTGCCGGCCTCGTACCAGCCGGCGAGGTTCTTCTTCGCGGCGGGCGGGACGTCGAGGCTGCCGGAGGGGGTGAGGGCCAGGCCCATGAGGGGGGCGTTCACGTGGATGGCGGGGATGCGGATGCGGGTGGGCGGGGAAGGGGGCAGCGCGGGGGCTTCGAGACGTTCCTCGCCGGGGTCGGGGCGGCCCTCGGCGGCGGACGGCTGGGGCGGCGCGCTGTGCGGTCCGATGCCGGGGCCGAGCAGCCATACGCCGGAACCGAGGGCTATGACGGTTACGGCGGCTATCGCGGTGTCCCCGATCTTGCGCATGTGAACCCCTCCTCCTGGGGTTAGAGCTTCTAACGAGGGAGTGAGGTGCCGTAGGCGGTGAGAGCCTCTAACGAACGTGACCCTCTGCACGCGACCCTCTACACGTGACCCCTTAGACGTGACCCCCTCCCCCTCCGGGCCGCGAGGGGCGTCGGACCCGGAGGGGGTGGGATGTGCGGTACCGGCGGACGGACAGCGGAGGGTGTCCGTCAGATCACATCGCCTCTCGCCCGGCGATGCAGGAGCCAGGTACCGCCCGCGGCGGCGACGGCCAGAGCCGACACGCCCGCCGCGGTCTGTACGGGGTCGGAGCCGAAGGCGCCACCGACCCCCGTCTTCACACTGCCGTGGGGCTGCAGCTGCCCCGCGGCCGGCGTCAGTGCCACCACCAGGTCCCCGGTCACCTGCCGGTTCCCCTCGGCGCACTTCGCGACGATCTCGTACGTCCCCGGTTGCGCGCTCGGCGGCACCTGGAACTGCCCGATCGCCTCGCCCTCGTGCGTACTGGGCGCGAGGGTGAACGTGCCGGCGCCGACCGAAGTGGCGTCCCCGACCGCCGTTCCCTTCTCGCCGCACACCGCCGTGTTCACGGTGACCTGGCCGCCGGCCGCCGCGGTCGACGGGTACACGTCCAGGCTGCCGGTGCCGCCGCCGTACGCCGGCGCGACGGCGAGTCCGGCCGTGGCCACGGCCAGCGCGGTCCCGGTCAGCAGACGGGCGGTGCGTCGCATGGTGCTCCCTCGGTCGAGGTCGTCCACTCCCTTGCTCTACCGAGGTAAAAGCCAACCGCCCGGACCCGCTCTCTGAGGCACCGTCAGTTTTGGGATGAACGGGTGTCACGACGGCCGACCGCGAGGCCCGTTGAGGGGGAGTTCGGGCAGGTCAAGGGGGGTGCGTAAGCATCAGTATGAAGAACACACGAACGGCGGGTCCCAGGGGGAACGAACGGGTGACCTCCCGGCCGGGGCGGCACCTCTGCTCGTCGGCGAGGCGGCCGAGGCAGGCGACGGCCTCCTGGTCCATGGGCCCGGACGTCGGCAACGGCTGCTTCGTCGCCCCTGCGGCTGATGACCTGCGCCAGTTCCTGGAGCTGCTGGAGCGGTGAGTTGACTGAACTAACGAGGAGAAAGTGGCAGGTCAGGCGTGGTCCTGCTAGCTTCCCCGGTTATGCCTGAACCAGCGCTCCCTGAGCGGGGCTTGGCGGCTCTTGTGCTGCCTGAGATTGGTCGGTTAGTCGAGACGGGAGATCCGTGGGAGCCGTACCGGCTGCTCGGCCCGGAGGGCGAGCGCATCGAGGCGACCGCCGTGTACTTCGCGGACTTGCAGGCTCGAGGACAGCCGACGACGACGATCCGGTCGTACGCCTTGGAATTGCTGCGGTGGTGGCGGTTCCTGTGGGCCCTGGATGTGCAGTGGGACCGTGCGACCAGGATGGAAGCGCGGGACTTCGCCCGCTGGATGCAGATCGCGGACAAGCCGGTTCGCGTTCATTGGCGGCTCAAGCAGCGTGGGATCACGACCCCCAGCCTTCCGTCGGCGACGAGGGCAGAACCCGGTACACCGAATCCCATCACCGGCAAGCCGTCACCGGGAACGAAGTACGCACCCACCACCCGCGCGCATGCGGAGACGGTGCTGCGGGGCTTCTACGACTTCCACCTGGATGAGGGCACAGGCCCGATCATCAATCCCTTCCCCTTGGATCGGTCACACCGTGGGCGTCGGTCCCATGCCCATCACGATCCGCGGGAGCCGTTCCGGGGTGAGCGACGGGGCCGCTACCGGCCGAAAGTCCCCGACCGCATCCCGCGACTGGTGCCGGATGAGATGTTCGACCAGCTCTTCGCCGGACTGAAGTATCACCGCGATCGAGCCCTGCTGGCGTTCTGGGTTTCCACCGGGGCCCGCGCCGACGAACTGCTGACTACGAGGCAGGCCGACCCGTTGCCAGGCGAACAGCTGATCGGAGTCGTCCGCAAGGGCAGCCGCGACTACCAGCAGCTTCCCGTCTCTGTCGACGCCTTCGTCTGGCTGCGCCTCTACCAGGAGGAGGCATGGCGGCGAGGGCTTCCCCGCGGCCGGCGGGAGCCGCTGTGGTGGACTCTGCGGCGTCCCTGGCGGCCGCTGGAGTATCACGCCGCGCGGGCGATGTTCGTCCGCGCGAACGAGCTCTTGGGCTCGAACTGGACGCTTCACGATCTTCGGCACACCGCGTCCTACCGCATGGCCCAGGACCCGCATATGTCCCTCGTCAATGTCCAATGGGTCCTTGGCCACCGGAGTCTGAGCACCACTCAGCGGTATCTCAACCCGAGCCAGGAAGAAGTCGTCCGCAGCGTCCTGGCTCACTTCGAGCGCCGTCAGCAGAAGCCGACTCCTCCGCCGCCGGCACCGGGCTACAACCCCGAGTCCCTGAGCATCCTGTTCGGAGGCCGTTCATGACGACGGCCGCCGCGTCCACCACACGTCCGGACCCGGTGGCCATCACCGACATGACCAGGCAAGCCCAGGCTGCGCTGTTGCGGCAGTTCCCGCCGCGGAATCCAGCTGCCTGCTGGCCAGCGACGACCTGGTCCCGCGAGGAGGTCATCGACCGCATGCCGCTGCCTCGCCGAGGCCAGGACGGCAGCCATAAGTGGTCGACTCGGCGGCGAGGAGCGGCCGCCATCTTGACCTGGCTGGAGAACTTCCCCGGCTCCACCTGGCAGGAACGCTGGCAGGCCAGTCCGGCCCCGAGTCTGGATCCGGCCGAGTGGATGTCCACCGGCACCGCTTGGACGGACCGTCAGGGTCGACCGGTTTCCAGCGCCAAGCGGTCTGAGCTGGCTTCGGGCAAGCTCATTCTGTTCGCGTACGACATCATCCGCCCGGAACTCCCGTGGCTGGTCGCGATGCGGCCGTCGCTGCACCTGCGCACCGCGGTCGCCGACCACCGCGATCCCGAGGGCTTCGCCAAGCTCGCCGGTCTCCTGGGCGAAGAGGTCTGGGCTTCGACCAATGCCGCGACTGCGCAGAGCCAGATCATCCGCATCATGATCGCCAAGGGGGGTGGCGTGGGCGACATCACGGTCGGCGACTGCCTCGAACTCCGGCTGATCGAACACGACGTTCGTCACAAAGGCTCTGTCCACACTCACTTCTACAGCTGGCTTCGCCAACTGGGCATCTTTCCCGACGACGCACCGGTGAGCCTGCGTCTGCGCAACCTCCGACCGGGCCAGCTGACCGTCGAGCAGCTCGTGGACCGCTTCCGACTGCGTAGCCGTTCCGTCCGCAACCTGATCGTCGACTACCTCAAGGAACGACAGCCCAGCGTCGACTACAGCACCTTGCAAAATCTCTCCCGAGCGCTGGCCCACAACTTCTGGGCCGACCTAGAACACCACCACCCGGGGATCGACTCCATCAACCTGCCGGCTGACGTCGCCACCGCTTGGAAGGAGCGGTTCCGCACCATCACCGAGCGCAGGAAACAGCCGGACGGCAGCGTCATTGAAAGCACCAAGCCGAGGATCTCCTACATCTCGATCCTGATGCTCATCCGCGCGTTCTACCTCGACCTCGCGCAATGGGCCGCAGAGGATCCCGCCCGCTGGGGCCCCTGGGCGGTCCGCTGCCCCATCAGTGCGGACGAGACCCGGACGGCCAAGCACGAAAAGCAGCGACAGTCACGTTCCCGAAGACGGACACGCGAGCGGCTTCCAGTGCTGCCCACCTTGGTCGACTTCGTGACCAAGCGCCTCCACGATGCACGAGCACGGCTGGAAGCCCTGCAACAGGCCGAACCAGGTGGGGAGTTCACCGTGCTCGGCGAGACGTTCATCAAGCCGAAGTCGTCGGCCGCACGGGTCACGCGGTTCACCCGATCGGCCTGGGACCAGCAAGGACGCCGCCGCAACCTCACACAAGACGAGCACCGGGCCTTCTGGGCCTGGGCCGCAGTGGAGTTCCTTCGCCACACCGGCGTCCGCATCGAGGAAATGCTCGAAACCAGCCATCACAGCATCACGCAATACACGCTCCCCGGCACCGGAGAGATCGTCCCGCTGCTGCAGATCGCGCCCTCGAAGACCGACGAGGAGCGAGCACTGCTCGTCAGCCCCGAACTCGCCGATGTCCTGAGCACGATCGTTTGGCGAGTTCGTGACCGCTCCGGTGCAATCCCCCTGGTGGCATCGTTCGATGACCGGGAGCGGCTCTGGAACCCACCCCTGCCGTTGCTGTTCCAATGGGAATCCGCAGGCCGCCGCTGGCCCGTCTCGCCGGCCAGCATCCGCAAGGCCCTCAACGAAGCCTTGCTCGCCACCGGCCTGATCGACGAGAACGGCAAGCCCCTGCGCTTCCAGCCGCACGACTTCCGCCGGATCTTCGTCACCGACGCCATCGCGAACGGCATGCCCCCGCACATCGCCCAGATCATCTGCGGTCACAAGGACATCAACACCACGATGGGCTACAACGCGATCTACCCACACGATGCAATCGAAGCCCATCGAGCCTTCATCGCCCGCCGTCGGGCCCTACGAGCTGCGGAGGAATACCGGACGCCCACCACCGAAGAGTGGGACCAGTTCCTCGGCCACTTCGAGAAGCGGAAGCTCTCGATCGGCATCTGCGGACGCGCATTCGGAACTCCCTGCATCCACGAGCATGCCTGCATCCGCTGCTCCATGCTCCGCCCCGAACCCACCCAGCGCCCGCGTCTGGTCGAAATCCGCGACAACCTCCTTGCCCGGATCACCGAAGCCGAACGTGAAGGATGGCCGGGCGAGATCGAAGGACTCGAAGTCAGCCTCGCCGGCGCGCAGGACAAACTCGCCCAGATCGATGCCGACCAGACACGCCGAGGCCGGTACGTCGACCTCGGCATGCCGGTCTTCCGGGACATCACCGCTGGAGCCCGTCCGTGAGGGCCGTTCAGAAGGCCGCATGGGCGCGACCCTGGGTGAGGGGCGGGCCTGTGGGTGAGGATTGTGTGGGAGTTGTGGCACGCCACGGGTCAGGCGCTGATGTCTGTGGCCGCTCCGGTGGACAGCCAGCGGAAGCGGCTGCGGATATCGGCGGGCGCGCGGGCGAGTTCGTGCTCGATAGCGTCACGGCCCTCATGGAAGTGGTGCCAGCCCTCGTAGTGGACGGGAATGGCGGTGCGGGGTCGCAGCAGACGGCACAGGCTCACGGCCTGGGCGGCGGTCATGGTGTAGCGGACCGGTCCGGTGATCGGGAAGCGCACGCCGCCGACATGCAGCAGTGCGGTGCCCACGGTCAGGCGCCTGGCCACCTCGCGCACGCCGCCGTACAGGACGGTGTCCCCGGAGATCCACAGCGCGCCGTGCTGCTGGCCTTCCCAGGTGAGGGCGAAGCCGGTGACGTGTCCGGTCAGCGCCCGGGACAGGGGCGGGCCGTGGCGGGCCGGGGTGGCGGTGACGGTGAGGGTGTGTCGGCCCGGGGCGTGCAGGCGGGTCTCGGTCCACGGGGTGAGGCCGTGAGCCCCCCGGCCGAGGCGGCGGGCGCCGGCCGGGGTGGTCAGGACGGTCCCGGCGGTGCGCAGCACGTCGCGTCCGGTGCGGTCGAGGTTGTCGCCGTGCTGGTCGTGGCTGAGCAGGACGGCGTCGATCGGCGGCAGGTCGGAGGCGGCGAGGGCGGGGCCGACGGACTTGTGGGAGGCGGTGCCCCAGCCGAAGCTGTAGCGCTCTCCGGGCGGGTCGAAGGTGGGATCGGTCAACAGCCGCCAGCCGCCCGTCTCGATCAAGGTGGTCGGGCCGCCGATGTGGGTGATCCGCAGGTCGCTCATGTGGAGGCTCCCTTCCCGAGCCCGGGCCGGCGGGGTGCCTTCCCGGACTCGGTGCGTGCCACGGGTGCGGTCAGGCGTGGGCGAGTGCCCAGTCCAGGGCGTGGTCGGCGACCTCTTCCCAGCCGTCCTGGGCGGGCATCAGATGGGAGCGGCCGGGAAACACCGTGACCTCGGTGACGGTGCCCTCGGCCTTGTAGTGCTTAGCGTTGGACTGCTGCACCTTGGGCGGCATGAGGTGGTCGTTCTCTCCCGAGCAGAACAGCAGCGGCGCCCGGCCCGTGTTGTTGTAGTCGACGTAGGTGTCGGTGTGGCCGGGGTGGATGTTGGCCAGGGCACTGCCCCAGACGATGCTGCCGGGGGCGGGGATGTGGTAGCGCTCGTACGTGGCGTGGGCCTGCTCCTCAGGGAAGGTGTTGGTGAAGGCGTAGCGCCAGTGGTCGTAGTCGAAGCCGACGGCGCGGTGGCGGTTGGCCGGGTTCTTCAGCACCGGGAAGGTCGAGCGGACCTGGGACAGCGGTACGACGGCCACGCCTTCGGTGGGTGCGGAGTTGATCGCCACTCCGGCTGCGCCGAAGCCGCGGTCGAGCAGGATCTGGGTGAACGCGCCACCGGCGGAGTGCCCCACGATGACGGGCGGCCGGTCCAGCTCGGTGATGACCTTCTCCAGGCTGGAGATGATGGCAGGAACGGTCACGGTCTCGATCGGGGTGGGATCGACGTTGAGGGCCTCGACCTCCACCTCGAAGCCGGGGTAGGGCGGGGCGATGACCCGGAAGCCCTTGTCCTGGTAGTGGGCGATCCAGCTCTCCCAGGCACGCGGTGTCACCCAGAAGCCGTGGACGAGAACGATGGTGTCGGGTTGCATCGGTGTGCTCCTCAGCGAGTGGCCCGGTGGGCGGATTGGATCTGGCGGACCACGATGTCGGGGTGGGACATCATCACGACGTGGGACGAGCCCTTGACCTCGACGGTGCGGCTGTGGGCGCGCTCGGCCATGAAGCGCTGCACGGCGGCCGGGATGACGCGGTCCGCGGTGGGGATGACGTACCAGGACGGCAGGTCCTTCCACGCGGGTGCGCCACTGGGGCCGGCCAACCCGCCCACGCTGCCGGGACGTTGCGCGGCCGCCATCAACCGAGTCTGGGAGGAGGGCAGGTCTGCGGCGAACACGTCGCGGAACTTGGCCGGGTCGATGTAGCCGTCCTGGCCTGTGGTGCCGTCGGGCAGCGGGTAGTTGCGGGCGATCAGAGCGTCCGGCAACTTGCTGCCGGGGAACTTGCCAGCCAGTTGCAGCGCGCTCTCGCCCTGGTCGGGGGCGAACGCGGCGACGTAGACAAGAGCCTTGACGTTGGTGTGGCCGCGGGCGGCGTTGGTGATGACCTCGCCGCCGTAGGAGTGGCCGACCAGGATGACCGGGCCGTCGATGGTGTCGAGGATGCTGGAGACGTAGGCCGAGTCGCCGCCCAGGTCGCGCAGCGGGTTGGCCGGAGCGATGACCGGGTAGCCGGCCTTCTGCAGGGCGGCGATGGTCTGATACCAGCCGGAGGCGTCGGCGAACACGCCGTGGACGAGCACGACGGTCGGCTTGGGGCCGCTCGGGTGCACCGTGGCGGCGGAGACGGGGGCAACCGCGCCGCCCACGCCAGCCACGAGCGCGGCGGCGAGCAGACATGCGCTGACGGTACGGCGGCGAGGCCGCTGACCGCTGAGGATCATGTGTGGGCTCCTGTGCTCGGGCGTCCCCGGAGGGCGGCCGGGGACGCGGGCGTGACTGCGTCAGGAATTGAGGAACTCCAGCAGATCGGCGCTGAGCTGCTCTTTGTGGGTGTCGGTGATGCCGTGCGGGGCGCCCGGGTAGACCTTCAGCGTCGCGTTCTTGATGCGGGCCGCCGACGCCTTGCCCCCGACCTCGAAGGGCACGACCTGGTCGTCGTCGCCGTGGATGACCAGCGTGCGCACGTCGATGGCGTCCAGGTCGGTGCGGAAGTCGGTCGCGGAGAAGGCCGCGATGCACTCGTAGGCGCCCCGGTGCCCGGCCTGCATGCTTTGGAGCCAGAACGCCTCTCGGATGCCCGGGGAGACATCGGCACCGGGCCGGTTGTTGCCGAAGAACGGCCCGTCGGCCAGGTCGTGGTACAGCTGCGGGCGGTCGGCGAGCGATCCGGCCCGGATCGCGTCGAAGGTCTCGATCGGGACGCCGCCGGGATTGTCGTCGGTCCGGAGCATGAACGGTGGGACCGCGGAGACGAGTACGACCTGGGCGACCCGGGCGGTGCCGTGGCGGCCGACGTAGCGGGCGACCTCGCCGCCACCGGTGGAGAACCCGACCAGGGTGGCGTCACGCAGGTCCAGGGTGTCGATGAGCGTGGCCAGGTCGTCGGCGTAGGTGTCCATCTCGTTGCCGTTCCACGTCTGGGTGGAGCGGCCGTGGCCGCGCCGGTCGTGCGCGATGACGCGGTAGCCATGGCTGGCCAGGAACAGCTGCTGGGCCTCCCAGCTGTCGGAGTTCAGCGGCCAGCCGTGGCTGAGGACGACCGGGCGACCCGTCCCCCAGTCCTTGTAGTAGATCTCGGCGTCGTCGGATGCGGTGACGAAGGGCATGGGCTTCTCCCAACCGGTGGCCGGGGCGCCGCATGAACCCGTCCCCCTGCCGCACCCCTTAGTTGTGAAGGACTTGTGTGCGAGCTTGGCGCGGGCACCATCGGTCGGCTTGACCCTGCCTGCCAGAGCCTGTCCCCTGCGTGCCACGGCTCCGACTGCAGGCGACCTGTGCACCTGCAGCATCACGAGCCACAGCAGAGGTGTACGCATGCCGGTGCGCTGTACATGCATCTTTGCCCGGAAAGCTCCGCACGGCGGACACTCGCCCCCTAGGCGGCGACCTCACGCCGTCCGGAACGGGAGGCGCCGTGCTCGTCCTCGACACCAACGACCTTCCGGTCGGTGACCGCATCGCGACCTTCGAGGCGGTGGCCGCCGGTGAAGGTGGCGTCTCCTCCGTCCAGGAGGAGGAGACCGAGGACGCCATCTGGAAACGACTCGAACTCTGGCACCTTGGCCCGCTGACGCTCTTCCACACCCAGGGCACAGGGGTGCGCATCTCGCGCTCGCTCCGGCAGGCGCGGCGCGATGTGATGGATACCGTCGCGATCAATATTCACTGCCAGGGGGCAGGTGGTTTTGCCTGGGCTGACCATCGGCAGCGCATCGGCCCGAACAGCGCGACCATGCACCACATGCCGGGCGGATACGAGTACTGGTGGTCCGGCCTCGGAAGCACGCTGGCCCTGATGTTCGACACCGAACGCCTCGGCCTGCCCGAAGAGACGATCCGCGCATCCATCCCGACGCTCGAGCACAGCCCCATCGGACGGCTGCTGATCAACCACGTGCTCGGCATGCACCGCATCGCCGACGAGATCAACATCGGCCCCGAAGCCGACGCCCTCGCCTCCGCCACCGTGGAACTCGTCCGAGCCTGGGTGGTGTCCGTCGCCGGCGACGACCTCACCCGCCGGGCAGTCAGCAGGGAAACCCTCCTCACCCGTGTCCTGGCCTACGCCCGCGCCCATCTCAGGGAACCCGACCTCACCCCCCAGCGGATCGCCTGGGCACACCACACATCCGTGCGGACGCTGTACCGGTTGTGCGACGGCGGTGGAGTCAGTCTCGAAAAGTGGATCATCCGCCGCCGGCTAGAGGGCGCCCGTGCCGACCTCGCAGCCCCCCGACACTCGCACCGCACGATCGACACCATCGCCCGCAGCTGGGGCTTCACCAACCCCGCCTTCTTCTCCCGCCGCTTCCGCCAGACCTACGGCACCACCCCCAGCCAATGGCGAAGACTCTCTCAACAGGGCCAGCTCCTGCTCCCGCCGGACGATCTCTGACCACCCCCCCGGCTAACAGACTGCGATGCAGGGGCGGGGCCTCCCGCTTCTGCCGGGCACGATGGATCGCCACAATGCGAACATACCTTTTGGCTGTTCAAGCAGACCCTGAGCTGGACCGTCCCCAAGGTCCGCGATCCCCACACAGCTGACCTGTGGACATGGCTGATCATCGCCGCCCACACCCAACTCCGCATCGCCCGGCCCCTCCGCCGCTCCTGGGAACGGCCGAAGCAGCCTCGTCGAGTCACCCCTGCCCGGGGCCGCCGGGGGTTCCGCCACCTCCGCGTGAAGGCCGCCCCTCCCGCCAGCGTGCCCAGACCCTCCAAGCCCGGCCCCGGACGCCCACCCGGCTCGAAGAACCGCAGGCCAGCCCCACGTCGCGAGCCGGGGAAGACCGTGAAACGAATCGAAACCCTCACCGAACACGTCCGCCTGAAACAGCAGCGAGGGTTAATGAGATGCCGAGGGCTCACATTGAGGTGCTTGGCGAGTTCGCCGAGTGAATGGTTGCCCCCGGGATCCGCCGTGATCAGGTCGGTGATTCTGCGGAGGGCCGGAGACCGGGGCGGCGGGCCCTGCAAGGGGGCGGAAAACTGTGACTGGCCGCCCGAACGCTGCACATAGACCACCAGCGCGCGGGCGACGTCACGGGTCAGGTCAGGGCCGTGATCCTCCTCGACGAGCGCCAGTGCCAGGTCGATACCGGCGGTGACACCCGCCGAGGTGTAGGTGGTGCCGTCACGGACGTAGATCGCGTCGGGTTCGACGTGGCTGGCCCGGCAGCGGGCGGCGAGCTCGTGGGCGACCTTCCAGTGCGTGGTCGCACGCTTGCCGTCCAGGAGGCCGGCTGCGCCCAGGACGAACGCTCCGGTGCAGATGGACGCGGTCCGGGCGGCCCGGCCCGCCAGCGTTCGCGCGGCCTGGTCGAGTTCACGGGGGACAGGCGTGCGCGGGTAGAGGTCCGCGCCGGCCACCAGGAACGTGTCGGGAGCGGACTCCGCGGCAGCGGCGTCGACCGAGATCCGGATCCCGATGGACGAGGTGACGTCGGCACCGGTCGGTGACACCAGCACGATCTTGTAGTCGGCGCCGAGCCGGTTCGCTTCCCCGAACACCTCCGCGGGTCCGGCGACGTCCAGGAGTTTGACCCCGTCATAGACGAGGATCGCGACCCGATGCGTGGTGGAGCCCACACCCCTGCTCCCCGCCTGTCCGGATTCGGGTGACTCATGGCCGGACCGAGGGGGCGCCGGACGCCGGGTGGTCGGCAGTGTGGAAGACGGACGCATCGTTCATTCGTAACACACTGAAATCGGAAGGCGCAGAGGTCATGAGCGAGATCATCGCAGGGGTGGAGATTCCTGAAACGGCGGCGGTCGCCGAAGCCACCCGCCGTATCCAGGAGATGACCAGCCCCCTCATCTACCATCATTCCCGACGTGTTTTCGTCTTCGGTGTCATTCATGCTCGCAGACTCGGACTGGAGCCCGACCCGGAGCTTCTCTACCTCTCCGCCATGTTCCATGACACCGGGCTCCTGACGCCGTTTTCCGACGTTGAGCAGCGCTTCGAGGTCGATGGAGCCGATCACGCACGTACATTCATGCTCGACCGTGGTTTCCCGGCCGCGGCCGCCGACGTGGTGTGGACGGCGATCGCACTGCACACGACGCCGGGAATTCCCGGGCGCATGGGCCCGGAGATCGCGATCACGAGTTTCGGGGTTCTGACCGACGTGCTCGGTCTGGGGCTGGACGAGCTGGATCGCAGCCAAGTGGACGAGATCACCGCCGTCCATCCGCGGGGCGACTTCAAGAACGAGTTCTTGCAGGCCTTCGTCGACGGACTGAAGCACCGCCCGGAGACCACGAACGGAACGGTGAATGCGGACGTGCTGGAGCACTTCGTTCCCGGCTTCCGTCGCACGACCACGGTCGAGCGCATCACCGGCGCTCCCTGGCCGAGCTGATCAGGACGCCGGCCACCCCCCCCAGCGCGTCAACACGGCGATCGCATGGCTGGCAACCGTGATGAACGCCTTCAACCGTGTCGCGATCACCGGCAGGTACCCCGCCGGCGGCTGACCTCGACGGCGACAGCGGCGGCGCTGCTTCGGTACTTGCCGACGGCACCCTGGGCACGATGGGCGATGCCCCGGCGCTCGGCGACGCCACGACGGCAACCACCGGTACTACGCCTCCGGATCCGTCCTGACCGTGACGGCCCGTGGCCTCAGCCCCCTCCCGGCACCGTCCGGATCGCCGCGATGTCGAACTGCAGCCGTACCGTCTCGCTCACCATCGCCCCGCCCTCCGCCAGGCGGGAGTTGTAGGCCAGACCCCAGTCCATGCGGTTGATGGTGGTGGTGCCGTCGAAGCCGGCGCGCTGGTAGCCGAAGGGGTCCGTGACGTTGCCTATGTAGGTGAGCTCCAGGTCCACCGGGCGCGTCGTGGCCTTGATGGTCAGGTCGCCGGTCATGACGTAGACGTCCGGCGCCTTCAGGCGTACCGCCGTGCTCTGGAAGCGCATCCGCGGATAGGCCGTGGAGTCGAGGAAGTCGCGCCCCGTCACATGGGCGTCCCGCTGTTCCACGCCCGTGTCGACGCTGCCCGTGGACAGGATGATCTCCGCCTGGGAGCGGGACGGGTCGCGGCCGTCGAAGTAGAGGCGGCTCTTGTACTCGGTGAAGGCCCCGCGGACCGTCGTCACCATCGCGTGCCGGACCGAGAAACCGATTCTGCTGTGCGCCGGGTCGATGACCCACTCGCCGGTGAGGGTGGCGAGGGCGGGGTCGAGGAGGGTGGGGGCCGAGGTGGGGGAGGCCGGTGCTCCCGTCGGGCGTGGGGGGATCGTGGGGGTGCGGCGGGCCGTGTGGGGGCGGCTGAACAAGTTCATGATTTATCTAGTTAGTCGACTCGGGGAATTGTCGCAAGTGGTTGTCCGGACATAGGAGTTCGGGAATTCCGTATACCGTCACCGAAGCTGCACATCATCACCATGGGATCCACTCAGGAAGTGCTCGATATTCCTGGATTCCGTGGATTCCGTGGATTTCGCGTTTCCTTGAATTGTGCTATTCCCCGTTGTCTGGGGTGTATGTGACGGCCGCCCCGGTTCGTTCACCCGGATACCGGGGCAGCCGCCGTCATGCTCCTGAAGCGGTGCCGCTCAGTTCACGTTCACCGCGCTCCACGCCGCCGCCACCGTGTTGTACTCCGTGCTGCCGTTGCCGTACAGGTCCTTTGCCGCGTTGAGGGTCGCCGTGCGGGCGCCCGCGTAGTTCGTCGAGGACGTCATGTAGACCGTCAGCGCGCGGTACCAGATCGCGCCCAGCTTGTCGCGGCCGATGCCGGTGACCGTCGAGCCGTTGTACGTCGGGGAGTTGTAGCTCACGCCGTTGATGGTCTTCGCGCCGCTGCCCTCCGCCAGCAGGTACGCGAAGTGGTTGGCGACGCCGGAGGAGTAGTGGACGTCCAGGTTCCCCACCGACGAACTCCAGTAGTTCGCCGAACTCCCGTCCTTCGACGGCTGGTCCATGAACCGCAGCGCCGCCTTGCCGAAGCCGGACTTGACGATCTTCTCGCCGATCAGGTAATCGCCCAGGTCGGAGGAGTTGTTCGCGTACCACTCCACCAGCGTGCCGAGGATGTCGGAGGTCGCCTCGTTCAGGCCGCCGGACTCGCCGGAGTAGGTCAGCGCTGCCGTCTTGGAGGTGACGCCGTGGGTCATCTCGTGGCCGGCCACGTCGAGGGCCACCAGCGGACCGAAGGTCGTCCCGTCACCGTCGCCGTACGTCATGCAGAAGCAACTGTCGTCCCAGAAGGCGTTGTTGTAGCTGTTGCCGTAGTGGACGCGGTTGTACGAGCCCTTGCCGTCGCCCGCGATGCCGGTGCGGCCGTGGACGTTCTTGTAGTAGTCCCAGGTCTCGTTGGTGCCGTACTGGGCGTCGACCGCCGCCGAGGAGCGGTCTGAAGTGGCGCCCGTTCCCCAGTGGTTGTCGGCGTCCGTGAACACCGTGTTGGGCGCCCGGCTGATGCAGATGCCGAAGATGCACAGGTCGGTCTTGTTGGCCGCGTCCCCGGTGAACGTGTTGCCGCGCGTCGGGTCCGTGAGGTTGTACGACGACCCGGAGAGCGTCGTCTCCAGCGGGACCGTGCCGCTGTAGAGCGACTTGCCGTCGCCGGTCGCCGTCTCGATGCTGTCCCAGGCGTCGATCTGGGCGCCGGTGCGGGCGTCCGTCAGCACCGTGCGGGCGACCGGGTTGCCGAGCGAGTCCTTGCCGACGGCGTTGGTGCGCCAGGCCAGCTTCGGGGTGCCGTGCAGGGCGTCGACGACCAGCTGCGGCTTGGCCTGCACCTGCTTCAGCGCGTGGCCGAGGTTCGCCGCCCGCAGCGCGTTCACCGCGAGGTCGGCGGCCTTCGGGGCGGAGACGTCCGGGGCGATCGAGGCGAGGGATATCCTGGCGCGCGTCGCGCGGTCGGCGCTGCGGTACGCGCCGTCCGACTTGAGGTGGACGACGAAGTCGCCGCCGAGCACGGGGAGTTGCCGGTAGGTGCGGTCGTAACGAACGTGCTGGGTACCGTTCTTGTCCACGATCACGTCCCGGACCGAGGTGCCCTCGGCGGACGTGAGGCCCAGGGCGGTGGCGTGCTGGACGAGTGCCTGCGCCGCGTTCGCGATCGCGGTGGCCCGGGTCGGCCTGGCGTCGGCGTGGGCGGCGGGGGAGAGCGCGGCGGCCAGCAGGGTCGCGGTGGTGGCGGCGACGCCGGCGGTGGCGAGACGGGAAACTCGGGTGTTCCGGGTCCGGCTCATCGGTCTCCTTGGAGATGCGCCTCGAAGGCGTGGGGGTGGCGCTGATGACGACTGAGATTTAAGAGGGCATGACAAGTCATGTCCATAGCGCCTCCATGGAGATGTGTGTGGAGACGGAGGGGGTGCAGAATCCTTCCTGTGACCACCCGCGACCCCCACCACCTCCCGTTCTTCGTCTACGGCACGCTCCGCCCCGGCGAGATCAACCACGACGCGTTCCTGCGGGGACGGACCCGGACCGAGGAGCCCGGCCGCCTCGACGGCGCGCTGCTCTACGACGGGCCCGGCTATCCCTACGTCGTCGAGGAGTCCGGGCCGGCGGCGGTGCGCGGCGAACTCGTCACCGCGCGCCCCGAGTCGTACGACCGACTCCTCCTGGAACTCGATGAGTTGGAGGAGTGCGTGCCGCAGGACCCGGCGAGCCTGTACGTACGCGTCGCGCGGGACGTCGTACGGCTGCGGGACGGGGCGGCGGTCCGGGCCTGGGTGTACGTCGCCGGGCCCGTCGTGGCCGGGAGACTGCGCGCCGCCGGCCGCCGCATCGACGGCGGCGACTGGCTGGCCGACCGCTGACGGGCAGAGGCGGGCGGGGCGGGGCGGTGCGGCGTGGGGGCGGTGCGGAGGCGGTGCGGGGGCTCGCCGGCTCACGGCCCGCCGTACGTGCCGGAGGCCTCGACGCCCCCCCGATGGGCAGGGGCGACAGGACCATCCCGCACCGCGGGGCGCGGTACGGGTGTGGGTGGGCGTCGAGGCGGTCTCCACGTCGCCCAGCGTGCTGCCGGTGTGTTACGTCCCGTGACGGAACCCTGTTGCGCGGCCGAAACGGCCAACTCCCAGCCGCATCCCAGCCATCGTGAGAACCGATACCGGACCGGCGCCCCCGGCACCGGGCCCGCACGAGGCCGGTCCGCGCCGGAACCGGGCCGGTACGGGCCCCACGCCGGCCGGGCCAGGACCTCGTCCCGGCCCGTGCCGACCCACGTTCGCCCATGTCGGCCCACGTCCGCCCACGTCGGCCCGTCTTCGCCCCCGACGGCCGGTCCGCCGCGGCCCCGGTGGCGCAGGACCCCGCGGGTGGCTCATTTCGCACCCCCGTTGGCCGGTCCCGCCCCGTTTGAGACGCCAAGGGGCACGACTACAGTCGTCGTCTGCCACCGCCGCCCCGCAGGACCGTCGGCCGCCCCGCAGGATCGCAGGGCCGCAAGACCGTAGAACCCCGCAGGATCCCGCCCGACCTCGCTGAACCCCGCCCGACCTCGCAGGACCCCGTAGAACTCCGTCCCCCCACACCACGCATACCGCTCGACACACCGCCCTGACCGGGCCCCCGCCGCTCCCGGACTCGGCCTCCCCCACTCGAAAGAGCCAGCCAGGAGGTCCCCGAGCCATGCCTCTGCGCCACCTCACCCCCCGCGACCAGCACCTCTTCTGGCAGTACGGCCGCGGCGCCGACGTACCCGTCCACGAACCGCTCGTCCACCGTGCCATCGAGCGGCATGCGATCGTCCACCCCCATGCCGTCGCCGCCGAACACCACGGCGCGACCCTCACCTACGGCGAACTCGACCGCTACGCCGGTGCCCTCGCCGCCCGCCTGGTCCGCGAGGGCGTCCGTCCGGGCGACCACGTCGGTCTGTTCGCCCGCCGCTCCATCCCGATGCTGGTCGGCCTGTTCGCCGTCCTCAAGGCGGGCGCCGCCTACGTCCCGCAGGACATCGGCCGCACACCACCGGCCCAGCTCGCCCACGTCATCCGTACCGCCGGCACCCGGGTGATCCTCACCCAGAAAGAACACGCCCCGCGCGTCCCCCTCCCCGGCGGCCACCGGCTGATCGCCCTCGACGACCCGGCACCCCACGATCCCGGCCCCGTGCCGCTGCTGCCCCCGCACCCCGACGACGGCTGCTGCGTCCTCTTCGTCCCCGGCACCACCGGCCGCCGCCACGGTGTGAAGCTCACCCACCGCAACATCGCCAACCTGCTGCTCACCGAACCCGGCGGGCTCGGCATCCGCCCCGGCGACCGGGTCGCCCAACTCCTCGGCATCGCCTCCGACCTGGCCGCCTGGGAGATCCTCGGCTGCCTCACCCACGGCGCCACCCTGGCCATCGGGGGCAAGGACACCGACGCCGCGGCCCGCACCGCGACCGTCCTGATCACCACCCCGGCCCTGCTGTCCGGCATCGACCCCGACGCATGCCCGCGCGTCCGCGCGGTCGCCGTCGCCGGGGGATCCTGCCCGCGCCCGCTCGCCGACCGCTGGTCGAGCCGGGCCGCCCTCTTCCACTGCCGGGGGTCGGCCGAGGCGACCGTCGTCACCACCATGGGCCGCCACGCGCCGGTCGCCGGGCGGCCGGCCACCGGCCGTCCCACCCCCAACAGCACGGTGTACGTCCTCGGCGCCGACCGCCGCCCGCTGCCCATGGGCGAGGCGGGCGAGGTGTGGGCGGGCGGCGACTGCGTCTCGGCCGGCTACCTCGGCGACGACGCCCTGAACGCCGAGCGGTACGCCCTCGACCCGTTCCTCGGCGAGGGCCGCGCCATGTTCCGCACCCGCGACCTCGGCCGCTGGACCCCCGACGGCGGCCTCGAACACCTCGCCCGCGCCGCCGACCGGCCCGGGATTCCCGACGCGCGGGCGCTGCTGCGGCTCGCCGGGGAACGCACGGAACGCACGGCGGGCACGGTGACGGTCACCCGCTGAGGACGACGGCGCCCCGCAAGGGGCGCGGGGAACTGCGCGACCAGCCACGACGGCGCCGCAGTCGGCAGCCGGCAGATCGCGGCGCTTCCAGCGGAGCGCTCAGTGCGACGCCGCGGCCAGGGCGCGGGTGACCCCCGGTTCCTTCTTTCCCAGGAACTGGGGGTTCGGCTCGAAGACCGCGTCCAGGGCCGCCTTTCCCGCCGCGAAGACCTCCCGGGTCCCGCCGTAGTACCAGGTGGCGTCGTGCTTGGCGTCGACGCCGATCCCGTACGACGTCACCCCGGCCGCCTCGCACAGCGCGACCGCCCGCCGGATGTGGAACCCCTGGCTGATCAGCACCGCCCGGTCCACGCCGAAGATCTTCTTCGCGCGGACGCAGGAGTCCCAGGTGTCGAAGCCGGCGTAGTCGCTGACGATGCGTTTGCCGGGGACGCCGTGCGCGGTCAGGTAGGTGCGCATGGCGTCCGGCTCGTCGTAGTCCTTGCGGCTGTTGTCGCCGGTGACGAGGACCACCTTGATACGGCCCTCCTTGTAGAGGGTGGCCGCCGCGTTCAGGCGGTTGGCGAGGTACGGCGACGGCTCCCCGTCCCACAGGCCCGCGCCGAAGACGACCGCGACGTCGGTGCGCGGCACGTCCGCCACCGTGCGCAGCCGGCCCTCTGTCGAGACGTACAGCCAGGTGGCCGGCAGCAGCGCCAGCACGCATCCGGCCATCACGCCCTGCACCAGGTGCCGCCGACCGGCACGGGTCCGCGGCAGTCGCGGCCGGCGGATCTTCATACGCTTGTTCCCCCCTGTGGGCTTCGACCTTGGAGGACGCAGCGCGGGACGCTCCGGTTCGCTCACAGCGTGCTGGTTCGTGCCGTGATGCGCCCGAAAAGACTCGTGACGGTCAGGCAACGGGCGTGCAACCTCTCCCGGCGAGGATCCTCGCATGACGGTGACCGACCTCTCCCCGCGCCCCGGCCCGCCCGCCCTGGTCCTGGTGGCCCACGGCAGCCGCGACCCGCGCGCGCTCAGCACCGTGCGGACGCTCATGGACCGGGTGCGCGCGCTGCGCCCCGGGCTGTCCGTGCACCTCGGTCACATCGAACTGAACGAGCCGCTGCTCCCGGACACCCTCGCCGCCCTCGGGAACACCGAGGCCGTCCTCGTCCCGCTCCTCCTCGGCCGCGGCTACCACGTCAAGCGGGACATCCCGGAGCTGGCGGCCGCCGCCGACGCCCGGACGCGCATCGCCGCCCCGCTGGGCCCGCACCCCCTGCTGGCCGACGTCCTGCACGCCCGCCTGCTGGAGGCGGGCTGGCGCCCCCGTCCCGCGAGCGCCGTGATCCTGGCGGCGGCCGGCTCCCGCGACCCCGACGCCAGGGCCGACACCGGGCGCATGGCCGACCTCCTCGCCGCCCGCCTGGGCGTCCCGGTCGTCCCCGCCTACGCCTCGGCGGCGACCCCGACGGTCCCGGAGGCGATCACCGCCCTGCGCGCGAAGGGCCGCCACCGCATCGCCGTCGCCTCCTACTTCACGGCCCCGGGCCGCTTCGCGACGGAGTGCGCGGCACACGCCCCGTGGATCGCGGCGGCCCCGCTGGGAGCCCACGACGCGATGGCCGAGCTGACCCTCCACCGCTACGAGCGGGCACTGGGAACGCCGGTGACCGTAGCCGCCTAGGGGTGCGTTTGCGGCTGCGGGTCCGTGGGGGCTTGTCGCGCAGTTCCCCGCGCCCCTGAAGGGGCGTCACGCCGTCTCGGTGTTCTCCGGGCTGCCCAGCACGGTGCCGAGGGTGTCGATGGCCTGCCGCTGGAGGCGGAGTCGGACGTGGGCGTAGACGG
>NZ_JBEYVI010000036.1:0-131107 GCF_040643955.1 Streptomyces sp. NPDC047061
CCGTGACCCCGCCGTTCGGCGAGGGGCGCAGCTCGACCCTGAGGCCCTGCCGCTCGCGCAGCCGGTTGACCACGAACAGCCCTATCTGCTTGGCGGGGCTGCGGGCGGTGTGCAGCGGCCGTCAGCCGAGGAGGCCGCCCACCAGGCCCGGCTGGCCCGAGGAGGACGCGCCGCCGCCGGTGCTTCCCGTGGTGCTGCCGGTGCCGCCGCCCGTCGAGGACGTGCCACCGGTCGCGGTGCCGCCGGAGGTGGGGCCCGCGGTGGTCGGCGCCGGGGCGGTGTGCTGGGGCGGGGCCTGACCCGTGGTGCCCTGGGTCTCGCTGGGGGTCGTGGTGGTGGCGCCGCTCGTGGTGCGGTCGGCGCCCGGGGTGGTCGCCGCCTGCGAAGGGCTCGCCGAGGCGCCGCCGGAAGGAGGCGTGGACGCCGGCGGGGTGCTCTTGCGGGGCTTGGTCGGCTCGCCCGGCAGGGGGGAGCCCGGGAGGTTGTTGCGGGGCGCCTCGCCGGGGCCGGGGACGACCACGCGGCTGGAGTCGCGGACCGCACCGCCGAGCAGGGAGCCGATGAGGAGGGTGAGGCCGATGGTGACCGCCGTGACCAGGGCGCCCCGGCGCAGCACGTAGGCGCGCAGGTCCCAGATGTCGGAGTGGGGGCCGAGCCGTCGCCAGGCGCTGCCCGCGAGGCGGCCGTCCACGGAGTAGACGGGGGCGCCGGCGATGATCAGCGGGGACCAGGCGGCGAGGTAGATGATGTCGGGGGCGTCGTAGGCGGGAACGGTCTTCCAGCTGACGGTGACGATGAGCGCGGCGGAGAGCAGCGCGCCGACGACCGCGGCGACCCGCTGCCAGCAGCCGAGGACGGTCAGGACGCCGACGATCACCTGGAAGAAGGCGATGACGAGGCCGGAGCCGACCGGATGCTGGAGGGCGAACTGGCGCAGTGGCTCGGCGACCTCCCAGGGGTGCAGCGTGTTGAGCCAGGTGACCATGGAGCCGCGCTTGCCGCCGTCGAAGTAGACGGGGTCGCACAGCTTGCCCATGCCGGCGTAGATGGAGATGAAGCCGAGGAAGATCCGGAGCGGGAGGAGGACCACCCCGAGGTTCATCCGGCGGCCGGGGTAGTAGGCGTGCCGGGCCGGGTCTCCGTCGCCGGGCCGCCGGGCCGACCGCGGTTCCTCGAAGTCCTCGAACTCGTCGTCGCCGTAGGGTGGTCGGCGGTACCCGGAGTCGTCGTACGCCGGGTCGTGGTAGGCCGGTTCGTCGTAGGCGCTGCCCACCGCCGGCATGTTCGGGATGAGCCGGTTCTCGCCGGAGGCCGGGGAGCGCGGGTGACCGACCATCGGGGTCTCGACGGTCTGGTCGAGGGTGCCGTAGCCGCCGCCCACGCGCGGGATGACCCGGGTCGCGCCGGCCGGTTCGGCGGGCTCCTCGGCATGCCGGACGCTGCCGCCGCGGACGGCCTGGAGCAGCCGGTGGGCGCCGGTGTCGTCGGGCGCGGACTTGCCGCTCCAGACGACCGGGCGACGACGGCCGGGTGCCGCCCCCGCTCTGCCCGCCGTGCCGACGACCGGGATGCGCGCGGTGTCCTCGGTGGCGCTCAAGTGCCGTACGACCCGGGGAGATTGGGTACGCCGTGTCGATACGCCCAGCTGCACGCGGAAGCTCGCGTGGTTGACGATGACCTGCGCCGGATCGCTCGGCACCTTCACCATGCTCAGCGCGGGAGCGTCGTCGGGCCCGGAAGCGAATCCGGAGCGGAATCCCGACGAGCGGTCCCCCGTGGGTGTGCGGGGTGTTCTGGTGTCCACACTCATCTAACCGAGTGACGTGGAGTTAGGACACTGCTTTGACCGGCCGGATGTGTCCGGACCCCGTCAAGGATGTCCGGGACGCCGGAATTACCCCGCACGGATCAGGCTACGGACATCTGTTCACACCCGGCGGCGCGCCGCCTCGTACAGCACGATCCCCGCCGCCACACCCGCGTTGAGCGACTCGGCACCACCCGGCATCGGGATCCGGACCCGGAAGTCGCACGTCTCGCCGACCAGCCGGGACAGGCCCTTGCCCTCGCTGCCGACGACGATGACGACCGGGCCGCCCAGGGCCTCCAGGTCGCCGATCTCGTGCTCGCCGTCCGCGGCGAGGCCGACGACCACGATGCCGGCCTTCTTGTACGCCTCCAGGGCCCGGGTCAGGTTCGTGGCGCGGGCGACCGGGGTGCGGGCGGCCGTACCGGCCGACGTCTTCCAGGCGCCGGCGGTCATACCGGCCGCGCGGCGCTCGGGGACGACCACCCCGTGGCCGCTGAAGGCGGAGACCGAGCGGACGACCGCGCCGAGGTTGCGCGGGTCGGTCACGCCGTCGAGGGCGACGATGAAGGGGTCCTCGCCCTCGTCGTACGCGGCGTTCGCCAGGTCCTCGGGGTGGGCGTACTCGTACGGCGGGACCTGGAGGACCAGGCCCTGGTGGTTGAGGCCGTTCGTCATGCGGTCCAGCTCGGGGCGCGGGGCCTCCATGAGGTTGATGCCGCCGCGCTCGGCCGCGAGCTGGAGGGCCTCGCGGACCCGCTCGTCGTTGTCGATGAACTGCTGGACGTAGAGGGTCGACGCCGGGACGCCCTCGCGCAGCGCCTCCACCACCGGGTTGCGGCCCACGACCATCTCGGACGTGCCCTTGCCGCCCCGGCCGCGCACCACCGGACGGCGCTGGGCCTGCTTGGTCTTGGCGGTGGCGATGCGGTTCTTCTTGTGTCCCTTGCGCATCTCGGCGGGCGGGGTCGGTCCCTTGCCCTCCAGGCCCCGGCGCCGCTGGCCGCCACTGCCGATCTGCGCGCCCTTCTTGCCGGACATGCGGCGGTTGTTGGCTGCCATGGGTTACCCGTCTCCGTGAGCTTCGTTTCGTACGTACGTCTGGTGCGTCTTATGCAGTGTGCCGCCCGGAGGGCCGGGCGGCACAGTCGATCTTCACTGACCAGCGGGGGCCGGTCGCTAGGACCTGAGGGTCCAGCGCGGGCCGGACGGACCGTCCTCGATCGCGAGGCCGGACTGGTTCAGCTGGTCGCGGATGGCGTCGGCGGTCGCCCAGTCCTTGCGGGAGCGGGCGGACTCTCGCTGGTCGAGGACGAGCCGGACCAGGGCGTCCACGACCCCGTGCAGGTCCTCGCCCTTCTCGGTACCGCCGGACCAGTGCGGGTCCAGCGGGTCCAGGCCGAGGACGCCGAGCATGGCCCGGACCTCGGCGAGGCGGGCGACGGCGGCTTCCTTGTCGTCGGCGGCGAGGGCGGAGTTGCCCTGCCGGACGGTGGTGTGCACGACCGCGAGGGCCTGCGGGACACCCAGGTCGTCGTCCATCGCCTCGGCGAACGCCGGCGGCACCTCGGCCGAGGGCTCGACGGCTCCCCCGGCCAGCTCCACCACGCGCTGCACGAACCCGTCGATCCGCGCGAACGCCTGCTCGGCCTCGCGCAGCGACTCCTCGCTGTACTCGATCATCGAGCGGTAGTGCGGGGTGCCGAGGTAGTAGCGCAGCACGATCGGGCGCCAGTGCTTGACCATCTCCGAGACGAGCACCGAGTTCCCGAGGGACTTCGACATCTTCTCGCCGCTCATGGTGACCCAGGCGTTGTGCACCCAGTACTGGGCGAAGTCGTCGCCGTACGCCTTGGCCTGGGCGATCTCGTTCTCGTGGTGCGGGAAGATCAGGTCCAGGCCGCCGCCGTGGATGTCGAAGGCCTCACCCAGGTACTTGTGGGCCATCGCCGAGCACTCCAGATGCCAGCCCGGCCGGCCGCGCCCCCACGGCGTCTCCCAGCTGGGCTCGCCCGGCTTGACGGCCTTCCACAGCGCGAAGTCGCGCTGGTCCCGCTTGCCGGTCTCGCCCTCGCCCTCGGGCTGGCGGAGGTTGTCCAGCTCCTGGTTGGAGAGCTGGAGGTAGTCCGCGTAGGAGCGCACGTCGAAGTAGACGTTGCCGTCGGCCTCGTAGGCGTGCCCGCGCTCGATCAGCCCGCGCATCATCTCGATCATCTCCGGTACGTGCCCGGTCGCGCGGGGCTCGTACGTCGGCGGGAGGCAGCCGAGCGCGGCGTAGCCGTCGTTGAACGCACGCTCGTTCTCGTAGCCGATCGACCACCAGGGGCGGCCCTGGTCGGCGGACTTGGCGATGATCTTGTCGTCGATGTCCGTGACGTTGCGGATGAACGTCACGTCGTAGCCGCGGTATTCGAACCAGCGGCGCATGATGTCGAAGTTCAGGCCGGACCGGATGTGCCCGATGTGGGGCGCCGCCTGCACGGTGGCACCACAGAGGTAGATCGAGACACAGCCCGGCGCGAGCGGGGCGAAGTCACGGATCTGCCGGGCCTTGGTGTCGTACAGGCGAATAGTCACGGGACCTAGGGTAGTGGGCCGACGGTAGTGGGTGGGACCGGTATGTGCAGTGCCATGGGCGTGTGCGGGCAGTGGGGGTCGAGCGCGCAGTTCCCCGCGCCCCTCGAGTAGGACCGCTTACGCCTGTTCGACGACCAACGCCGTTGCCACCGCCATAAGACCCTCTCCCCTGCCGGGAAATCCGAGGCCGTCGGTGGTGGCCCCCGAAACCGAAACCGGTGCCCCGGCCGCGTCGGAAAGGATCTTCTCCGCCTCGTCCCGCCGCTTTCCGATCTTCGGGCGTGGCCCTACGACCTGTACGGCGACGTTCCCGATGGTGAAACCGGCGGCGCGGACGATGCGGGCGGCCTCCGTCAGCAGGGTCACGCCGGACGCGCCGGACCACTCCGGGCGCCCCGTGCCGAAGTGCTGCCCCAGGTCGCCCAGGCCCGCCGCCGAGAACAGGGCGTTGCACGCGGCGTGCGCGACGACGTCCGCGTCGGAGTGGCCGGCCAGGCCCGGGCCCTCGCCCTCCCACTTCAGGCCGGCGCACCACAGCTCGCGGCCCTCCTCGAAGGCGTGGATGTCGGTGCCGATGCCGACGCGCGGCAGTACGACCTCAGAAGCCATCGTTCAGCCTCCTGCGGGCCAGGACAGCCTCCGCGAGGACCAGGTCGAGGGGGCGGGTGACCTTGAAGGCCTCCTCGTGGCCGGGGACCACCACGACCCGCTCGCCGAGCTGCTCGACCATGCTGGCGTCGTCGGTGACGTTGTCGGTGACCGTCTCGTGGGCGCGGACCAGCGTCGTACGGTCGAAGCCCTGCGGGGTCTGCACGGCGCGCAGACGGGCCCGCTCGGGGGTCGCGAGCACCGGCTCCGGGTCGCCGGGGGTGGTGGCCGGCTCGACCTCCTTGACCGTGTCGGCGAGCGGGAGGGCGGGGACCACGGCCGGGGCGCCGTCGCGCACCGCCTGGATCACCGCGTCGACGGTGTCGACGGGGACGAGGGGGCGGGCGGCGTCGTGGACCAGGACGATGTCGTAGTCGGGGGGCAGCGCGTCCAGGCCGAGCCTCACCGAGTCCTGGCGGGAGTCGCCGCCGGGGACGACGAGGAAGTCGGTGCGCTCGGGGAGGGCGTGGGCGTCCAGGAGGGACTTGACCTCGGGCGCGCCGTCGGGCGGGGCCACGACCACGACCAGGGAGACCGCGCGGGAGGCGGCGAGGGCGCGCACGGCGTGGATGAGCATGGGCGTGCCGTTCAGCGCGCGTAGCGCCTTGGGAGCGCCCGGACCGAGCCGTACGCCCCGGCCGGCGGCGGGAATCACGGCTGCCGTGCGCAGTGCGGTACGCGGTTCCGTACGCGAAGGACGCGAATCGTCAGACATCGGTTCCTGTCAGGTTTGTGTGCGGGCCTGGCGTGGGTATGGCCTGGGAAGTGCCGGGCGCGACGCCTTGACCGGACCCTTCCGTGACACTGGTCGAGCCAGCAGCCCGGGCCCGGCACGCCTAGTATCGGGGGTTTCCACCGGGGCGGGTGCCGGGTCGCCGGCTACGAGCGCCCCGAAGAGAAGTGTCCCGGGTGGGTTCCCGGTCTGTTCCGGACACGTGCGCTCTGGCCACGTGCGTTCCGGACACGGACATGCCGCAGCGCCCGGCGACAGTTGCTGTGTCATCGGGCACCGCGGCATTTCGGGTGTGCGGAGTTCGTCGCGCCTAGCCGGACGGCGTCGGCGTCTGCGTCAGGACGCGAGGACCTCGTCGAGCAGGGCCTCGGCCTTGTCCTCGTTGGTGTTCTCCGCGAGGGCGAGCTCGCTCACCAGGATCTGGCGGGCCTTGGCAAGCATGCGCTTCTCACCGGCGGAGAGTCCGCGCTCGCGCTCACGACGCCACAGGTCACGCACGACTTCCGCGACCTTGATGACATCGCCGGAGGCGAGCTTCTCCAGGTTTGCCTTGTAACGACGGGACCAGTTCGTGGGCTCCTCGGCGTACGGCGCGCGCAGCACCTCGAAGACCCGGTCCAGCCCGTCCTGACCGACCACATCACGCACGCCGACGAACTCCGCATTGTCCGCTGGCACACGCACCGTCAGGTCACCCTGGGCGACCTTCAGCACCAAGTAGGTCTTGTCCACGCCTTTGATCTGGCGAGTTTCGATGGCCTCGATCAGCGCGGCCCCGTGATGGGGATAGACCACGGTGTCGCCAACCTTGAACGTCATGTGACAGGTACCCCTTCCGTGGCTATCCAGGGTAACACGGAAACCGGCGGTTCTGAATGGCGTTTTCGCAGGTCAGGGCATATCTCGGGGCTTGACAACAGCAACAGGAACGTGCTTCGCAGGCCGTCCGGAAGCAGGTATTCGCAGGTCGGAGCGGCTCTTCGGGCGAGGTGAAACGCGCACGTTACACACATCCGGACGCTCGCCCAGGCGGCCGAACGTCCCCATATGTCCGCTTCCAGGCGTGCGACTTCCGCTACTCCGTTCGGTTGCCGGAGCCGGATCCCGGACGTTTCCGGAATTGATCACGGAGTCCGACCGAACGGTACGTGAAGACGCACGTGAAGGGGGGCATGAAGCGGTGCGCGAAGGGGTGCGTGAAGCGGCGAGTGATCAATTTTCCCGGCGGTCGCGCATTCCTTCACGGAAGTTTTGCGCGGTGTTGCGGGTGGGTTATGTGAATGCCCGACGAGCGCTGCTCCAAAGTGACCGAAGAGTCACTTGCGCAGCCCCGGGGTACCCCCTGCTTGAGGGAAGCGAGGCGCTTGGGGAGGGTCGGGTGCGGCGGCGCGGGAACGGCTCGGTAACCTAAGGCCGCTGACAGACACTTAGGGCGGCTTTATAAAGGGAGTCGCCCGTGCGTTCAAGGAGTTGCCGCCGCCGTGAGCAGCAGCCTTCGACGCGGCGCCCTCGCCGCCTCCGCCCTCGCCTTCTCCGTCGCCGCGCTCTCCGCCTGCGGCGCCGGCAACAACTCGCAGACGCTGGAGGTCAAGCCGGACAACGCGGCGGCGAGTGTCGGCGACATCAAGGTCCAGAACGCGACCGTGATCACCCAGCCCGACCTCACGTCGACCGGGCCGGCCGTGGTCTCCGCGACGATCTTCAACACCGGCACCGAGCCGGAGACGCTCCAGTCGATCGTCGTCGCCGGCACCGGCAAGACCGCCGAGCTGCACGCCACGAAGTCGCAGCCGCTGACCATCGCGGCCGGCGGCCGGCTGATCCTCGGCGGCACGGACAACGCCTCCGCGGTGCTGGCCAGCAGCCGCGAGGCGGTCACCGACGGCAACGCCCAGAAGATCACGTTCACCTTCAGCAAGACGGGTGACGTGAGCCTGCGCGCGTTCGTCGTGCCGGCCGAGAGCTTCTTCACGGGCTGGGGCCCGAGCGCGGTGCCGTCGGCCTCACCGTCCACCTCGACCACCCCGCTCGCGGGCTCCACGGCGAGCGAGAGCGCGAAGGCGGGCAAGAAGAGCAAGGAGTCCGAGAGCGCCTCGGCCACCCCGACCGACTCGGCCTCGGAGTCGACGAACGCGGGCTGAGCGCGGCCTCAGCGGCGCAGCAACGCGAGAAGGGCGGTACCCCCGAGGGGGGGCCGCCCTTCGTCGTACAGCCGGCACCGCACACCGGCCGTACGCCCGTGAACCCGGCTCAGCGGTTACGGCTCGAACACCGCCGACTCGCCGGGCGGCCGGTCTACGGCTCGAACTTGTAGCCCAGACCACGCACCGTCACCAGGTAGCGCGGGGCGCCCGGGTCCGGCTCGATCTTGGCGCGCAGGCGCTTGACGTGGACGTCGAGGGTCTTGGTGTCGCCGACGTAGTCGGCGCCCCAGACCCGGTCGATGAGCTGCATGCGGGTGAGGACGCGGCCGGCGTTGCGCAGGAGCATCTCCAGGAGGTCGAACTCCTTGAGGGGAAGATCGACCTTGGAGCCGGAGACCGTCACCACGTGGCGGTCGACGTCCATGCGGACGGGGCCCGCCTCCAGGGCGGCCGGCGTCACCTCCTCCGGCTCGCCGCGGCGGCGGAGCACCGCACGGATGCGGGCGACCAGCTCACGGGAGGAGAAGGGCTTGGTGACGTAGTCGTCTGCTCCTATTTCGAGCCCGACAACCTTGTCGATCTCGCTGTCCTTGGCCGTCACCATGATGACGGGGACGTTGGATCGGCCGCGCAGCTGGCGGCAGACCTCGGTGCCCGGCAGGCCGGGCAGCATCAGGTCGAGGAGGACGAGGTCGGCGCCGTTGCGCTCGAACTCGTCGAGTCCGTCGGGGCCCGTGGCCGCCACGGCGACCTCGAAGCCCTCCTTGCGGAGCATGTACGACAGGGCGTCGGAGAAGGACTCCTCGTCCTCGACGACGAGCACTCGGGTCACGGAAGGACCTCCGGGGCGGGAAGCGGTTCGTACGGGGATGACTCGGTGGTACCGGCCTCGTCCTCGAGGTCGGGGTCGGGGTGCTGCGACGCGCGGTCACGGGCCGCGCCCGCCTCCGGCAGTCTGAGGGTGAACGTGGAGCCCTGGTTCTCGGCGCTCCACACCGTGACCTCCCCGCCGTGCGAGGCGACCACGTGCTTGACGATGGCGAGGCCGAGACCGGTGCCACCGGTGGCCCGCGAGCGGGCCGGGTCGACGCGGTAGAAGCGCTCGAAGATGCGCTCCTTGTCCTTGTCGGTGATGCCGATGCCCTGGTCGGTCACGGCGAGCTCGATCATGTCGCCGCCGGGCGCGCTGACCCGGCGGGCGGCTATCCCGACCCGGGTGCGGGCCGGGGAGTAGTTCACGGCGTTCTCGACCAGGTTGCCGAGGGCGGCGGCCAGCTGGCCGCGGTTCCCCCAGACGTGCAGGTCCGCCGTACCGCCGGCGGCCATGGTGATCTGCTTGGTCCCGGCCTGGTGCCGGCACCGGTCGATCGCCTCGGCGACCAGCTCGTCGACCCGGACGGGCTCGGCGTCCTCCAGCGGGTCGTCGTTCTGCACTCTCGACAGATCGATCAGCTCCTGGACCAGGTTGGTCAGGCGCGTGGCCTCGATCTGCATGCGACCGGCGAAGCGCTGCACGGCCTCCGGATCGTCCGAGGCGTCCATGACGGCCTCGGACAGCAGGGAGAGCGCGCCGACCGGGGTCTTCAGCTCGTGGCTGACATTCGCCACGAAATCCCGCCGTACCGCCTCGATGCGTCGGGCCTCGGTGAGGTCCTCCACGAGGAGCAGGACGAGCCGGGAGCCCAGCGGCGCCACCCGCGCGGAGACGGCCAGGGCCTCGCCCCGTCCGGTCCCCCGCCTCGGGAGGTCCAGCTCGACCTGTCGTATCTCGCCGTCGCGCCGGGTGTCCCGGGCCATCCCGAGCATCGGCTCGATGGCGAGTTTGCCGCCGCGCACGAGCCCGAGGGCGTACGCCGCCGAGCTCGCCTTGACGACCGTGTCGGCCTCGTCGAGGACGACCGCGGAGGAGCGCAGCACGCTCAGTACGGTGTCCACGCCCGGGGGCAGTACGGGGTCGGTGTGCAGAGAAGTCCTGGTCGGTCGCTTCTGGTCGCGTTCGCTCCAGCGGAACGCCAGCATGGCGATGACACCGGTAAGCACCCCGGCGATCGCTGCCGCTGCGGCGACCGCCGCGTTCACGTCCATGCAAACAGGTTAAGCAGGGGGTACGACATCCCCACAGTCCGCGAGGTGTCAGCTCGAACACTCGTCGCCCAGAGTTCACCTTGGAGCCAGTATTGGTTCATTTGGGGTGGCAGAAACGGTCGCGTTGAGACCGGAACGTGGAAGCGTGGGGTTCGCAGCTGGATTCGGCCACGGGCCCCGGCCCCCGGTGCCCCATGGAACACACGTAGGAGAGGGAACCCTGATGCGGGACGCGTACCACGAGGAACTCGATTCGATCGGCGACAGCCTGGTCGACATGGCCCGGCTTGTCGGATCGGCGATCGGGCGCGCCACGACGGCGATCCTCGACGCCGACCTCAAGCTCGCCGAGAGCGTCATCGAGGCCGACCAGAAGGTGGACGAGCTCCACCACGACCTGGAGGCGCGCGCGATAGCCCTGCTCGCCCGCCAGCAGCCGGTGGCGACCGACCTGCGGATAGTCGTCACGTCGCTCCGCATGTCCGCCGACCTGGAGCGCTCGGGCGACCTGGCCCAGCACGTGGCGAAGCTGGCCCGGCTCCGCTACCCGGCGAACGCCATCCCCCACGACCTGCACGCGACCGTCCTGGAGATGGGCCAGCTCGCGCAGCGCCTGATGGCCAAGGCCGCCGAGGTGATCATCACCAAGGACGTCGACCTGGCCCTCCAGCTGGAGCAGGACGACGACGAGATGGACCTGCTGCACCGCACGATCTTCCAGCACCTGCTGGACGACCGCTGGAAGCACGGCATCGAGACCGCCGTCGACGTGACCCTGCTCGGCCGCTACTACGAGCGGTACGCCGACCACGCGGTCGCCGTCGCCAAGCGCGTCGTCTTCCTGGTCACCGGCGAGCACGCGGACGCCCTCCAGCCCGACATCCAGCCGGTGACGGGCGCCGAGGGGGCGTGACCCCCGGCTGGGTGGGGGCTCGCGGGGTGCGGGTCAGGCGTGTGGGCGCCACTGTGCGCCGTTGATGCGCCCAGTGAAACGGGCATGGAATGGGCAAAGGCACCACGCCCTGCCTCCAGGGCACCTAGGGACCTCTAGGAGGGATCCATGGCCGAATCCCCCAGCACCACGCCCGACCCCACGCAGCAGCACGAGACCGACCAGCCCGTCGAGATCAAGAACCTCCTGGTCATCGGCGCCTGTGGCTGCGGCTCGGGCTGCGGCTGCGGCTGCCAGTCGGGCAGCCCCTGCCAGTGCGGCTGACCCAACGCTCCAGGCACGAGGAAGGGCCCCCGACTCCGGTCGGGGGCCCTTCGTGCTGGTGAGGGGCGGCGCGCGTGTCGGTACGGACGGGCGCAGCATGGAGAGGGAAGGGAAGGGACAGGAGGTGGCAGTCATGCCGCAGTTCATGGACGTACACCACGGGATGAAGGGCATCACCGCCGACCAGCTCAAGGAGGCCCACGAGGCCGACCTGGCGGCCGAGAAGGACGAGGGCGTCCACTTCGAGCGGGCCTGGGCCGACCCGGACTCCGGCCACGTCTACTGCCTCTCCGAGGCCCCCTCGGCCGATGCGGTCAGGCGCGTCCACGAACGCACGGGGCATCCGGCGGACGAGATCCACCAGGTACCGCTGTCGATCTGGTAGCCGTCGCCGTCTGCCCGTCACGCTGATGCTCAGGCGGCGGGCAGCCCGGCGAGCCAGTCGACGAGCAGCCGGTTGACCTCGTCGGGCCGTTCCTGCTGGATCCAGTGGCCGCAGCCGTCGAGGATGTGGGACGAGACCAGGCCCGGCAGGGTGACCGGGTACGCCTCGATCGCGTCGGCCAGCCAGGTCGTGGAGGCGTCGAGGCCGCCGCCGACGAACAGGGACGGCTGGGTGATCGGGGCGCCGTCGTAGGCCGCGAGGTCCTCCCAGTCCCGGTCCATGTTCCGATAGCGGTTGAGCGCCCCGGTCAGTCCGGTGCGCTCGAACTCGGCCGCGTAGACGTCGAGCTCCCGCTCGCCGAGCCACTCGGGCAGCCGGCCGGCGGGAAACCGGTCCCTGAGGGTCCCCCCGCCGCCGACGAAGTGCGGGTCGGGAGCGCCGGGTCCCGGCATGGTGTCGCCCGACAGAGCGCCGTAGAACCCCGCGAGCCAGCCCCGCACGTCCGGCTCGATCTCGGCCTCGGCACGCCCGGGCTCCTGAAAGTACGAGACGTAGAACTCCTCGCCCCCGCCATCCCCGCCATCCCCGCCCCCGCCGCTCAGCTGCGCGAAGACGTCACTGGGGCGGGGCCCGCCACGCGGCGTGTACGGAACGCTGAGCAGCCCCACGGCCCGGAACACCTCCGGCCTCAGCAGCGCGGAGTTCGCGGCGACGGCCGCGCCCCAGTCGTGCCCGACGACCACGGCCGACTCCTCGCCGAGGGCCCGCACGACGGCGACGTTGTCCGCCACGAGCTCGACCATGCGGTAGGCGTCGGTCGCGGCCGGCTTCGAGGACCGCCCGTACCCCCGTACGTCGACGGCGACCGCCCGGTACCCCGCCGCGGCGAGCACCGGCAGCTGATGCCGCCAGGAGTACCAGCACTCGGGGAACCCGTGCACGAGCAGCACGAGGGGCCCGGCCCCCTGCTCGACGAGATGGATCCGCCTTCCGGCCTCGACAACCAGCCGATGCTGCGCCGCCATACGCCCTCCCTGCCCTTCGGGATCGCCGATCTGCCGGCCTGACCGCCGACTCCCCACAGATCATGCGAAGCCACGCACCAGGACGCCGAGCCCGTTTGCCGATTCGGCAAACCCCGCCGACGAGCGCTACGGGCTCTGGATCGTCCCGTCCTCCGAGATGTCGGCGGCGTGCGGGCCGAAGTCCTCCTCGGACATGCTGGAGACGAGGTCGATCGCGTCGCCGCCCGGCTCCGGCGTGCCGGGCTCCACGATCCGGGTCGGGTGCAGGCGCCCGGACACGTAGGTGCCGTCGGCGCCGAGGGTGACCTGCAGCACGCCGCTGGTGGAGAGCGTGCCGCCGAGGCCGAGCACCTTGTAGCCGGAGAAGTTGCCCAGGCTGTAGGCGATCAGGCGGCCCTTGTAGAACTCCATGCCCCGCATCACGTGCGGGCCGCTGCCCACGACGAGGTCGGCGCCGGCGTCGATCACGGCACGGCTGAAGCGGTAGCTGTCGCCGCGGTCCTCGCCGACGAAGTACTCGGTGCCGGGTTCCACATGGGTGCGGTCCGAGCCCTCCGCGCCGGCATGCATCGTGACGATCACGATGTCCGCCATCGCCGCGGCGCGGGCGGTGAGTCGCTGTGCCGCGGGGATGTCCGTGAGGTCGTTCGCCCCTCGGTCGGGCGCGAACCCGATCAGTGCGACCCTGATGCCGCGTACGCGCTGGACGGTGATCTGACCCAGCCGGCCGGTGAACGGCAGGTTCGCGGAGCGCAGCGCGGCGAACGTGTCGCGCCGCCCCTCCGCCCCGAAGTCGTCGATGTGGTTGTTCGCCGTGTTCAGCACCGTGAAGCCGGCCTTTTTCAGCAGGCGGCCGTAGGACGGCGGCGCGCGGAACGCGAAGCAGTTCGGGCCCTCGATGTAGTCGCACTTGCTGGAACCACCGGTGGTGAGCGTGCCCTCCAGGTTCCCGAGCACCACGTCGCCTGCGAGCAGGTCGTCGACAGGGTCGAAGAACGAGGCACCGTCGTCCGGCGGCAGGTCGTCCGGCAGCGAGCCCATGACGATGTCTCCCACGGCGGCGATCCGCACGGTGCCGACAGGATGCGGCGGCGCCGGCGCACCGGGCCTCGTGGTCCTGATCGTGGGTAGGGGGGCCTGGGCGGAGCCGACGGAGACCGCGCCCTCGGTACCTGCGCCGGCACCGACGCCGAACACGAACGCCGCGACAACCACCACACCGCTCCCGACCAGACCGAGAGCGAACAGACGCCGACGGCGCACCGACTTCCGCCACTCGCGCCCCTGCCGGGGACGCCGTTCGACCAACCTGATCATTGGCTCATGTTACGAACCGAACACCCTCCCTCCACGGAGGGTCACCACCTGGCGTGTTCCCAACGCCGACCCCGGCCACCAAAAAGCCCCCGCCCTGCCAGGAAAACAGCAGGTCGGGGGCGCTCCGCGTCGCGTTACTTCTTCTTGCCCTGGTTCTTGACCGCCTCGATGGCCGCGGCTGCCGCGTCCGGGTCGAGGTACTGGCCGCCCGGGGTTACCGGCTTGAAGTCGGTGTCGAGTTCGTAGGCGAGGGGGATGCCGGTCGGGATGTTCAGGCCGGCGATGTCGGCGTCCGAGATGCCGTCCAGGTGCTTCACCAGGGCGCGCAGGCTGTTGCCGTGGGCGGCGACCAGGACCGTGCGGCCGGCGAGGAGGTCGGGGACGATGCCGTCGTACCAGTACGGGAGCATGCGGACGACGACGTCCTTGAGGCACTCCGTGCGCGGGCGCAACTCCGGGGGGATGGAGGCGTAGCGGGGGTCGGAGGCCTGGGAGAACTCCGAGTCGTCCGGGAGCGGCGGGGGCGGGGTGTCGTACGAACGGCGCCACAGCATGAACTGCTCCTCGCCGAACTCCGCGAGGGTCTGCGCCTTGTCCTTGCCCTGAAGGGCGCCGTAGTGGCGCTCGTTCAGGCGCCAGCTGCGGTGGACCGGGATCCAGTGGCGGTCCGCGGCCTCCAGCGAGAGCTGGGCCGTGCGGATCGCGCGCTTCTGGAGGGACGTGTGGACCACGTCGGGCAGGAGGTCGGCGTCCTTCAGGAGCTCACCGCCGCGGACTGCCTCCTTCTCGCCCTTCTCGTTGAGGTTGACGTCCACCCAGCCGGTGAACAGGTTCTTCGCGTTCCACTCGCTCTCGCCGTGGCGGAGGAGGATCAGCTTGTACGGTGCGTCGGCCATGGGTCAGAGCGTAATCCACGTATTCGGGGCGGAGTGCGGGCGCCCGTGGGGCGTCCCAGAGGGCGGACAGTTGACTGCATTTGTTAATTGAGTGGCTCAGGCGAGCGTCGCGGAAGTAAGTTCCGCAATGCCTGCACGCCACTTACACCTTGCCCTGGGGGAGCCATGCCGTCCGTCGCCCTGCGACGCGCCGTCCGGGAGACCGTCTCCGGTCTGCCCCGGGAGTTCTGGTGGCTGTGGACCAGCACCCTCGTCAACCGGCTGGGGGCGTTCGTCGCCACGTACATGGCCCTGTACCTGACGCTGGACCGGGGGTACAGCGCGTCCTACGCCGGGCTCGTCGCCTCCCTGCACGGGCTGGGCGGCGTCGTGTCCTCGCTGGCGGGCGGGGTGATGGCCGACCGGCTGGGGCGGCGGCCGACCCTGCTCGTCGCCCAGGGCTCCACCGCCGGGGCCGTCGCGCTGCTCGGGTTCGTCCGGGATCCGGTGGCCATCGCGGCCGTCGCCTTCCTCGTCGGCGTGGCCTCCAACGCCTCCCGGCCGGCGGTGCAGGCCATGATGGCCGACATCGTGCGGCCCGAGGACCGGGTGCGGGCCTTCTCGCTCAACTACTGGGCGATCAATCTGGGTTTCGCCGTGTCGTCCATGGGGGCCGGGTTCATCGCCGAGGTGAGCTACCGCGCCGGGTTCCTGATCGAGGCCGGGATGACCGCCGTCTGCGCCGTCCTCGTCTTCCTCCGGCTGCCCGAGTCGCGGCCCGAGCGCGCCGCCGCGGAGGCCGCCGGGGACAGGGAGGTCAGCCTGCTGACCGTGGTGCGCGACGGGCGGTACATGGGCGTGGTCGGGCTGTCGTTCCTCGTCGCCCTGATCTTCCAGCAGGGGTCGGTCGGACTGCCGGTCGCGATGGGCGAGGCCGGGTTCTCGCCCGCCGACTACGGCATGGCCATCGCCGTGAACGGGATCCTCATCGTGGTGCTGCAGATCCCGGTGACCCGGGTCATCCAGCACCGGGATGCGCGGTCCCTGCTCGTCGTCTCGTCCCTCCTCGCGGGGTACGGGTTCGGGCTCACCGCGTTCGCCGGGTCGGTCGGGGTGTTCGCGCTCACCGTGTGCGTGTGGACGCTCGCCGAGATCGTCAACGCGCCGACCCAGACGGGGCTGGTGGTGCGGCTCTCGCCGGTGCACGGAAGGGGCAGGTACCAGGGCATGTACACGCTGTCCTGGTCCGCCGCCGCGCTCATCGCGCCGCTGCTGTCCGGGGTCGTCATCGACCGGTTCGGGGCGCGGTGGCTGTGGGGGGTGTGCGCGGTCGTGGGGACGGCGGCCGCTTTCGGGTACGGGCTGCTGATGCGGCGGATCCCGGAGGAACGGGCTGCGGTCGCGGCGCCGGCGAGTGCGGAGGCCGGGGTGCGGGCGGCCTGAGCACGGGCGGGCCCCCGCCCTCGAAGACCGAGGGTGGGGGGCCTGCCTGCCTGGACGAGTCAGTCCGTGCAGCCCGTGATCGGGAACGGGACGCAGTTCGTCGGGACGTTGTGGGTGATGCTGGAGTCCGTGAGCGTGATCGGGACGTTCGTGCGCAGGCCTCCGGGTGCCGACGTGGAGGCGTTGTTGCGGACGTAGCTGTGGTCGAGCGTGACCGACCCGCTGCTGTTGAAGATGCCGCCCGCCTGGGACAGGTTCGTGCCGGCGTTCGGGCCGTTCGCGCTGTTGCGGATGACCTTGCTGCCCTTGAGGTAGAGCGTGCCGATCACCGTATTCGGCCCCGTACCCACGTTGGAGTTGTGGATGCCGCCGCCGTCACCTCCCGGGCCTCCGACGACGTTGCCGCTGACTTCCGACTTCTCCAGCGTCAGCGTCGCTCCCGCGTTCACGAGCCCGCCGCCCGCGACACCGGAGGTCGTGTTGTTCGCGATCTTGCTTTCGCTGATCGTCGTCGACGCGCCGCCGGTGTTGAGGACACCGCCACCGCTGAGGTTCGCGGTGTTGCGGCTGATGATGCTCGCGTGGATGAAGGCGATGCTGCCGTTCTGGAGGAGTCCGCCGCCGAGGACCTGGGCGTGGTTGCGGCCGATCTCGGAGTTGTCCACGGTCAACGTCCCCTGGCTGTGCAGCCCGGCGCCGTTGAGCGCGTTGTTGAACGCCACCCAGCTGCGTCGGATGTTCGCGGTGGCGTTCGTGGACAGCGCCACGCCGCCGCCGTTGAGCGATGCGGTGTTGTCGATCACGTCGACCCCCACCAGCCTGAGCTTGCCGTTGCTGTCGACGAGGATGCCCCCGCCGTTGCCGGTACCGGTGGACAGCGTGGCGTTGCCGCCGCGGACGGTGAGGTCCTGCAGGCGCAGGTCGCCGCCGGCGAGGACATGGAAGATGCGGAACGCGGGGGTCGCGTTCCCGTCGCGGACGATCGTCGCGCCGTTGCCCCTGATCGTGAGGGGCTGGGAGATGGTCGGCAGGCCTTCACCGGTGCTGAAGGGGGTGGTCAGGTGGTAGGTGCAGTCACGGGCGAGGGACAGGGTGTCCCCCGACGAGGCGCTGCTGATGGCGTTCGTCAGCGCTGCCGTGTAGCAGGGGACCGGCGTCGACGAGTCGTCGCCGGCGGCGGCTGTTCCGCCCGCCGCGCAGGTGAAGATCGTGGCCACGGCCGCGGCCACACTGGAGAATCGGATGTATCGCATGACTCTGACATGCGACATCCGCGAGGAAGTTGATCAGATTAAATGACCTGATCACCCGGTCACGCCACACGATTCCTTCGGTCGGCTCAGTCGGCCCCCGGGTCCCGTGGATGCACTCGGGGTCCCATGGATGCCCCGGGTTCCCGTGGATGCCCCCGGGATCTCACGGATGCATCCGCGCCCCCTTCAGCACCTTGTCCACCCCGTTCCGCGGCCCGTACACCGCCAGCCCGACCAGGTCCAGCTCCGCCGTCGGTACCGCCCGTACCGCCGCGCGGTTGTCGTGGTCGTTGCCGGTGGAGAAGAGGTCGGCGGTGAAGACCGCCCGGGGCAGGGCCCGGCTCAGGGACCGCTCGTGGGCTGCCTTGAGGGTCTCCTTCGTGCCCTCGAAGACCAGTACCGGCTGCCGGAACATCGGCAGGTACGCCACCCCGTCGGCGTCCTCGTACGGCTCCCCGACCACCTCGGGAAGCGTCGCGCCCAGGCCGCTGACCAGGAACGCGGTGACGTTGAGGCGCTGCCAGGGCTCCAGGTCCTCGCGCAGCAGCACGGCGATCTTCGTGTCGAAAGTGCTCATGCCCCGAGACTGCCGGGCGTCGTCCCTCCGGGTCTTGTACGTTCTTTGCATGGCCGCCCGGCAGTCCGCCCCACAGGAAGTCACCGCCTGGCGCCCCTCCGTCCCGGGCGTCACCGAGGTCTTCCACGCCCGTTTCACCGAGTACGCGTACCCGATGCACGTCCATGACGCCTGGACGCTGCTCATCGTGGACGACGGCGCCGTACGGTACGACCTCGAACGGCATGAGCACGGCACCCCGGACGACACCGTGACCCTGCTGCCGCCGCATGTCCCGCACAACGGCTCCCCGGCCACCGCGGACGGCTTCCGCAAACGCGTGGTGTACCTGGACGGGACCCTCCTCGGGGAGGATCTGATCGGCGCGGCCGTCGACGGGCCCGATCTGCGGGATCCCCTGCTGCGGCGGCGGGTCGGGCAGCTGCACTCCGCCCTCGCCCGCCCCGGCGACGAACTGGAGGCCGAGAGCCGGCTCACCCTCATCGGCGAGCGGCTGCGGGGCCTGCTCCGCCCCCGGCTCGAGGACGAAAGGCCGGAAAGGCCGGCCGATCCGGCCCTCGCCCGTGCCCTGCGCGAACTCCTCGACGAGCGGGTCGCCGACGGACTCGTCCTGGCGGCGGCCGCGCAGCTGCTGCACGCCCACCCGGCCCACCTGGTACGGGCGTTCAGCGGCGCGTACGGCATCGCCCCGCACCAGTACCTGATGTCCCGCCGGGTCGGCCGGGCCCGCCGGCTGCTGCTCGACGGCGTACCGCCCGGCGAGACGGCCACCACCACCGGCTTCTACGACCAGGCCCATCTCACCCGGCACTTCAGGAAGCTGGTGGGGGTGACCCCGGGGCGCTACCGCGACAGCGCGCGGTCCCTCACCTGACGTCGACGTAGTCGCCGGCGGAGGTCGCACCGCCCGTGGTGGCCGTGGCGCCGAAGGTCCAGCGGTAGTAGCCGTCGGCGGACGCCTTGACCGTGGTCTTCAGCGCGCCGGCCGAGTCGGCCTGCACGGTCTTCAGCGTCGTGTACGTGCCGCTGCCCTTCGCGCGGAACTGGAGCCTGGCCGACTTGCCGCCGAAACCGGTGTACTTGTGCTTCGCCCAGTCCGCGCGCGTGATCGCGCCCTTCACGGTGAGCGTCCTGCCCTTGGTGACGGGCTCGGGGGTGGCGTTGGCGGTGACCTTGGCCTTGCGCTTGACCTGCACGGAGCCGAATCCGGTCAGGTGCTCCTCGCTCTTGGGCTGGCCGTCGGAGCCCCAGACGCGCGCGAAGACCGCGATCTTCCAGGTCGTCGCGTCGTTGTTGGAGTCCAGGGTGTAGCGCGGTTCGATGTACAGCTCACCGTCGCACTCGGCGGTCGTGCTGCTGCCGTCGTAGTAGGTGACGCTGCTGGTGTAGATGCCGCCGTCCTCGGCCCCCTTGGCGGCCGTGGTGTCGTGGTAGAGGTACGGCCACGCGTTCACGTCGCTGACCTTGACGCCGGACGGCCAGGACATCCGGAAGGTGAAGTCGGGGGTCACCTCCGCGTCGGTGCCCACCACGATGGGCCTGCCCTGGTTCAGGACCAGCTCGGTCACCTTGATCCCGGTGTCGGCGGCCTGGGCCGTGGGCGCGGTGAACGCCCCCAGGGCCAGCGCCCCCGCGAGTACGACCGCCACCGAACCGGATCTGCCTGCGCGCATGCACGACCTCTTCTTGACCGACGAGGAAAGGTAAGAGTCCGGTAAGAGACCGGACTCGCGGCAGGCTAGCAGTCGAGGTCGCGCTGAGCCTCGTACAGGTTCCGCGGCCGTACCGCGTCCCAGGTGCCGTACAGCTCCAGGCGGGAGTTCAGGTCGCCGGTGAAGTCCGGTACGTCGGTCTGGTCGAACTCGGTGACCGTGTTGAGGCCGACCGTGGCGGAGCAGGGGGCGAGTCCGTCCAGTCTCATCAGGCCCGCGCGGCCGTTGGTCACTCGAACGTTCCAGTGGGTGAAGCGGGCGCCGAACAGCGGCCCGGCGTTGGCGTCGCCGCCGTGCCGGCCGTTGTTGTTCACGGTGATGTCGGTGCGGACGTTGGCGAACGGCAGTCCGCGGTGGGAGTCGAAGGTGCCCATCTCCATCTCGCCGCGCGACCAGACGTTGTAGGAGGAGAGCCCCTCGACGTTGATGCCGTGGAGCTGGGTGTCGGCGGGGGCGGGGACCGTGCGCTGTTCGACCGTGAAGTCCTCGATCAGGTTGTCGTGCGAGCCCTCGCGGCAGAAGTAGGGGTGGTGCTCGCCCCGGCCGCCGACCCGGGTGCGGCGCAGGGTGCAGGCGGAGGCGGCGACCAGGCCGAAGCCGTTGTCGACGTTGCGGACGGTGACGTCGTCCACCCAGCAGTCGTACGCGCACTGCAGGACGACCCCGTTGTAGCCCTTGTCGAGGAGGTGCGGGGACTGCGGGGTCTCCATGACGTCGAGGGTGAGCCCTTCGACGCCGGAGCCGGTCAGTTCACGGACGTGGGTGGTGAACTGGGGGTTCCACTCCGGGCGCAGGTCCAGCGGCAGGGGGCGTTCCAGGGTCACCCTGCGGCCGCGGACGGCCCTGACCCGGACGGGCCATTCGTAGGGGACGTACGACAGCAGTTTGGTCTTGTCCTCCCAGTAGTACGACGCCGGGCCGGGGCCGCCGCCCGACATGTGCTGGAGGAGGGTGTGGGCGGTGTCGTCGGCGATGCGGAGCAGGACCAGGCGGCCCGGGCGCAGGCGGGAGGGGTCGGTGACGGTGACCGTCCGGTCGCCCTGCCGGGCCGGTTCGACGGGCGTCAGCTGCTCCCACTCGTCCCGCTTGTTGCCCGTCCAGCCCTCGAAGGGCCAGGCCTGCGCCCTGATCGCGGCGACCAGGGAGTCCCAACGGGCCTTCGGCGCCAGCCAGATGAGCCCGCCCGCCCAGGACCACGCCGACTTCGTGCCGCCGTAGCGGGAGCCGTACGGGCCGATCAGCTCGGTGAGGTTCTTCGTCGCGTACAGCGTGGTACGGCCGCTGCCGGCGCCGCGCAACACCACGTTGTCGTGGCCGAGGAGGATCAGGCCGTCGATGCGGAAGGTGCCGGGCGGGATGGTGACCGTGCCACCGCCGGCCCTTCCGGCAGCGGCGATGGCACGGTTGATCGCGGGGGCGCAGTCGGTGACGCCGTCGGCCACGGCGCCGTACGCGCGGACGTCGGCCACCACGGGGAGCCGGCGGATGCGGGCGGCTCCGGCCCGGCCGACGTACGGGATCTGCGGGTGGGTGACGGGGGTGCGGACGAACTCCCGCCAGAGGGAGGGGACTTCGGCGTCCGACGCGCGGGCCGTGCCGCTTGTCACGGCGGTCGCGGCGACGGCCGTGGCGCCGGCGAGGAGGGCCCGTCTGGTCATGCCGTGGTGCGTGGTGCTCATTCCGTACGTCCTTCCCATGGCGGCTTTCATGGTTGTGAACGACGTTCATATGTGCGTCGGCCGTGAGCATGTCACGACGCCCCCACGCCTCGAAAGAGTCGTGCAGGGTAATTCAGGTACAGACCTGCAACTCAGTCGGCGGAGCGCTCGATCAGATGCGTGAACGCATCCAGATTCCGCGTCGACTCGCCCCGGGACACCCGCCACGCGTACTCCTTGCGGATCGCGGCGGCGAAGCCCAGCTCCAGGAGGGTGTTGAAGGCGCCGTCCGCGGCCTCCAGGACCTGGCCGAGGAGCCGGTCGAGGTCGGGGGCGGTGACGGAGGAGAGCGGGAGGCGGGCGGTGACGTAGACGTCGCCGAGGCGGTCGACGGCGTAACTCACGCCGTACAGCTTGAGGTTGCGCTCCAGGAGCCAGCGGTGGACGGCCGGTTCGTTCTCGTCCGGGTGCCGGATGACGAAGGCGTTCAGGGAGAGGGAGTGGCGGCCGACGCGGAGCGAGACGGTCGTCTTGAGCTTGCGGGTGCCGGGGAGCTGTACGACGTAGGTGCCGGACTCGGGGCTCTCCCACTCCAGTTCGGCGTCCTTCAGGACACCCTCGATGACCTGCGCGGCCTGCCGTTCCTGTGAAGCTTCACCCATGGGCCGAGCGTACGCGACGGCGGTGGGACTGGGTCGCGGCCAGGTAGACGTCGGCGGTGGCGGCGGCCGCCGTGTCCCAGCCGAAGCACTGGGCGTGCCGGGCGGCGGCGCTGCCGAAACGGTCCGCCAGGGACGCGTCGTCGGCGAACCGGCGCAGCACGCGCGCGTAGTCGGCCGGATCGTGGCCGCACACCAGGAAGCCGGTCTCGCCGTCCCGTACGGCCACGGGCAGGCCGCCGACCGAGGCGGCGAGGACGGGGGTGCCGGCCGCCTGGGCCTCTATCGCCACCAGGCCGAAGGACTCGCTGTAGGAAGGCATGACGAGGACGGAAGCGGCCCGGAACCAGTCCGCGAGCTGTTCCTGGCCGACCGGCGGGCGGAACCGGACGACGTCCGCGACGCCGAGCCGCGCGGCCAGCTTCTGCAGGCCCTCCGGCTTGGCGAGGCCGCTGCCGCTGGGGCCGCCGACGATCGGTACGACGATCCGGGAGCGGAGTTCGGGGCGCTCGTCGAGGAGGACGGCCACGGCGCGGAGCAGGATGTCGGGGGCCTTGAGGGGCTGGATGCGGCCCGCGAAGAGCGGGACCAGGGCGTCCTGCGGGAGGCCGAGGCGGGCGCGGGCGGCGGCGCGGCCGTCGGCGGGGCGGAACCGGTCGAGGTTCACGCCGGGGTGGACGACGGCGACGTTCGCGGGGTCGGCGCTGTAGTGCCGTACCAGCTCGTCGGCCTCTTCGGAGGTGTTCGCGATGAGGCGGTCGGCCGCGGCCACGATCTGGGTCTCGCCGATGACCCGGGCGGCGGGCTCGGGGGTGTCGCCGTCGGCCAGGTTGGCGTTCTTGACCTTCGCCATGGTGTGCATGGCGTGCACCAGGGGGACGCCCCAGCGCTGGGCGGCGAGCCAGCCGACGTGGCCGGAGAGCCAGTAGTGCGAGTGGACGAGGTCGTAGTGGCCGGGGCGGTGGCCGGCCCAGGCCTGCATCACGCCGTGTGTGAAGGCGCACAGCTGGGCGGGGAGGTCCTCCTTGGCGAGGCCCTCGTAGGGGCCGGCGTCGACGTGCCGGACGAGGACGCCGGGGGCGAGCTCCACGGTGTGCGGGAGGCCGCCGGAGGTGGCCCGGGTGAAGATCTCGACCTCGATGTTGATCGCGGCGAGGCGCTGCGCGAGCTCCACGATGTAGACGTTCATGCCGCCGGCGTCGCCGGTGCCGGGCTGGTGGAGCGGGGAGGTGTGCACGGAGAGCATCGCGACGCGGCGGGGCACGGTGGGACGCCGGGCCCGGCGGAGCCGGGTGGCAGCCGACGGGGAGCGGCGCCCGAGCCTGCTGACGTACTGGCTCACGTGGCGGTCCTCCTTTGTGCGGGCATGCCGGTGGGAGGACATCGCGTGCCCTCCAAGGGGGTGCAACGCGGAGGGGTGGATTCCCATTCCGGGGGGCGTCGATTTTGCCGATACGTTACTTGCCGTCGCTCAACCGTTCGAGGGTGGAGTGCGTAGGGGGCGGTTCGGTTGTCGGGTCGGGTGCGGGTGGGTGGGGGCTGGTCGCGCAGTTCCCCGCGCCCCTTACGGGGCGCCTCACTTCGGGGCGCCTCGCCTCGGGGCGCCTCGCCTCGGGGCGCCTAACCCCGGGGCGCTTACCCTCGTAGGCATGACAGCCCGCGCCGCCTCCCGCCCCGTGGGGAACGTGACGCGCGGGACCACCAATCCCAATCGGCTTCGTCGCATGGACCGGTGGATCGCCGCCGTGCACGGTGCCGCGTTGCGTCGGACCGTCGATCCCGTTGCCGTCGACCTCGGTTACGGTGCCGCCCCCTGGACCGCCGTCGAACTGCTCGGCCGGCTCCGTACCGTCGCGCCACGCGCGCGTGTCGTCGGGGTCGAGATCGAGCCCGCACGGGTCGCCGCCGCCAGGCCGTACGAGCGCGAGGGGCTCATCTTCCGGCACGGCGGGTTCGAGATCCCGCTCCCCGCGCGGCCGTTGCTCATCCGCGCGGCCAACGTGCTGCGGCAGTACGACGAGAGCGAGGTCGCCGGCGTGTGGCAGCGGCTGTGCGGGCGGCTCGCGCCCGGCGGGCTGCTGGTGGAGGGGACCTGTGACGAGATCGGGCGGCGGCACGTATGGGTCGCGCTCGGGACGGAGGGGCCGCGGACGGTGACCTTCGCGACCCGGCTGGGATCCCTGGAGCGGCCCTCGGACCTCGCCGAACGGCTGCCGAAGGCGCTGATCCACCGCAATGTGCCGGGCGAACCGGTGCACGCGTTCCTGCGGGACTTCGACCGCGCCTGGGCGGCGGCCGCGCCCTACGCGTCCTACGGCGCCCGGCAGCGGTGGATCCGGGCGGTCCGGGAGCTGACGGCCGACTGGCCGGTGACGGACTCGGCGGCACGCTGGCGGCAGGGCGAAGTGACGGTGGCGTGGGAGGCGTTGGCACCCTCGGACTGAGGGGGCCGCGGGCCGGGAACGATCTCGATGAGTCGTTCGTCACAAAGGCGGGAAGATCGTCATGCTCGGGGGGAAACCGGGGAGGAACCCGCCTGTCGTTACCTCTGTCGCTTTGCGGCACCACGTGGCACGATCCTCCACGCACCGTAAGTTACTGACGGTTAATCAGATTTTTTGGGGGGTCGGGTCATGGGACCGGACAAGCACGCCGTCCGGCCGGGTGGGCGCGGGATCCTGGCGACGGCGGTGACGGTGGTCTGCGCGGTGACGGTGCTGGCGGCGCCGGGCACGGCGTTCGCGGCCCCCAGCCCGACCCCCTCCCCCAGCGCCTCGGCCTCGGCCGGCGCCTCCGTGACCGTCCCGCAGGACAAGGACCTCGAAGCCGTACGGGAGAAGCTGGACAAGCTCTACCACGACGCGGCCGTCGCCACCGACGCGTACAACGCCGCCGAGGAGGCGACCCAGAAGCAGTCCGCCGAGATCGTCGACCTGGCCAAGAAGATCGTCAAGGGGCAGCAGAAGCTCGACGAGCTGAAGGAGCGGGCGGGCCGGGCGGCCGCCGCCCAGTACCGCACCGGCGGGCTGCCGGACAGCGCCCAGCTGATACTCAGCGACAACCCCACCCAGTTCCTGGACGGGGCCGGGCGGGTGCTCCAGGGCCAACGGGCCACCAAGGCCCTGATCAGGGAACTGACCCGGACCCAGCAGGACTTGAAGCAGTACGCGGCGGACGCGGCCGACCAGTGGAACAAACTGGAGGCAGGCCGCAAGGCGAAGGCCGCCGCGAAGAAGAAGATCAAGCAGCGGATCACCGCCGCGGAGAAGCTCGAGTCGACGCTCGAGAAGAAGCAGAAGGAGCGTCTCGCCGAGCTGGAGCGGGAGGCCGCCTACCAGGCGCAGACCGCCTGGCTGGACACCGGGATACTCGACGAGATCCACACCAAGGCGTCCGCGGCGGGCAAGAAGGCGGTCGCGTTCGCCACCGCCCAGCTCGGCAAGCCGTACGTGTGGGGCGCGGAGGGCCCGGACTCCTACGACTGCTCCGGGCTGACCTCACAGGCCTGGGCGAGCGCCGGGAAGCCGATCCCGCGCACCTCCGAGGAGCAGTGGAAGCAGCTCGAGCACATCGACGTGGCGGACATGCGCCCCGGCGACCTGATCATCTACTACGACGACGCCAGCCATGTCGCGATGTACATCGGCGACGGCGCGATCATCCAGGCCCCGCGCCCGGGGCGGACGGTGTCGATCGGCGGCGCGGGTTCGATGCCGATCCTCGGGGTGGTACGGCCGGACGCCTGAGCACCGCCAGGTGTTTTGGGCGTGATGTTCCTTTCGTGAGCTGCACCATGTGACCCAGTGCACCGCAACACCCGCCCAAACTCCGACAGCACGTGACCTTCGTCATTCCCGCAGGGCAGCCCTCTTGTCCAACTGCGGTACGGCACGCGGCATATGACAGAGGCCTGAGACAGAGCGACGCGGCTCACACCATTCCGTTGCGGTGGCCAGTAACGCTATGGTCCCCGTCTGGTGGGTCGAGGTCCCTCGCCCCGCCATGCCCTCGGGGGGAGGGAAGGAACCCAACAGATGCCCGTACCCGTACCGCGGCAGAGAGCGATCCCGGCCGTGGAGAGTGGTCAGGCGCCGGCCGCCGCGCCCGCACAGGGCGGCGGCCCCCTCAAGGAAGAGGCCAACCGCACGGAAGCCGTCGCCCAGAACACCGGCGGCACCACTCTCACGCTGCTGCTGATCGAGGACGATCCGGCCGGTTCACCGGTGCTGCCCGAGTTGCGGGACGCGTCCGGCACCTCGATCCGCGTCCGCACCGCCCGCAACCTCACCGAGGCCGAGCGGCTGCTGACCGACGACGTCCACTGCATCCTGCTGGACCTGGCGCTGCCGGCGCCGGGCGGCAAGGACGCAGAGGGCGAGCTTGCCGTGCTCAAGCACGTGCTGGAGCTCGCGCCCCGGCACGCCGTGCTCGCGCTCACCGCCTCCGGCGACACCGAGCGCGGCACCGAGGCCGTGCGCGTCGGCGCGCAGGACTACCTCTTCCGCGACGAACTGGACGGACGGCTGCTGAGCCGCGCCATCCGGTACGCCGTCGAGCGCAAACGTTCCCTCACGACCGAGCGGAAGCTCGCGGAGGGGCGGCTACGTGCGCAGGAGAACCGCCGTCTCGAGCGCGGTCTGCTGCCCACCCCGCTGCTGGAGGGTTCCGCGCTGCGCTTCGCCGCCCGCTACCGCCCCGGCCGCTCCCGCGCGCTGCTCGGGGGCGACTTCTACGACACCGTGCGCACGCCCGACGGGACCGTGCACGCGATGATCGGCGACGTCTGCGGGCACGGCCCGGACGAGGCCGCGCTCGGGGTGGAGCTGCGGATCGCCTGGCGGGCGCTGACCCTGGCGGGGCTGAGCGGCGACGATTTGCTGGGCACCCTGCAGGAGGTCCTTGAGCACGAGCGCTCCGACGAGGAGATCTTCGCGACGCTCTGCACCGTGGACATAGCGCCGGACGGGCGCCGGGCCGGGCTGTGCCTGGCCGGGCATCCGGCGCCGCTGATCGCCCGGCCCGGGCGACCGGCCGAGCTGCTGCCGTACGACAACAACGGCCCGGCGCTCGGGCTGCTGAAGGGGGCCCGCTGGCCCCGGATGCAGGTGAAGCTGGGCGCCGCGTGGAGCCTGATGCTCTACACCGACGGCCTGATCGAGGGCCGGGTGGGCTCGGGCGGCGAGCGGCTGGGGCAGGAGGGGATGGTCGAGATGGTCCGGCGGCAGCTGGCCTCCGGCCTGACCGGGGAGGCGTTGCTGCGGGCGGCGGTGAACGAGGTGCGGCAGCTCAATGGGGGTGAGCTGACGGATGATGTGGCCGTTGTGCTGCTGGATCGGGGGGTTTGAGCGGCCGCTCGCCGTTTCCGGTTTCAGTGGTCGGCCGACTGCGGGTGCGCTGTGGCTGGTCGCGCAGTTCCCCGCGCCCCTTTGGGGCGCGCCCCAGCGGGCGCGCCTTGAAAAGTCAGCGGCCGCCGTTGTACGGGCCGTACGGGCCGTCGCTGCTGCTGCCGCCGCGGCGGCCTCGCCAGCCGCCGCCACCGCCCGACACCTGCTTGACCGCGGGGCGGACGTCGACGATGTAGACGATGCTCCCCACCAGGCCCGCGATCGGGAGGATGGAGAGGATCGAGAAGAGGTAGCTGACGACCAGCGCGATGGCCAGGATGATCAGCCAGAACATCTTGTTCTGCTTGTTGGCCGCGCGAAAGGCGTCCTCGCGCCGGAACACGGCGTCGACCAGCCCGAACGCGGCCAGGGCCATCAGGACGATCTTCAACAGTCCCAGGAACCCTGCGAACCCCAACATCAGCATGCTGCCACCGCCCGCTCTCTCCCGATCCCTACGCGGCCACCGTACCCGTAGAACGGGCCGGGCACCCTCAAGGTGCCCGGCCCGTACGTTCTGCTGACGCGCACGCCGATTTACTTGGCCGGCGGAGTGGTCTTCCTGACCGGGGTGGCCTTGCGGGGGGCCGGGGTCTTCTTGGCGGCCGGGGCCTTCTTCACCGCGGTCGGCTTGGCCTCGGCGGCCTTCGGCTCCTCCGCCGGCTTCTCCTCCGTCTTGACCACGACCGGCTCGGGCTTGCCCTCGACGGCGATGGCCAGGTCCTCGATCTCGTCGGCGGCCTCGCCGCGCCAGGTCTTCACGGCCTGCTCGCCGTGCTCGGCGACCTTCTCGTAGGTCTCACGGGCCTTGACCGCGTACTCGGCGGCCACGCCGACCCCGCGCAGGGCGAAGTCCTGGGCGGACTCGCCGAGCTTCTTGAGGTCGCCGTCGAGAGAGACGATGAAGTCGTTGACCTTCGTCTGGAGGTTGGCCTGCGCCTCCTTGGCCTTGGCACCGGCCTCCTTGGCGCGGGCGGTGGCCTTCTCCTGCACGGCCTTCGGGTCGGTGTGGCGGACCGCGTCGATGCGGGCCGGGGCCTCGGCGCGCAGCTGCTCGACCAGGCCGGGGACCTTCTTGGCCTGCTGGAGGGCCAGGTCGGCGGTGCCTGCGGCGAAGTAGAGCGGAGTCGGGTCGCTGAGGGTCTTGCGCAGGTCGTCGGTGATGGCCATGGTGATGGTCCTCCCGTATTAAAGTTCGGCTGAGGGTTTTGTGATCCGCGGCGCGGCGGCCGGCGCGCTTGGCCGGCTCATCCGGCCGTCCGCCGCGGATCGGTCTCACTGTCGTCGGTTCCGCTGTCGTCGGTCTCGCCGTCGGCGTCGTCGCCCTCGGCGCCGGGGACGTCCGTGTCGCTCGCGCGCTCCTCGCCCGACCCGAAGCCGTTCTCTTTCCTGAACGACTCGTAGATCTGCAGCAGCACCTGCTTCTGCCGCTCGTCGAGGGTGGGGTCGGCGAGGATGACCGCACGGGTCTCCACCTCGTTCAGATCCCGCTCGGCGTCGAGGATTCCGGCGCGGACGTACAGCGTCTCGGCGGAGATCCGCAGGGCCTTGGCGACCTGCTGCAGCACCTCCGCGCTCGGCTTGCGCAGCCCGCGCTCGATCTGGCTCAGGTACGGATTGGACACCCCGGCGGCATCGGCGAGCTGCCTGAGCGACAGCTGCGCGTTGCGCCGCTGTTCACGCAGATACTCACCGAGATTGCCGACGTTCAGCGATGCCATGCCTCCACAGTGCCCCACCTCCGCTAACAATTGCAAGCACCTGCTTGCAAAAGTGTGCCGCGCCATACCCGGATGGCCGACCGGGGCCGGGTGGAGCCCGGTGGAGTAGGCCGGAGCCGGGTGGAACAGGCCGGAGCCGGGTGGGACGCGGTGGAGCCGGGTGGGACGCGGTGGGGGCAAGTCGGCCGATTCGTCCGCGGTCTGCGATCACCGACAGAGCGACAAGATATGACCTTGCCCGCAAGGACACGGCTCTCGCATCATCTGCGGATGGACGACACACCGAGCCGCCGCCCGACCGCCCTGCCCGCATTGCGTTCCAAGGCGCGCGACGCGGGCTTCGTCAGGTCCAGCGAAGACCGCACGGGAAGCCTCCTGGCAGCACTCGCCGCCGCCCGGCCCGGGGGCCGGATCCTCGAACTCGGCACCGGAGTCGGGGAGGGCACCGCCTGGATCCTCAGTGGCATGGACCGTGCCGCCCGTCTGACCACCGTCGAACTCGACCCCACCGTCCAGGCCATCGCCCGGGAACAGCTGGGCACCGACCCGCGGGTGACCTTCGTGTCCGGGGACGCCGGCACCTGGCTGGAGGACTTCGACGGCGCCCCCTTCGACCTCGTCTTCGCGGACACCCGGCCGGGCAAGTTCACCCACCTCGACCGAGCCCTGGGCCTCGTGGCTCCCGGCGGGACCTACCTGATCGACGACCTCGTCCCCCAGCCCGGCTGGCCGGAGGGCCACGAAGCCTCCGTCAAACGCCTTCTGACCGAGCTGGACGAACGCGAGGACTTCCGATGCGTACGCCTGGCGTGGGCAAGCGGACTGCTGATGGCGGTACGCACGGCCTGACGGCCGGGGGCCGACCGCGATCACCGACTCCCTCACCCGGCAGCACGACGGAGGTGTCCGCCATGTCCGACCCCGGCAGCCAGACCGCCTACTGGGACGCCGCCGCGACCACCAAGACGTTCACGCACCCCCTGCACATGCCGTGGCTGGACGGCGTCGACCGGCGTGCCGCGGTCCTGGACCACGGGTGCGGCTACGGCCGGACCATGCACGCCCTCCAGCAGCAGGGCTTCACCGAACTCCGCGGCGTCGACACCTCACCGGGGATGATCTCCCGGGCCCGCACCCTGCATCCCACGCTGCGCTTCGCCGTGGCGGCCCCGCCGCCGATGCCGGACCACCCGGACGCGAGCGTGGACGTGGTACTCCTCTTCGCGGTGCTGACCTGCATACCCGACGACGACGCACAGCGACGACTGGTCGGCGAACTGAGCCGCGTGCTCAAACCGGGCGGACTGCTCTACGTCAGCGACCTGCTGCTCCAGGACGACGAACGCAACCGTGACCGCTATGCCAGGTTCGCGGCACGCAACGGCACCTACGGGGTCCACGGGGTGTTCGAGACCGGCGACGGCGCGGTCTGCCGCCACCACCCGAGCGACTGGTTCACGTCCCTTCTCGCGGACTTCGAGATCGCCGACACCCGCCGCATCACCGTGGCCACCATGAACGGGCACGAGTCCGAGGGAATCCAGCTCCTGGCCCGCAAGCCGGACCGACCCGTCCGCTGAGGCCACGTCGGCGCCACGTCGGCGGCACGCATGCGTACGCGTCCGCCGGATCAGAAGTGGGTGGCGATCCCGAAGGCCCGGCGGAGCTGCCTCATGTGGTGATGCAGAACGGATGGCCGACCGGATCGGTGAGGACCCGTGCCCTGTCCCCGTGCGGCTGGTGGTCCGGCCTGCCCGCGCCCAGCTCCAGCAGCCGGGCTTCGGCCTCGGCCAGGTCCTCGTCGATCCTGAAGCAGATGTGGAGCTGCTGGGGAACGGTCTGGCCGGGCCAGTTCGGCGCCCGGTAGCCGTCGACCCGCTGGAAACCGATGAGAAGTCCGTGCTCACCGTTGAGACCCGCGAAGTCGGCGTCCGACTTCGGATGCGGCTCAAGACCGGTGGCCTGCTGGTAGAACGCCGCGAGAGCCGGCGGGTCGGGGCAGTCGAGCGTGATGGCGACCAGCTTCATCTGCAGGGACATGGGGCCTCCGGGCCGGGCAGTGGACGTCCGCGATGAACACCCTGGGGACTCGCGAGAACCGCGCGGCACGCGGACCAGGCCGGCTCGCTCAGCAGCGGGCGGAAGCGGGTGAACAGGGCGAGGAGCCGGTCTCCCCACCGCTCGCGGAAGGACGGGTCGACGCGGGCGAGATCGAGTTCGTTGGCGGCGGTCAGCTCGGCGAGGTCCCGGCGCAACCGGGGTTCGGGGACACGGCTGTGGCCGGTGAAGCGGTCGCGGAGGGCCGCGTCGGGGTCGGCGAGCACCGGATGGGCGGCCTTCCGGTCGCACGAGGCGTAGAGGTACACGATCGCCTCGGCCTCCGCGCCGATCGCCGTCACGAGTTCGGTGCGGCGGTCCAGGGACAGCAGGGCGGTGGGGAAGCCGTCGGTGCCGTAGAACGCGTGGCACAGGCCCGCGAGTTGGAGGGCGGGGCGGGCGCCCCAGGCGGCTAGTTGCTCCTGGACGCGCTGGAGGTGCACGAGAAGCGTGCCGCCGGGATGGTCGATCTCCGCGGCCCCGAGCGCGCGCAGCAGCGCGACGGCACGAGCGGAGGCCTCAGGGCTTGCGGGGGATAAGGAGGATGCGGGGGAAGCTGGGGAAGCGGACACGAGGCGGGTTCCTTCCGTCGCTCGGGTCGGCACCCGTCCGTTGCCTCCGCCAGGGGTCCGGACCCCCGCGAAGGCGCCGGACGGGTTGCCGCCCAGGGCCCTGTGCCGATCATCGCGAGTGCGCCGACCCCAGTCAATCCTAAGGATTTCTCGCCAGCCCCAAGCTCTGACTTGGATGCGGTGACCACCGTGGATACCTTCGGCTCATGACTCTGGACGACCTGCGTGTCTTCGTGGCCGTGTGCCGGGCGGGCAGCCTCAGCGCCGTCGCCCGGGAGCTGGCCTGCACCCAGTCCGCGGTCAGCCAGCATGTGAAGCGGCTGGAACGGGAGACCGGCGTCAGCCTCCTGGAGCGCCAGTCACGAGGAGTCGTACCCACCCACGCCGGACGGATCCTGTGGGACGCGGCCGCCGACGGCATCGCCGGTCTGGACTCGGCCCTGCGGCGCCTCGGCGACCTCGTCGACGGCGACGGCGGCTCGGTACGCGTCACCACGGGCGGAACGACCGTACGCCACTTCATGTCCGAGGCCGTCGTCGCCTTCCGGCAGCGCTACCCGAAGGTGAGCCTGGAGTTCCAGACGGAGACCTCCGGCCGCCGCTGCTTCGACGCCCTCGCCGCGGGCAACCTCGACCTCGCCTGGGTCACCCTCGGCAGCCCGGTCCGCGGCATCGAGCAGCGCCCGGTGGTGGACCTGCCCTGGGTACTGGCCGTCCGCGCCGACGACCCGCTTGCCCGTCGGGCCCGTGTCGAGGCCGCCGATCTCGCCGGTATCCGCCTCATCCGGCTGCCGCAGAGTTCCGTCTCGGGTACCCGGCTCGACGCCGCGTTCACCGAACTGGGCGTCCGGACCAGCTCCGACACCGGCGTCGCCGACTGGGACACCGCCCTCCTGCTGGCGGAACTCGGCCTCGGTCACGCCGTCGTACCCGCACTGCCCGGCCGCCGGGCACCCGGCGACGCCGACCCCCTCCGGCTCGTCCCCGTCACCGACCTGCCGCCCCTGACCGTCGGCTGGGCGGTGCGCCGCTGGGACGCGCTCTCCCCGCTCGCCCGGATCTTCGCCGACACCGTCGCGGACTGCGTCACCACGAGCGCGCCGCGCCCGGCGTGAGACGTCAGCGCCGCGCCGGGCGTGAGGCGTCAGCGTTGGGCCGTCAGCCAGTCCTCCAGTACCGCGAAGTCCGCCTCCGTCAGGCCGAACTCGTGGTCGACGCGGTGCAGCAGGGCGGGCCCCGGGTGGTGGGCGGCGACCCAGGCGCGGTCGGCCTCGGTGAGTTCGTCGTCGATCCAGACGAACGGCCGCCGCCCCGCCCACGCCACCAGCGGCCGGGTCTTCCAGTGCAGCAGGGCAGGGGGCCGGTCCTCGTCCGGCCACTCCACGACGGGCAGCGGGGGCAGGCCCAGCCACGGGGCGACGCAGGCGTTGGCGTCGTCCATCCAGGTGGTGGCCCAGACGAGCTCGCAGCGGAGGGCGCGCAGGCGCGGGCCGAGGGCGGGGTCGACGCGGGTGAGCAGGGGGTTCGGTGGGGTGTGGTCGGTCTCGTAGACCGGGTAGGGGTGGTCGGCGGGGGCGCCGAAGGGGATGAGGGTGCCGTCGATGTCTAGGAAGAGGAGCATCGGGGACAGGATGGCAGCGCAGAGAGTGCCGGGAAACTGTTCCTCGCCTCTCTCAGAACGGCAACGGCCTTCCGTGCACCACGTCCAGCCGGGACACCGCCCTGGTCAGGACCACGTACAGCCGGTGCAGCCCTCTCTCCTCCCCCTCCGCCACCGCCGCCGGTTCCACGGCCACCACGTGGTCGTACTCCAGGCCCTTGACCACGCTCGCCGGGACCACGGCCACCCGTGCGCCCAGCTCGTCCGGTCCCGCCGGTTCGAGGTCGGCGGCCGTCAGCGCCTCGCGTACGGCGGTCACCTGTGCGTCCGCGGCCACGACCCCGACCGACCCCTCGTGGGCCAGGGCCTCCCGCACGGCGGTGACCGTCGCCGCGTGCACGTCGTCGGCCGGGCGGATCCGCACCTCGCCGTCGCCGCGGTAGGACTCGGCCGGGGGTACGTCGGTGCCCAGGCGCCGCAACAGCCGGTTGGTCAGGGCCACGACCGCCGCCGGGACACGGAAGCCGGTGGTGAGCGGGACGACGGTCGCGTCCGGCTTGCCCAGGTGGCCCAGTACGGTGCCCCAACTCCGCGCCGACCAGGGCGTGGTGGCCTGCGCGAGGTCGCCGAGGACGGTGAGGGAGCCGAAGGCGGCGCGGCGGGCGATCGCCCTGCACTCCATGGGGGACAGGTCCTGGGCCTCGTCGACGACGATGTGGCCGTACCCCTCGGGGTGTTCGACCAGCCCCGCGACCTCGTCGAGGAGGACCAGGTCGGCGGCCGACCAGCGGGCCGACTTGTACGAGCGGGGCGGGCGGGCCCAGAGCAGGTCCCGCTGTTCGGAGGGGGTGAGGAGCCCGTCCGCGGCCGCCGCCAGCACCTCGCCGTCCGTGAGGAGTTCGGCCACCACCTCCTCCGGGCGCACCTTGGGCCAGACGGTGTCGAGGCAGGCGCTCATCGCCCGGGAGCGTTCCAGGCGCCGGGTCCAAGCGCCGGGCTGCGGGCCCGCCCGCCGTTCGGCCTGGAGCTGTACGGCCCGCATCGCCCGCCCCCGCACCCGCTCCCGCCCGACGGCGTACGGCGGTTCCTCGTCCCGTACCCCCTCGACGATCTCCGTGAGTGTGCCGGCGGGCACCCGCCAGGTGTACGTGCCGTCGGAGAGCGAGAGCGGGGTGACGGCGTCCGTGCGGACGTGGGCGAACAGGGCGCGGCGCAGGACCTCGGCCATCCGCGGGTCGTGCTTGAGCGCGGCGGTGCGCTCGGGGTCGGTGCCGGTGACCGGGTGGCGGCCGATCTCCTCGGGCAGGGTCGCCTGCCGTACGCCGGTCTCGCCGAGGGCCGGGAGGACCTCGGAGATGTAGGAGAGGAAGGTGCGGTTGGGGCCGAGGATCAGGAGGCCGGAGCGGCGGATGCGCTGCGGGTGGGTGTAGAGGAGGTAGGCGGCGCGGTGCAGGCCGACGGCGGTCTTGCCGGTGCCCGGGGCGCCCTGGACGCAGACGGAGTCGGCGAGGCCGGCGCGGACCAGGTCGTCCTGGTCGGGCTGGATGGTGGCGGCGATGTCGCGCATGGGGCCGACGCGGGGCCGTTCGATCTCATGGGTGAGCAGCGCCCCCGTCCCCGACTCCCCCTTGCCGAGCCGTTCGTCCTCCATCCCCGTGAGGTCGGCGGAGTCACCGCGGCTGCCGGGTGCCCAGCCGAACCGACGCCGTACCGCCACGCCCTGCGGGTCGTCGGGGCCGGCCTGGTAGAAGGCGCGGGAGACGGGGGCCCGCCAGTCGACGACGAGGGGCGGGGCGGTCGGCTCCTCGCTGATCCGCAGCCGGCCGATGCGGTAGCTCTGCCCCGCGTGCTCCCCCGCCTCGAAGTCCAGCTTGCCGAAGAACAGCGGGCCCTGTGGCAGCTCGCGCATCTCCTTGGCCCGGCTGCGCAGCCGGTACCCGAGCACCTCGGCGTCGGCACCGGACGCGGAGACGTCCACCCCGGTGACGACGTGCTCGACGGCGCCTTCGACCATGCGGGCGAGGGCGGCTCGGCAGGTGTCGTGGTAGGCGCGTTCGCGGTCGAGTTCCTGCTGCATGGGGACAGCGTAGACGAGAAAACGTAACCGGGTTAAATTTTTAACCCGAACCCGTCAGTCGTCCGCGACAGCCCGCTCCAGCCGCCCGAACGCCTCCTCCGCCGCCCGCACCGCGTCCTCCCGCACGTCCTCGACCTGCTCCCCCGCCACGATCCGCCGCCAGTTGTCCTGCGCGAGGATCCGCTGTACGGCGATGATCTGGCCGGCGGCCAGCCGGTCCGCCAGGGTGCCGCCGAGGGCCTCGGCGAGCGCGGCCTCCGACCGCTCCAGGTAGGCGTACTGGCGGGCGACCAGGGTGGGGGTGCTGTTGAGCAGGGTGTGGAAGGCGAGGACCTGGGGGTGGTCGTTGAGCCCGGTGATCGGGTCGCCGCGCCGCAGGCCGTCCAGGAAGTGCGCCCTCAGTACCCCGACCGGCGACCCGGCCCCCGTGACCAGCCGCGCGGCCTCCGTCTCGTGGTCGGCGATGCGGTGCAGGACCAGGTCCTCCTTGGCCGGGAAGTACCGGAACAGCGTCGGCTTGGAGATCCCGGCGGCGGCGGCCACCTCGGCGACCGACACCGCGTCGAACCCCTTCGCCAGGAACAGCCGCACGGCGATGTCCGACACGTCCTCGTACATCCGCCGCTTCTTGCGCTCACGCAGGCCCATCTCACCCATGGGGCCGAGCCTACGCAGCGGGGGTCAGGCCGACGGGACCTGCCGCCAGTGCGGGAGCTTCGCAAGGCTCCACAGGTCGTCGAAATGTTTGGCCCAGGTCGCCACCGCCGCCTCGGCGACGCCCTCCCGGGACCACACGTTCAGGTCGGTCCGGTACCCCTTGGGGTCGTAGTACTCGTCGCCCAGGTGGTGCAGCCGCATCCGCACGGACAGGTCGTACAGACCGTGCAGCACCTGTTGCCGGTTGAAGATGCAGATCTTGTCGCGCGGGATGCCGGGATAAAGGCGGTACTCGCACTCGACACGCACCCGGCCGGTCGCCGTGAGCCGCTCCGCGAGCTCGGAGAGGATGCCGTCGTACTCACGGCACCGCTGCTCCATGCGCTTGCGGAAGTCGGGATCGTCCACGGGCAGGTCCTGCTCCCCGACCTTGGAGGGGACCGTCATCGGCTGACCGAAGTCCGGGACGAGCATGCGGACCTGCACTCTGCGGGTGGGGCCGGGGTGGTCGAAGAGGTCTTCCAGGCGGTGGTAGAGCGTGGTGTAGAGCGTCTCGCCCGTGTAGCCGAGAAAGCTGATCTCCACTCTCCGCGCCTCGAAGGCCTCGCTCACGAAGCTCCCCAGCTGACTGGAGTTCACCAGCGCCCGGCTCGGGGCACGGACGGATGACGTCAGCTCCTTCACCTGGTCGTAGAGCACATAGCCGACCAGGCTCAGCAAGGCACCGCCGAGATAGGCCTTGCCCTCCAGGGCGTCCCCGACCGGCTTCACGAACTGGGCCGTGAGGCCGGTGACGAAGATGCCGAGCAGCAGGACGCGGGTCACCACCGGCTCGACCCGCTCCTGAAACCGCCTCAGCCGGGATGGCCCGGTGTCGTCCGTCGAACCCCCGCTCCGCCCGGACATACCCGCCCCCTCCGCGCGACGCTGCCCGGCCGACGCCACGGACCCATGGGCAAACGCGTATTCGGTCCAGTCATGGTCCCCCTAGGCCAGGGCACGGGCAAGATGGGGATTCGCCGTTGCGCGGGCCGGCAGCCCCAGGGAGCCGATCGCCGCCGCCAGTGTCATGGCGTACGAGTCCACGGCCCGGCGGACGTTGGGAGCGTCCAGGCTCGCTCCGGTAACCAGCCGGTCCAGGTCCACGTAGGCGGACCGGACGATCTCGATCCACCGGTAGACCCGCCAGTCCTGCTGCCAGGCATGGGTGTAGGCGGCCGGCAGCAGGCGCTCCCAGCGCCGGAACATCCGGTCACGGATCTCCGGCCGGGTCGGGGTGAGATGCATGTGCCGCACCAGGTCGTACAGCGGGTCGCCGACGACCGCCATCTCCCAGTCGATGATGGTGAGCGCCATGTCGTCGTCCCTGCGCACCAGGTTCCAGGGGTTCAGGTCACCGTGCAGGAGGATCGGTCTGCGATCGGTCACCTCGTGCCGGGCCAGTATCTGCCGCAGCCGCTCGGCATCCGGCAGGCCGAGCTGCCTGGCGAGTTGCTGCGACTCCTTGGGCAGGTACCCGACCAGCAGGACGAGCTGGTCGCTCAGGTAGTTGTAGAAGTTGTAGCCCGCCATTCCGGCGGCCGGGTCGAGCTTGGCAAAGTCGACGTCCTTCAGCGCACAGAGCTGGTCGATGAGCCGGTCCGCCTCGTGCGGAAGCAGGCCGTGCACGGGATGGTTGGGCGGCCGGTCGATGTCGAGCGGCCCTTCGTAGGTGTGAATGGCGAAGCTGTCTTTCCGGTACTTCCCCGGATAGCTCTCGCCGAGGGCCAGAATCTTCGGTGCCGCGACCGGAACCCTGGAGGTCTCGATGGCTCTGAGCACGGCATGCTCACTGAGAAAACTGCGTTCGCGACGGAATACCTTCTGCACTTTGCGTCGCACCACAACCGGGAAATCGATACCGGGAACGCGCACCACGGAATTCAGGTGACCGGTTCCCTTGAACACCCGGCCGGCCGGGGCCGCGCCCTCTGCGTGCAGCGCTCCCGGCACGGCCAGAAAAGGAAATTCCGGGCGCTCGGGGAAACGTTTGTCCGGCCTCCAGGGCACGGTGACGAATCTGGAGAAAAGCCCCTTGCGTGCCTCGCCCCGGGAAATCCGCCATCGGAACAGCACACGCTCGATCTCGGCCTCGCTGGGCAGGTGCCGCAACCTCAACGGCGCCTGCGCCACCTCCAGGGCACGGCGCACCGCCACCGTGGCCCCGTCCAGGCCCTTCTGGTCGAACGATTCGTCCAGGGACGTCGCGGCCCGCATCACGTCCGGGTAGACGGACTGCGCCTGCTCGAAGGCGACGTAGTGACGCAGGTCCCTGCCCACGCCGTTGACAGCTCCGGGCCGGGTGCCCTCCATGGCCCGGGCCCAGGCCTCGACCACCTCGGACCACGCGTGGTCCGGGTACTGCATACGCACCAGATGAGTCGCCAGGTCGTGGAGCGGGTCGCCGTAGGTGGCCAGTTCCCAGTCGACACAGATGAGCGACGGGTGACCGCCGTAGGGGACGATCAGGTTGTCCCGGTGCAGGTCCGCGTGGAGCAGGCTGTACGGCCGACGCACCATCACCGGCACCCGCTCCGCGAACCTGGTGAGTGCGTCCTCCGGGATTCCCAGCGCCGCGAACAACCCGCCGAAGAGGGTCAGGTTGGCCCGCCGGATCTGCTGGTCGGCGCAGTGCGCCAGCGTCTGCAGAAACCCCTGGCTACTGGTCCACGAGGTCGGCAGGGGCGGCAGTGTGGCCCGGCGCACCTGGGTCATCTGCGCAAGGAGCTGGGCGATTTCCTCGATCAGCAGCCTGTCGACGGGTTTGCCGTTGCCGCAGACGCTGGACAGCGGCACTCCTTCCACATAGCTGTGAATGGCGAACCCGTTTCCCTCGACGAGGCATTCCGGCACATTGGGCAGCGCGGTTCTGACGGCTCTGAGGATCTGCTCCTCGTTCCGCCAGGTCCTGATCACCACGGGCAGCGCGTCGGCACGCCGGATGCGTACCGTCACCGACATACCGGGGTCACGCCCCAGCAGCTGCGCCATGCGGCTGGTCAACGGCAGGACGTAGTTCTTGTTGTGGTGCCCGCTGTGCGCCTTGCCGCGCTGCATGGCAGGGCGCACGATGTCCTGGTAAAGCGCATGATGTGCGCCGGGTTTGGCGCGTTCCCCAAAGGAAATAGGGGGAACAGAAGATGCGCCCACTGGCCGCTCCGGAATTGCTAACGCTGGCTGGAAAGTACGGCAAACGGTAAACGCGGCTGACTGCCCGCACGACCAGAGGCGCAATCGAGTAGCCACAACGGGTGGGTTCGGTGCCCCGCTGCGTCAGGTCGTTCTGAGAACGGTGTGTTTGGCCTTCTCATACGTAGGAACCGGAGCGGTTGCTCAGATAATGCGGGCATGCTAGCGCACCGCGGTTGTCCCCACCTTTGGTCCGGCCAAGACCTGACAGAAGCGCTACTCGGCGAGCAGGTTCCAGACCGACTCGAACCAGGACCGCATCTTCAGCACGAAGACCGATCCCGGCGAGTCCGGATCGGCGTCCGCGACGTGGTGCGTCAGCATGGCTCCCAGTCCCAGCACGTCGAGCGCGTCGATCTCCTCGCCGGTGTCCAGGATGATGAGCCGTTGGATGACCTCGTAGAGGGCGTGCAGCACCTCTGTCATGTTGATGACGTAGAGCTTGAAGGCCGGCACCAGGCGCACATGCCTGATCTGGAAGTCGACGGACGGCACCAACCGCTCGGCCTGCAGATCCCGCAGCGCGGTACGCAGCGATTCCGTGTGCCGGTCGGTGATGGCGCGCATCCGCTCCTGCAGCCGTGGATCGTCCTTGTCCTGCCTGATCACCGGATACGGCAGGTCGAGCTGAGGATCAGGCAGCAGCAACCGTACGACGATGCTGCCGGGGGCGATGGCACCGGCCCGGATCCGCTCCGCCTGGAGCCGGATGTGGGTGTCGAGGGACTCCGAGGTCAACGTGAAGACGTCCAGGGAGACTTCGGACTGCTCGAACGCCTCGCTGATCAGCGGCCCCAGCATCATCACCTGCCGTGACCTGCTGGCCTTGGCCGTGGTGGACTGCACACGCTGGATCTTGACGACCCGAGCCGGGCTGCCCTGGCGGGATTCGATCCACCCCTCGTTGCCCAGTTCGCGCACCACCCGTTGGACGGTGTCACGGGACACCCCGAACTCCTTGGCGAGCTTGCCCTGCGCGGGCAGTTCGGCACCCAGCTGGTACGTTCCGTCAACCATCCGGGTCCGCAGCGCCTCCGAAACCTGCCGGAACGCCTTGCCACCACCGTCACGTACCTGCCTGGCCGCCATACAGCGAACTTTCCTCCCACAGCCGCCATGCAAACACAATCCGGTCGGACAGGAAGCCAGGCAGCATTGCCGGTTAACGGATCAACCTGCCCGGGCATGCCTGATACTGACCGGCAACCAGGCAGGTGGGCCCGGGTGCTGCACGGTCGACCGAAGCTTTCAGGGGGCGGACGCCATGGAGTTACGGGCACTCGGGATCACGGTACAGATCGACGACCTGCTGCAACTGGCCGTCACCCTGTCGAATGTGATCGCCATCCTGGTGGCATGGCGCCGCAAGCGCATCGCTCCCCCGGACACCCCGCAGCAGACAGACCCGCCCGGCACCGCCTAGTACCGCAGTATCTCCAGCAACGGCCACAAGGACCCCACCACGTGCTCCGCGCCGGCCTCGGCCAGGAGCTTGGCCTTCCGGGCGTTACGCGCGTAGCCCAGAAACGGCACCCCGGCCGTCCGGGCCGCCTGGAAGTCCGTGGGTGAGTCGCCGATCATCAGGGCCGCGCCGGGGGCGGCGCCCATCGCGTTGAGGGCGCGGTTGAGGCAGTGCGGGTCGGGCTTGAGGCGGTGCAGGTCCTGGGTGCGGCCGTAGATGTGCGGGGCGAAGCAGGGGGTCAGGGCGCGGTCGTCGAGGTAGGCGCGGACCACCCGGGGGGAGTTGTTGGTGGTGACCGCCATGCGGGCGCCACGCGCACGCCACGTCTGGATGACGATGTCCGCGAACGCCGTGGGCATCGCCGTCGACGTGGCCCGCAGTTCCTCCTTGGTGAGACGTTCCTCCAGCTCCGCGACCAGGTCGCTGCCCGGGTGCCGGCGGTCCACGGCGCGCAGTACCAGGTGCGGGTCGAGGGAGTCCCGCTCCGTGTCCGTGACCAGGCTGTGCAGGCCCCGGTCCGCCAGCCACTCGACCAGGTCGCCGGCCACGCCTGCCGCCGAGTGGCCCGCGAACAACCGGCAGATCGGCCCGTCGAAGTCCCAGAGGACGACACGGGCGTCTCTGACCTGTCGGGTGAGCTCTTCGGTCGTGTTCTTGCGCTCGGTCGCCACCAGTTCAGTCTGCGTCGTATCAGAAGTCACTAAGAGAGTGTCAGGTCCGTCGTGATGGTTTCCCAGAGGGCGTCGAACCACTTCTGTGATTGCTCCACGAACGCGGCGTCCCGCTGGCTGGTTCTCTTCTCGAAGGAGAAGAGGAGGGATTCCGAGCCGACGGCGTCGTACATGTCGAGCAGGCCGTCCTCCGTCTGCTCCTCGCGGCGGGTGACCGTGTAGTACGCGAACAGCGCCTCCGCGCCGTTGAGCAGGTACAGCTTGATCGGCGGGGTGAACGGCAGGGCCCGGAAGGTGACGTTCACGTCGATCTTGTGGGTGGAGCGCAGGCCCTGGAGGTTGTACTGGAGCACCTGGCCCTGGGCGTTGCGCATGCCGAGCCAGCGGTTGTGGACCGTGTCGTCGTCGCCCTCGACCGCCGTCGGGAAGGCGAGCGCGATGTCCCGGCTGGGCAGCAGGACCCGGACGTCGATGCGTTCGGGGCGGAACCGGCCCTCGTGGATCATGCGCAGCGGCTCGGCGAGGGCCGGCAGCAGGCTCTGGGCGGTGAGGCAGGCGGCGTCGATGCGGACGTGCTCGGCGGCGAACGCCTCCGTCATACGGGGGCCGAGGCCGACCATCGTCGGCTGGGGTTCGTCGAGCACCGGGGCGGACGGCTCGGCGATGCGCGGCGGGCTGCCCTTGCCGACGTCGACGAGGAAACCGTCGTCCTGCAGTGCCCGCACGGCCTGGCGAACGGTGCCCCGCTCCACCCGGAACTCCTCGGCCAGTTCGGCCTGGGTGGGCAGGCGGTCGCCGGCCTTGAGGTCGCCCGAACGGATGCGTTCCCGCAGGGCGTCGGCGATCTCCTTGGGTGTGCTGCCGCCGTTCACTGCCACGTTCTCCTGAGTCACGACCAAACGCTACAACTTTGATCCATCTGGCGGGAGTTGTTTGAAGGTTGTTTATAAGTAGTGGCCAACTGGGGACAACTTAATCAGAGTTGGTTACCAACTTGGTCAAGTTGGCGGAAGCCTTGCTTCCCGACTGATGGGGGAACACCATGCCCGCCGCCCTCGCTCTCGTCTCCGCCGTCTTCGTCATCGGCTTCGAGCAGATGGTCCAGTCGAAGTACGGTGCCACTGGCATTATCGGCCTGCTCTTGCTCACCGTGGGGATCAAGGCCAAGAGCCCGGCGTTCAGCTCCGCCGGCGCCGTCCTGCTCGCGCTGATGCTGACCGGGCCCGCCCTGTAGGGACCGTCCTGCAGGGACCGACGGGCCGCCTAGGCCGTCAGGTGCAGTTCCGAACTGATCGTCTCCCACAGGGCGTCGAACCACCTCGTGGACTGGTCCACGAACGTGGTGTCCCGCAGCCCCGCGCCCTGTTCGAAGGCGAAGAGCATCGACTGCGTGCCCTCGGCGTCGTACGTCTGCAGGTGCTCATGGTCGATCTCCCGCTCGTGGCGCCCCAGTGTGTAGTACGCGAAGAGCGCCTCCGCCCCGTTGAGCAGGTACAGCTTGACCGGCGGGGTGAACGGCAGGGCACGGAAGGTGACGTGCACGTCGATGCCGTGCGTGGCGCGCAGCGCCAGCAGGTTGTGCCGCAGCACCTGCCCCTGGGCGTTGCGCTGGGCCAGCCAGCGGTCGTGCACCGCGTCCTCGGCCGAGGCGTCGGCCGCCACCGCCGTCGGGAACGCGAGGTCGATGTCCCGGCTCGGCAGCAGCACCCGGACGTCGATCTTGGCCGGTTCCAGACTCCCCGCGTGGATGAGCCGTAGCGGCCCGCCGAGCGCGAGGTTGAGCGAGACCGAGGTCAGGCAGAGCGCGTCGATCCTCACGTGCGAGGCCGCGAAGGCCGCCTCTATGCGGGGGGTGAGGGCCACCATGGTCGGTTGCGGCGGTGCCTCCGGGCCCCTCGCGGGCCGCGCCGGGCCCTGACCCTGGGCCACCGTCGCCGGAGCGCCCTTCGACACGTTGGTGAGCAGGTGCTCCGACTGCAGGATGCGCAGGGCCTGCCGTACGGCTCCGCGCTCGACGCCGAACTCGTCGGCCAGTTTGGCCTGTGTGGGCATGCGCTGGCCCGGCCGCAGCACCCCGGACCTGATCCGGGTGCGCAGCTCGTCGGCCACCTCGCGGTGTGACGCCTGAGGCCGCTGTGACCTCTTCCGCCCATTGACGGAGGCGAGTTCCGGGTCCACGGACAAACAGTACAACTTCCCGCCATCTTTCGGCAGTTCACGGGAAGGTGGTTATGAGTCGCATCCAAGTGGAGATAAGTACTCTTGAGTTGGTCACCAACTCAAGCAACATGGTCATACTTCCTCGGCGGTTGGCCATCCGGGTTCCCTTCCGGAGGGGAGCCGGGAGCCCGGTCCACCAGGGCCGACTGTCGGGGCGCACGACCAGCACACGGCACAGTCACAACTGAACACCGACAACCGAACACAGGCAGACCCGCACAGTCACAACTTCACAGCTCGCTACGGATCGAGTACCGCCCCCGGGAGGAAGGAGACCCGTCTCAGAAGATGTCCGGGCACCAAGGACGCCCGGACGTGCGCAGCAGGGCGTCGGCCTCCCGGGCGGCGCCCACTCGCTCTTCCCGGACCCGTCCGAGCGCGTGCAACCGCGCCACGGACTGGTCCCCGAGCCAGACGCTCGCCAACTCGGCGATGTCGAGGGTGAGTTCGGGGGTGTCGGTGGTCGGGGTGCAGGACGCGCCTTCGGGGGAGGCGTCCAGCCGGAACCGGCCGCCGGCCAGCCCCTGCCGGTCCGCCACCTCAAGGACCAGCGAGCCCGCCCTGTCGTACGTCCGCGCCTCCAGAGCCCGTACGACGTCCAGGATCCGCACCCACAACCAGTCCGCCTGGTTGGTGACGCGTGCGGCGCGCGGGTCGGGCAGGTAGTGCGGCAGCAGGTCGTCCGGCGACCGCCAGCCGGTCTTCACCCGGGTGATCCAGTCGATCGAGCACAGGTAGTGCCACAGCGCGCGCTCGGCCGCCGGGGTCGTGCCGAGCAGCCAGTGCACCTCGGCCGTGTTGTACGGCTGCTTGCCCTGCCAGTTGTCGTCCGACTCGTAGGACGCGATGCCCTCCACCTCGCCGGCCGCCGAGCGGTACACCGCGAAGTAGGGCTCCTTCCACTCCTCGTCGAAGCGGACCACGCCGGTGCGCAACTGCCACCACAGGTCGGTGCGGCTGACCGCGCCGGGGGTGCTGCGCCGGATGCGCTCGTGCAGGTCGGGGCCGAGCTTGCGGATGTCCTCGCCGTCGACGAGGTCGATACGGCCGCCGTCCCCGGGGCTCGACCAGCGCGGGTCCAGGCCGGACCGCGGGACCTCGATCGTCCACTCCGTCAGCGTGGTCGCCGGGCCGAAGCCGTAGCGGCCGTAGATCTGGTACTCGGCGGCGATCAGGGTCGCGACGACGTCGCCGCGCTCCTTCGCCGCGGCCAGGTCCTGGCTCATCATGCGGGTGAGCAGGCCGCGTCGGCGGTGGGTGGGGGTCACGGTGACGTTCGAGATGGCGTCGGCGGGGACGGTCGCGCCGCCGACCGCGGTCAGCTCCTGGTCGAAGGAGCGGAACGTCGCGACGCAGCGGGGGCCGTCGAAGGCGCCGAGGAGTCTGCCCGGGACGAACTGCCTTCGGCGGGCGTCGAGTTGGTCGGCCGAGAGGGTGGGGGTCTGGAGGAAGCCGGTGGACAGGGCGCGGTGCCAGTCGGCGAGTTCGGGTTCGGTTATGGGGCGGACTTCGACGGCGTCAGTCATGACAGCACGGTAGGTGGTGGGTCGGGGTGGTGCCGATCGAATTTCGGGTGCGGGTGGGTGGGGGTTGATCGCGCCCACGCGGCGGAGCCGCATATCGATACAGTCCCGCGCCCCTTTCGGGGCGCTTCGCTTCAGGTCAGTAGATCGTCGACCTGTGCCTCGCCCTCCCGGTACCTGCGGGTGATCTCGCCGCTCGAGTCGTCGGCCGTCCGCTGCAGGCGCTGCCGCCGCCGCGACACCTCCTGTTCGTAGCGGACCAGGCGGCCCATCGCCGCCGTCAGCTCGGTGTCCGTGCGGGCCCGCAGGTCGGAGAGTTCGACCTCGGCCAGCATGTCGGCCGCCAGCCTGCCGTACTCCTCGTTGTGCGGGGTGCCCAGGGTGACGTGGCGGGCGGAGGAGCGGTGGCGGGCCGGGGCGTCCGTGAGGATCTCCGGGAGGCGGTCCACGACGGAGGCCGCGCCCGCCGGGGAGCGGCGGGCCAGCTCCGCGCGCAGGATGTCGATACGGCCCTGGAGCAGCCGTCGTACATAGCTCAGGTCCGCCTCGTCGCGCTGGGCGTCCCGGCGCAGGACGCGCAGTTCGGGCAGGCTCAGGCGGGCCAGGTCGTGCTCCGGTGGTTCCGCGGGCAGCGGGATGTCCTCGCCGCGCTGTACGGGCGGCCGGTGCAGGCTCTGCGCGCTCTGCGTGCCCTGCGTCCTCAGTCGCCCGGTGCTCGGTGTGCTCATGCGTCTCAACCGTCCCCTCGACCGGCGTGTGGAAGCATGGTGCCACCCCAAGTGGCCGCAATGTGACCGAGTGCCCCCGAACGGCCCTAGTTGGGACGTTAAGGATCAATAATGGGCCCCGTGGCAACCCCCTGCGAGGGCCGGGCGGGCACCGGGCATGATGGTCCGCATGCGAGCGGTGGTACAGCGGGTGGACGGCGCGAGCGTCGTCGTGGACGGCGAGACGGTCGGCGCGATCGAGGGCGAGGGCCTGTGCGTGCTCGTCGGCGTGACCCACGAGGACACGAAGGAGAAGGCGGCCCAACTCGCCCGGAAACTCTGGTCGATCCGCATGCTGGCGGACGAGCGGTCGTGCAGTGACGTCGACGCGCCGCTGCTCGTCATCAGCCAGTTCACGCTCTACGGCGATGCCCGCAAGGGGCGGCGGCCGACCTGGAACGCGGCGGCGCCCGGGGAGGTGGCCGAGCCGTTGGTGGACGAGGTGGTCGCGCAGCTGCGGTCGCTGGGGGCGACGGTGGCCACCGGGCGGTTCGGGGCGCAGATGCGGGTGTCGCTGACGAACGACGGCCCGTTCACCGTCCTGCTGGAGATGTGAGCAGCTTCCGGCAGTCCCGGGCCAGGGCCGCCATGCCGAGCTCCTCCGCCGTGCCGAGCGCGGTCCGGGCCAGACCCTGGGCGGCGGCCCGGGCGGCAGTTTGGGCGGCGGGCGAGCCGGTACGGAGCCGGGCGCGGGCCTCGTCGAGGCGGAGCCGGGCCATCTGCGCCGGGTAGCGCTGCGCCAGGCGTACGGCGCGGGCGAGGTGTCCGAGCGCGGTCTCCGGTTCGCCGGCGACGAGCGCGAGCAGGGCGCTGAAGCGGGCGGTGGGGCCGAGCAGCACGGTGGGCCAGCCGGCCAGGACCAGTTCGTCGCCGTGCGCGTCGAGGAGGGCGCGCAGCGCCGGGACGTACGCCGACACCTCGGTACGGCGGTCCGTGCGCTCCGCCAGTTCGGCGCAGACCAGGGCGAGGGTCGCCGCGGTGGGCAGGGCCCAGCCGCTCGGCGGGAACCGGGTGAAGCCGTCGGCGTCGGCGGCGAACGCCCGCAGCTGGTCGGCGGCCTGTTCGTACCGTCCGGTCTCGCACAGCGCCAGGGCGAGGCCCGCCCGCCACACCGGGAAGTAGCCGCGGCGCTGGACGCCGGCCATCCGCGGGGAGGCGAACAGCTCGGCCAGGCGGCCCTGTTCGTAACGCAGCCAGAACTCCTGGCCGAGCACGGTCTGGCTCAGGGCGTCCGCCGGCATCGACAGCCCCGTCTCCATCGCCGCCGCCACCTCACCGGCCTCCCCGAGGATCCATCCCTCGGCGGCGCCGAACTCCCCGCGCCACAGGTTCATCAGGGCGTCCAGCGTGCCCTGTTGCCAGTGCGCGAGGCGGCTGCGGTGCCGGGCCGCGTACTCGCGGTGGCGGCTGAGGGTCGCCTCGGCGGCGGGCACCCGGCCGGTGCGCAGCTGGTCGATGGCGAGGGCGACCAGCGCCTCCCCCTGGAAGTAGGCGGAGTGGGAGCGGACGGCGAGGTCGCGGAGCTCGGTGGAGAGGGCCAGCAGGGTGCGGGCGGGCTCGAAGTCGTACAGCGCCCAGCGGGTCTCGGTCAGCACCTCGCAGCGGGCCTCGTCGCCGACGCCGCCGGGTGTTCCGGGCGGCCGGCGGCCGCGCTCGCGCAGCTCCGCCAGCGCCTGGCGGGCCAGCCGGGCGCCGGTGCGGGGTTCGGCGCCGGTGACCGCGGTGTCGTCGCCGATGGCCATGGCGAGCTTCTTGGCCCGGTGGGCGGTGAGCTGGAGCCGCAGCTCCACCGCCCGGGTGTCCTCGCGGCCGGCCAGCGCGGCCAGGCAGGCGTCGATGCGGAACAGCAGGTCGCGGTCGACCTGCCCGGGGTCCGACCAGCGCCGGGCGCTGCGGACGACGGCGTGCGCGCGGGCCAGTTCGTCGCCGCCGGCGGCCTCGTAGGCGGCCTGGTAGTGCCGGCCCGCCTCGTACATCTCGCCGAGCAGGTGGCGGGTGTCGCCACGCCGGATGTGCTGGTCGAAGGCGGCGCCGTAGCCGCTCGGCCGGGCGGGCGGGTCGACGGCCGGGACCGGGACGGAGGCCGGGGCCGCGACGGAGGCCGAGGCCGGACCGGGGGGCGGGCGACGCCGGGTGGCGCGGCCGGGCTGGTCGGCCTCGGCCCGTTTCTCGTCCCGTCTCTCGTGCTGCTCGGGTCCGGGCGGCAGCAGGGCGAGCAGGGCGCCGTCGGCCCGCAGGGCGGCGTCACAGCGCTCGGCCAGCAGCCGGCCCGGGGGCCGCAGGCCGTTCTCCACCCGGCTGAGATAGCTCTTGCTGTAGTGCACCCGGCGGGCCAGCTCGGCGAGGGAGAGGTCCGCGGCCTCCCGGCGGACGCGCAGCGCCTCGGCGAACTCCTCCTGCGGTGTCACGGCGCCTCCCCCCGGGGGCACCCCGCTCATCGGATCGAACACGTGCACACCGTGTCCAAGTGGTCGCTGCCCGTTGCCAATTATGGAGTGTCAACGGCATATCCCGCAGCGAGCTTGCGGAGATCCACAGCCTGTGGACGGATCCCCGCGGCGGGGCTACGGCTCGACGATCACTTCCTGTGCCGCGGCCGTCTCCCCCGCGATCAGCCGGGCGTCCGCCGGGACGTTGCGCTTGACCAACGCCAGGGCCACCGGCCCCAGTTCGAAGTGGCGTACCGACGTCGTCACGAAGCCGATCTTCCGGCCGTCCTCGCCCTCGTCGGCCACCCGGATCTCGGTCCCGTGCGGCGGCAGGTGGACGTCGCTGCCGTCCAGGTGGAGGAAGACCAGGCGGCGCGGCGGCTTGCCGAGGTTCTGCACCCGGGCCACGGTCTCCTGGCCGCGGTAGCAGCCCTTCTGGAGGTGCACCGCGGTGCCGATCCAGCCCAGCTCGTGCGGGATGGTCCGGTGGTCGGTCTCGAAGCCGAGCCGGGGCCGGTGGTGCTCGACGCGCAGCGCCTCGTAGGCGAGCAGCCCGGCGGCCGGACCCGCCTTCTGTGCGTACGACTCCAGGTCGGCGCGGGGCAGGAACAGATCACGGCCGTATGCCGTCTCGCGGACGACGGCGCCGTCCGGCACCTCGGCGATGGACCCGGCGGGCAGGTGGACGACGGCGAAGTCGTCCGTCCGGTCGGCGACCTCGACCCGGTAGAAGAACTTCATCGACTCCAGGTAGGCGATCAGCGCCTCCTGGGTGCCGGGCTCGACGTGCGCCCAGACGGTCGTACCGTCGTCGACCAGGTACAGCGCGTGCTCGATGTGGCCGTGCGCGGAGAGGATCAGCGCCTCGGTGGCCTCGCCGGCCGGCAGCGCGCTGACGTGCTGGGTGAGCAGCAGGTGCAGCCAGCTCAGCCGGTCCTCGCCGGTGACGGCCACGACCCCCCGGTGGGAGAGGTCGACGAAACCGGCGCCGTCGGCGAGCGCGCGCTGCTCGCGGAACAGGTCGCCGTAGTGCGCGGCGACGCCTTCGTCCACGCCCTCGGCGGGCACCGCGCCGGGCAGGGACAGCAGAGGGCTCTTCATATGAGTAAGCCTACGACTCGGTAATTGAACTCTGGACGGACGCCGACGCGGGAGACGCCCCCTTGCCCCTCTTCAGCGCACAGTCCTTGCAGCGCCCGAAGATCGCGAAGTGCTTCATGTCCGTCTCGAAGCCGAAGTCCCGCCGCAGCTTGGCGGTGAACTCCGCGGCCACCGCCACGTCCGCCTCGATCACGTTGTCGCAGTCGCGGCAGACCAGGTGGATGTGGTGGTGCCGGTCCGCGAGGTGGTACGTCGGCGCCCCGTGCCCGAGATGGGCATGGCTGACCAGCCCGAGCTCCTCCAGGAGCTCCAGGGTCCGGTAGACCGTCGAGATGTTGACCCCCGACGCCGTCTTCCTCACCTCACCGAGGATGTCGTCGGGGGTCGCGTGCTCGAGGGTCTCCACGGCTTCGAGCACGAGTTGCCGCTGCGGCGTCAGCCGGTAGCCGCGCTGCCTTAGGTCGCTCTTCCAGTCGGTGCTCACCACACCGAAAGTCTAGAACTACTTCCAATGTTCCGAACTATCGGAACTACTTGAAGAACGCGATGCCGTCGTCCGGCATGTCGTCGGGGAGGGCCTTGGCCCAGCGCTCGACGTCCTCCGGGGTGACGACCTTCTTCAGGTGGGCCGACATGTAGGGGCGCAGCTCGACCTCGGGGGTCTGCTTCTCGCCGACCCACATGAGGTCGCTCTTGACGTAGCCGTACAGCCGCTTGCCGCCGCTGTACGGGGCGGAGGCCGCCGTCCGGGCCACGGCGTCGGTGACCAGGTCGATCTGCGGCGTCTTCGCGGCCATCTCGCCGTACCAGATCTCGATCACGCCGTCGTCGCGGACCATCGTGACCTCGACCTTGCGGTCGGCGTCGATGCGCCAGAAGCCGGACTCCGACTCCAGCGGACGGACCTTGTTCCCGTCGTTGTCCAGCACCCAGGTGTGGGAGTGGTACTCCAGGAAGTCCCGCCCGTCGTGGCTGAAACTGACCTCCTGGCCGAAGTTGCACTTCTCCGAGCCCGGGAAGTCGTGGACGCCCGCGCCGGCCCAGCTGCCGAGCAGGAAGGCGAGCGGGACCAGGTCCTTGTGCAGGTCGGACGGAATCTCGATCATGAGTGGGGGTTCCTAGGGTCGGACTCGGTTCAGCGCTGGCCCTGGTACAGCTTCTTCACGGTCAGCCAGGCGAAGGCGACGACGCCGACGCAGACCAGGACCAGCAGGGTTTCGAAGAAGGCTTCCACGGGTGCTCCTTGAGCGAAGGCGGGCGTACGTACAAGAGCCGGGCCCCAGCTTACGCGGCCCGGGCCCGGCCCTCTTGGCGAGGTACGCCCGCGCGGGGTCAGCCCAGCAGCTCGCCCTGCAGGGTCACGGTCTGCCGGAAGGGCACGGCGAGCGCGCTGCCCTTCCGGGACTGGACGATCACGGCGACGGTGTCCCCGGAGGCGAGATACGCCTCGCGGACCTGTTCGGCGCCGTACGGCCTGGCCTCGTGGACCAGGACCGTGCGCACGTCCGCCACCTGCGCCGCCTTCGGGAGGAGGTCGTCCGGCTCGAACGCGTCGCCGCCCCGTACCCGGTAGATCGGCGCCTCGTTCACCGTGAGCTCGTCGCCGAGCACGTGGTCGGCGACCGCCCCGGTGTCGAACTGCAGCAGGTAGACGCGGGTGTGCGTGCCGTCGGCGGTGGTCCAGCCGCGGGCCGCGATGTGCCGCAGCCCGTTGTCGGTGAGCCGCTGGCCCACGTCCTCGCGGTCCGGCGCGAGCGAGAACTCCTTGAGGAACGTCTTCGTCGCCAGCCAGCCGTCCGTCCCCTTGAGCGACGCGTCGGCCCTCGCGCCCTTCGGCGCGGGCAGGACGAGTTCGCGCAGGTCGGCGTAGTGGGTGCCGGCCGGGTTGCGAGCGTCGTCGTTCGGGCCGGGGCTGCCGGCGGGCAGTGGGGGTTTCACGAGGACGGGGTACGCCCAGCGGCCGTCGGAGTGCGTGGCGAGACCGGGGACGTCGGTGCGGTCGAGGCCGGCGATGCCGTACGCCGTCCCGCCACCGACCACCGCGAAGACGGCGACCGCGGCACCCCAGCGGAGCGCGGCGCGCAGCAGGCGCCGGTCCTTGGGAGCGGGCTGCCTGGGCTGGGCCTCGGGGTGCTCGTCGGGGCGTTCCTCGGGGCGCTCCTCGGGGCGTTCCTCGGGGCGCTCCTCGGGGCGTTCCTCGGGGCGCTCCTCGGGGCGCTCCTCGGGGGCGGCTGCAGCAGTGGCGTCGACGGCAGTGGCGTCAGCGGTGACGTCGGGTTCCGGTTGCTGGTTCACTTCCATGGTCATACGGCCGCCCCCGGCTCCTTGATGCGGTCGAGCTGTGCGCGGAGCATGTCCGCCGCGCTCTGCTTGTCCAGCGGCTTCGCCGCGGTGGCCGTCGCGGTGACCAGGATGTCGCCCACGTAGCCGGAGCAGAACATCGTGTCGAGCTTCACGTCCTTGCCGGCCGGCGTCAGGAAGCACGCGGTCGAGTCCTTGTACCCCTTGATCTCCGGGCCCTTGCGGAACACCTTCAGCGCGTCGAAGAGCTCCTTCTGGACACCGGCCGTGGAGCGGACCGTCCGCTCGTTCCCCATCTGCGCCAGCACGATCTCCATCGTGTACGGGTAGCCCGGCGCGTCCTTGCTCACGTAGCTGCGCATCGCCATGCCCCTGACCGGGTTCCGGTCCATCTGCCGCTCCAGCTCCCGCCGCTGCGAACGCGGCAGGTCCTTGATCGACTCCTTGCGCAGCAGGGTCGCCTGCGCACCGGTCAGCGCGGCGTCCGACCCGAACTCGGCCATGTCCGGGCCGCGCCCGTACGTGTCGGAGCCGTACGGCAGCAGCATCCCCCGGAGACCGCCGGCCGAGGCCGCCTTCGTCTCCTTGGCGGCCTTCGGAAGGCTCCAGACGGGGGCGCCGGGGTCGCGGTCGGCGTCGTGCACGGCGACGACGGTCCAGGCCCCGGCGCCGAGCACGGCCGCGGCCAGGACGCCGGAGGCGACGAGGACGGCGATACGACGGGGGGCACGGGGGCGCTTCGGGGTGGGGGCGGCGGGGGCGGGGGCCGCGAGGGCCGGGTCCGGGGCGTCGGCCGCGGGCTCGGCAGGCGTCGACTCGGCGGGCGTCGACTCAGTGGCCGCAGGCTCGGCTGCTGTCGGCTCGGCGGGCGTCGACTCGGTGGCCGCGGGCTGCTGGGCGGGGGTCGGCTCGGGGGTCACGGAGGTTGTTTCCTGGTTCTCGCTCACAGCTGCTCCATCTGCCGCTTCGCGAGGTCCAGCACCTTCGCCTTCGGGATCGGCTTCGTGTCGTAGATCCAGACCTGCATCTCGATGTCCCCGCGCCAGGCGTGCGCCTCCGCCGAGTACAGGCTCACGCCGTAGGAGGTGTCGGGCTTGGAGCGGACGTACACCATGCCGTCGCCCGTGCCGGGTATCGGCCAGCTGTGGGTGTCGTAGTTGTCCGGCGTGATGGCGTAGTAGTTGCCGTCGGACGCCGCGTCGGCGGCCTCCGTGCCGGTCTCCTCCTGGCGGAACTGGACCAGCCTGATCTGCACGCTGAACGTGCTGCCCTCACGCCAGTCGGTGACGGCGGCCCGGCGGAACTCCTCGTCCTCGGTCAGGCTCCGGAAGGCCCCTGCCGGGTACTTGAAGGTGTCCGCGTACTCGGCGAGGTCCATCCACCCGTCGTCACCCACCTCGACGACTCCCCTGCCCGCCCCGCGCGGCTTCTTCAGCAGCAGCTTGCGCAGATCGCCGTCGACCTTGACCTTCCGGTCCCGGGCGGCCGACAGCGGCTCCGGACCGGCGCCCTTCGCCTGCGCGATCGACGGCTGGGAGAGGGGCGGCAGGGCGGTGGGCTCGCGGTCGGCCTGCACGAGGTAGCCGACGCAGGTGCCGGCCACGACGCCGAGTACGGCGGCGCCGGCGATCAGCGCGGCGGTACGGCGAGGCGTTGCCGACGGTGTTGCCGGTGGTGCCTCGGGCGGTGTCTCCGGTGGTGTTTCCGGTGGTGTTTCCGGAGGTGTATCTGATTCGTCCATTTCGTCCCCCTGTGCACAACGGGAACGTGAATTCCTTGATCCACGCCCCACAGGAGACTCATGGTCCGTTCAGTGAGTTGTACAAGGATTAATCACGATCAGGACACCGCCGCCAGCCAGCCGGTCACCGCGGCCACGAGCGACAGCGCGACATTGAGGCCGACCTGACGGTCCCCCATCCTCAGATGGACTCCGATCGCGCCCACCTGGAGAACGGCGAAGCCGACGGCCGCGACCAGGGCCAGCCAGGGCGCGACACCCGTGAGCCGCGGCAGCACCAGGCCGACCGCACCGAGCACCTCGACGCCCCCGATCGCCCGCACGGCCGCCATCGGCATGCCGTCCACCCACGCCATCATCGGCCGCAGCCCCTCCCGGCTCCGTAGGACCTTCAGCCCGCCCCCGTAGAGGTAGAACAGCGCGAGCAGGCCGGCCACGGCCCAGTACGCGCCCCTCACGAGGCAGGCTCGGTGGCGTAACGGCTCATCGCGTCGATGTTCGCCTGCCGGGTCGGTGCCGCACCGGTCGCGAACATGTCCCGCAGGTCGCGGAAGTACTGCACGTACAGGTCGGGCGTGAACGTGCTGAGCATGACGGCCGGTTCGCCGGTGACGTTGGCGAAGGTGTGCGGGGCGCCGGGCGGCACCATGACGAGCGTCCCGGCCCCGGCGTCGTACTCCTCGTCCCCGACGGTGAAGCGGACCGAGCCGGAGATGACGTAGAACCCCTCGTCGTGCCGGGCGTGCCGGTGCTGCGGCGGGCCGGGGGTGTGCGGCGCGAGGACGGACTCGGCGAGACCGAGCCGGTGACCGGTGGTACGCCCGTCCTCCAGGACCCGCATACGGGTGGTCCCGAGCATCAGCACCTCGCCGTCGCCGGGTCCGACGACGGATACGGCGGGGGTGTTGTTGTCGTGAGTCGTCATGCGTCGATTCGACGCCCCGGGCGGCACGGCCGTCCAAGACCTGTTCCGTCGCCCCGATACCCGATCGGTATCGTTGCAGCATGGAGCTACGTACGCTGCGCTATTTCGTGGCGGTCGCCGAGGAACTCCACTTCGGCCGGGCCGCCGCACGGCTCCATATGAGCCAGCCCCCGCTGAGCCGTGCGGTCAGGGCGCTGGAGGCCGAGCTGGGCGCGCGGCTCTTCGAGCGGTCGCCGGCAGGGGTCGCCCTGACCCCGGTCGGAACGGTCCTGCTGGACGAGGCCCGCGCACTCCTCGACCAGGCCGACAGGCTGCGCGTGCGGGTCGCTACGGCGGCGGGCGCCGGGGTGCTCACCGTCGGCCTCCTGGGCGACAGCACGGATCCGGGCGTACGGCGGCTGGCCCGGGCGTACCGCGAACGGCACCCGGGCGTCGAGATCCGTATCCGCGAGACCGACCTGACGGACCCCACGTGCGGATTGCACGCCGGTGCCGTCGACATCGCGCTCACCCGTGCGCCGTTCGACGAGACAGGGCTGGTGGTACGGGAGTTGCGCGCCGACCCGGTGGGAGCGCTGCTCCGTGCCGACGATCCGCTGGCCGGCCGGGAGAACCTGGAACTGGCCGACCTCGCCGGCCGGCGCTGGTTCCGGTTCCCGGAGGACACGGACCGGCTCTGGCAGTCGTACTGGAACGGCGGGGAGGTGCGGGAGGGGCCGGTGGTGCGGGCCGTCCAGGAATGCCGGCAGGCCGTGCTCTGGAACGGCACGGTCGGCATGACACTGGCCGGCCACGACCCGGGAGCCGGCCTCACGGTGGTGCCGGTCGCCGACATGCCACCGAGCCGGGTGGTGGTGGCATGGACGGAGGGAGACGGCAATCCGTTGCTGCGGTCGTTCGTGCGGGTGGCGGTGGCCGCCTACCGGTGATCGCCGCGCCGGACCGGTGACAGCCTGCGTCCGAGGGCATGGGAGATCCGGGGGATGTCCCCCGTTCCGATGCCGGGGCGGGCCGGCGCCGTTGAGCGTCAGGCCTGCACGGTCGGCCGGACGACGATCTCGCTGATGTCGATGCCGGCGGGCTGCTCGATCGCGTAACCGATCGCGGACGCGACGGCGGAGGGCGGCATCGCGATCTCGTCACGCTGCCGAGCCAGTGCTGCCGCCGCCTCGGGACTCCCTCCCCTGCCCACCCCCTCGGTGTCGGTGAACCCGGGTGAGACCAGGGTGACCCGCAGGTCAGGTCCCGACTCCTGCCGCAGCCCTTCGGTCAGCACCTTCACCGCCGTCTTGGTCGCCGCGTAGACACCCTGCGGGGATTTCACGACGTTGGCCGCGGTGGAGGCGACGTTGACGAACTGGCCGGAGCACTGCCGCCGGAAGACCGGAAGCGCGGCCCCGATACCGTTCAGCAGTCCGGTGACATGCGTCGCGACCATCGCGTCCCAGTCGTCCTGGCGCAGTTCGTCGAACGGTGACACCGCCATCGTGCCCGCGTTGGAGACCAGGACGTCGAGCCGCCCGAACCGGTCGACCGCCATGTCCGTCAGCCGCCCCAGGTCCGCCCGGCGCGTCACGTCGACGACGGCCCCCACGGCCGAACCGCCCTTCGCCGTGATCTGGTCCACGACCTGGTTCAGCCGGTCCTCCCGCCGGGCCCCGAGCACGAGCCGTGCGCCCCGCTCAGCAAGGTAGGCCGCCGTCGCCGCACCGATACCACTGCTGGCACCCGTGATCGCCACGACCTTGCCCTCGATCCCTGATGACATGATCAACGCCCTTCCCAAGGGGATGTGCGCAGGCCAGAGCATGGCCTACGATGGAAGTGGAGGCGCCACCACTTACCCCAAAGCTAAATGGGCACGCCCCCAGTTAGCAAGTCGAAGGAGATCCCGTTGCGGGCCGACGCACAGCGCAACAGAGACAAGATCCTCGCGGCGGCGGTGCGGATGTTCGCCGACGAGGGCCTGGACACGCATCTGGAGCGCATCGCCAAGGAGGCGGGCGTGGGCAGCGCGACGCTCTATCGCAACTTCGCGACCCGGGAAGCCCTGATCGAGGCCGTCTACCGCAACGAGGTGGCCCAGCTCTGTGACGCCGTCCCCGGCCTGCTCGCGGCGAAGCCGCCCTACGAGGCCCTGCACGCCTGGACGCGTCTCTTCCTGGACTACGTCACCACGAAATACGGCATGATCGACGCCCTGCGGGCCATCGCCGCGGCAGGAGACAGCCCCTACGGCCAGAGCCGGGACATGATCCGGGCCGCCATCACCGCACTGATGGACCCCTGCGTGGCCGCCGGCGCAATCCGCACGGACATCAGCCCCGCCGACCTTGCCACCGCCCTTGAGGGCATCGCCCTCACCTCGGCGAAGCCCGAACAACGCGAACGCGCCGAGCGCCTGCTCGACCTCACGCTGGACGGCCTGAAGATCAGCGCTTGACTCCGCGGACGAAGGCCGCCCAGGCGGAGGCTTCGAAGAGGAGGGTTCCGCGGGAGGGGGCCTTGCTGTCACGGACGGGGACGAGGGAGGGGGAAGGGAGACCGGCGGCGACTTCGAGGCATTCGCCGCCGTCCTGGTTGCTGTAGCTGCTCTTGCGCCAGATTACGTCGCTCAGGTCGATGGCTCGCATGGCGCTTCCTCCAGCATCCGTTCAATGAACTGCCGTGATTCGTCAGGAGATAGGGACAAATCACGTACCCGATCGTATCGGAGCTGAAGGTGTTCGACGGCGGCTGTTTCCTGCACGAGTTCGCCGGAATAGCCGGTCTCGACCCAGGCCACAGTCAGACCGCCGGGGCCCCGCAGGAACATGGTGTGGGTGTTCGTCAGGCCGTGAAGGCCAACGAACATCGGTAGCACCTGGATCGTGACATTGAGCCGGTGGCTCATCAATTCCAGGTGCTCCAACTGCCGCTGCCACTCCTCGGGTTCCTGTAGCGGCGTGCGCAGCACAGCTTCGGAGAGAATGGCGCGGTACTGGGGACAGTCATCCCGCAGCAGCGCCTCCCGTCGGCCCATACGAGCCTCGACCTGCGCTCCCAGTTCGTCGCCCTTGAGTCCGCCCTGCCTCAGCAACTCCGTCGCGTACTCAGGAGTTTGCAGCAGACCCGGGAGGAGGCTCGGCGAGTACTGCCACATGCTCACCGCGTCCGCCTCCAGCACCATGTACCGCCGATACCGCTCCCGGAACTGCGCAGGATCCGCCATCGCCAGCTCCCACAAAGCAAGCAGCAACCCCGGCGTCCCGTAGTACTGGTCGAGCGCCTGCACCACCTCCGGTCCGCCCAGCGTGTGTCCGTTCTCCAGCTTCCCGAACTGCGACGGATCCCAGCCCAATCGCTCGGCCAGCTCCCTCAGACTCACCCCCTTCTCCGCCCGCAACAACCGCAGCTCCTCCGCGAACCGCCGCCTGGGCTCCTGACTGCGCCCCGTCACCACCCGCCTCTGCGGCACCGGCGCCCCTCCCTGATTCCCCATGGAATGTGTGGAATCAGCGCCGCCAGACGGGGAAGAACCGGTCCTCCTCGGCGTGCCGACCCCACCTCCTGGCCATCCTCGTAGCAGCCTCGACACGCAGAGTAGTCCAACTCTCGCATTTCGTATAGATGTTGGACAAAAGGAGCGAATGCCATGGAGCCCGGAGCCCTGCTCTACGACACCGCCACCGACCAGGTCGGCGAGTACCGGGACCAGTCGGGGCCGTACGCGATGCTGCGTCCTGTGGGGGGAGGGAGAGAGTGGCAGGCGCATCCCTCGACGCTGCGGCCCGCCACCGACAGAGAGCGGCTGAGCGCGGGCGTACGTGCGGCGAACGACCGTAGCTCGTGGGCCGTACCGCCGAGTCCGGACGACCTGAGCCGCCCGCCCTGGCCCGTCCCCGGCTGCGCCGAGTGCACGGAGCTGGGCGGCCGCCGGGAGACCGCACTGGTCGCCCACGACCACAGCGCGGCCACCGACGCGAACGTGCTGCTGCGCCAGCACCAGCTTGCGGAGCACCGGCCGTGACCCGCCGTGTCTTCCGGTACGTGCCGTACGTGATCGCGCAGGACGCGAACGCGGCGCCCGAGTACGCGGCGCGGTGCGTGTCGGGGGACGAGGAGGACTGCGGGGCCGAGTCGGGAGTGCGCGGTGCTGACCCCGGCCTGAGCCTCACACCACCGTGGAGCCCTCGCCCGGGGGCCGGCGGACCAGGTGCAGGCAGACGACCGAGGCGATGACGGTCTGCCGTTCGGAGGCGTCCAGGTGGTGGGTCATTTCGACGTCGTACTGCTGTAACCCGGTCCACGAGTCGATGCTGCTCACGGTGACCCGGCCGAGGATCTCCGGCGCCGGGCCCCCTGCCGGGTCCGGCTCGGTGAGGTGCCATTCGGCGGACAGCTGACCCCGGCGGGTGAGCAGGAGCCGGCGTCCCCCCTCCGTCCGGAGGGTCAGCTGCCGGGACTTGACGAGTCCGCGGGCAGCGGCGGTGCCGACCTCCCGGTCCGCTCGGTCGGCGAAGTGGAACCGCACCGGTCCGAACTGCTGGAGCGGCTCGTACCAGGAACGTTTCTCGATGCGCAGGATGAACTCACCGGACGTTCTCGTCAGGAAGAAGTGCTGGTGGTTGATGTCCTTGACCTGGGCGAGCGGGGTCCCCTCCACGGTGGACACGGCCAGGAGAGGGCCCGTGTACCTGCGCCACATCGAACGCTTCGGCTGCCCCACCACGACGGCTTCCAGTGCGAACAGATCGGGTTCCGTCATCGGCTCCGTCTCCCCCCGTCCCGGTTTCCCCTCGACCGAGTACACCCACTGTGACCGAAAACCTGTGCGACTCCCACCCCTCGGGCACACATCGAGGGCGCGCCGGCGAGGTGCTGCGGTACCGGCGGATCTTCACGGACTACGCGGCACAGGGCTCACACGGGCGCCGTGGTGCCCCTGACGACCAGGCGCGGGGCGACCACGTCCTCGCTCGTCGCCTTGGCGGCGGGCGTCGCGTCCAGGCGGGTCGTTGCCGCCGCGACGGCGAGTTCGGCGATACGGGAGACGTCCTGGGCCACCGTCGTCAGGTCGATGTGGGGCAGGCGGGCCACGCGGCTGTCGTCGAAGCCGACCACGGAGAACTCGCCGGGAACCGAGACCCCGGCGCGGAAGAACGCGCCGAGCAGGCCGGTGGCGCAGGCGTCGTTGAAGGCGAGGACCGCGGAGGGCCAGGGGGTGGCGTCCAGGATCGTGCGGGCGGCCGTCGCGCCGTCCTGCTCGGTCAGGCCGCCGGGCAGGACGCGGACGCGGTCGGCGAGACCGTGGTCGTTCATCGCGGTGCGGTAGCCGCGGCGGCGTTCGGCCGCGCCCGGCGCCCGGCCGCCGTCGATGTGCAGGATGTCCCGGTGGCCCAGGGACACCAGGTGGTCGACGGCCTGGCGGGCGCCCTCGTCGTCGGCGGTGCGGACGACCCGGACGCCGGGTACGGCGGGACGCAGCCGCCGGGCCACGGAGACGACGGGCAGGAGGGCGGCGAGTTCGGCGAGGCGGGCGGCCGGCGCCCGGGGGCCCAGCAGAACCAGCGCCTCGCAGCGGTCGCCGAGCAGTGACTCGACGGCCTGCCGCTCACCGCGGCCGGCCGCGACCGCGCTGAGCGCGAGCTGGTAGCCCGCCGACTCGGCGGCCGCGTACAGGTGCTCCACCAGGTCGGTGTGGAAGGGTTCCTGGATCTCGAACTGCACGCCGATCAGGTGGGTGCGGTTGCTGCGCAGGAGGCGGGCGCGGGCGTCGGGGCGGTAGCCGATCTCCCGGGCGGCCTGCAGGACGCGTTCCCGGGTGGCCGCGCTCGCGCCCGGCACGTCGCGCATCACGATGGAGACCAGCGCCGTGGAGACGCCGGCACGGGCGGCGACGTCGGCGAGGGTCGGCCGACGGCCGTCGGGAACCGCGGGGGGCGGTGGCACGGCAAGTCTCCCTGAGCAGGTGTGTGGTGGTGTCGACGATCGTAGACGAGGGTGAACCCCGAGGTCAGGGTTACTGCAACGTTCTAGGAACCATGTCTTGACATGGCTGCCGCGTGCTGGCGTACTGACGGCAGCAATCTAGAACGTTCTAGATGCCAGCTTCCAGATGACAGACAGGGGCGGACGACGATGTTCACACTGGCGGTCTGTGCCGAGATGGTCTTCCGGGACCTGCCCGTCGACGAGCGGGCGCGGCGGCTGCACGACGAGGGGTTCCAGGTCGAGATCTGGGACTGGACCCGGCACGATCTCGACGCGCTGGCCCGCACCCCGGCCGAGTTCGGCTCGATGACCGGGTAAGTGCGGGGCAACCTCACGGACCCGGACGGCGTGGCCGAACTGCTGCGCACCGCGCGGGAGTCGATCGACGCGGCCGACCGGCTCGGCTGCCCGCGACTCAACCTGCACGGCACCGGCCTGGACGGGGACGGGCTGCCCGTGGACCCGGTGAAGGGCGAGCCGACGCAGGAGATGTGGGCCGCCGCGCGGGACACGCTCACGCGGGTCGCCGAGCTGGGCGAGCGGGCCGGTGTCGTCTTCACGCTGGAGAACCTCAACACGGCCGTCGACCACCCCGGCGTGCCGTTCGCGAAGGCCGCCGACACGCTGGCGCTGGTCGCCGCCGTGGACCGGCCGGGCCTGCGGATGAACCTGGACCTCTACCACGCCCAGATCGGCGAGGGGAACCTGATCGAGCTGGTCCGCGCGGCGCACGGCGCGGGTCTGATCGGCGAGATCCAGGTGGCCGACGTGCCCGGCCGTCGCGAACCCGGCACCGGCGAGATCAACTACCCGGCGGTCGCCCGCGCCCTGACCGCCCTCGGGTACGACGGCACGGTGGCGATGGAGGCCTGGGCGAGCGAGGACAGCGACAGCGCGCTCCGCCGGTTCCGCACCGCGTTCACCGTCTGACCAGCCCCGTCAGCCCTGTCGGCCCTGTCGGCCCTGTCGGCCCTGTCGGCCCCGTCAGCCCGCCCAGCGCCCACGGACGTAAGGAAACCCTCATGACCCCCATGGCCGGCACGGCCTCCGCGCCCACCTCGCACACCCTCTCCGTCGGCCTCATCGGCACCGGCCGCATGGGCTCCTTCCACGCCGAGACGCTCGCCCGCCGGCTGCCCGGCGTCCGGCTCGGCGCCCTCGCCGACCCCGTCCCGGGCGCCGCCCGGGCCCTCGCCGACCGGCTCGGCTGCGCCACCGCCCACACGGACACGGCCGACCTGTTCGCGGACCCGGACATCGACGCGGTGGTGATCGCCACCCCGGCCCGCACCCACGCCGACCTGGTCGAGGCCGCGGCCAAGGCCGGGAAGGCGGTCTACTGCGAGAAGCCGATGGCGGTCACCCTCGCCGACGCCGACCGGGCCGTCGAGGCGGCGCGGGTGGCGGGCGTGCCGCTCCAGGTCGGCTTCAACCGGCGCTACGACGCGGGCTTCCGGGCCGCCCACGACCGGATCAGGGCCGGTGACATCGGCACCCCGCAGCTGCTGCGTTCGCTGACCCGGGACCCGGGCCTCGCCGACCCGTCCCGCGTCCCGCCGTGGACGATCTTCCTGGAGACCCTCATCCACGACTTCGACACCCTGCGCTACCTCAACCCCGGCGCCGAACCGGCGGAGGTCTTCGCGATGGCCGACGCGTTGGTCCGCCCGGACTTCAAGGACCGGGGCCTCCTGGACACGGCCGTGGTCACCGTCCGTTTCGACAACGGCGCCCTGGCCACGGCGGAGGCCAACTTCCAGGCGGTGTACGGCTACGACGTGCGCGGCGAGGTCTTCGGCTCGAACGGCATGTTCACCATGGGCGACATCCGCCGCACCCACCTCACCGCCTACGGCCCCGACGGCATCGGCGCCGACTGCACGACGTACGACCAGGACCTGTTCCGGGACGCCTACGTCGCCGAGCTGGCCGACTTCACGGAGACCGTCCGTACCGGCCGCACCCCGTACGTGACCGGCGAGGACGCCCGCGCGGCCCTGGCCGTCGCCCTGGCGGCCGTCGAGTCGGTCACCACGGGCCGGCCGGTACCGGTCCTCAGGTGATCCGCCAGGGGCGGAGCTTCTCCGGGTTGCGTACCGCCCAGATGCGCCTGATCCGTTCGCCCGCGATCTCGAAGGCGAAGACGGTCGCGACGGCGCCGTCCTGCTGGGCGACCAGGCCGGGCAGGCCGTTGACGGTGCACTCCACGAACGTCGTGCGGTGGCCCGCCACGCGCGCGATCGCGGCGTAGGCACGGGCGATCCGCTCGCCGCCCACGATCGGGGAAGGGTGGGTGACGGCCAGCCCGCCGCCGTCGGCGGTCGCGATGGCGTCGGGGTCGAGCAGGCCGATCAGGGCCTCGATGTCCTTGGCCTCCCACGCCGTCCGGAACCGCCTGACGATGCCGGCCTGCCCGGCGCTCGGCCCCACGGGGGTCTGCGCGGTGCGGACGCGGCGGCGGGCGGAGGAGGCCAGCTGACGGCAGGCCGCCGGGGTGCGGCCGACGATCCCGGCGACCTCGCCGAACGGGTAGCCGAAGACGTCGTGCAGGACGAACGCGACCCGCTCGGCCGGGGTCATCGCGTCGAGGACGACGAGGAAGGCCATGGTCACCGACTCGTCGAGGGTGATCCGGTCGGCCGGGTCGGTCCCGCCGGAGCGCGCGGTGATCCACTCCGTGGGCTCGGGCAGCGGTTCCGGGATCCAGTCGCCCACGTACGTCTCCCGCCTGGCCCGCGCCGAGCCGAGCAGGTTCAGGCAGATGCGGCCGGCGACCGTGGTCAGCCAGGCGCCGGGCGACGCGATGGCCTGCCGCTCGGACGCGGGCATGGCGTACCAGCGGGCGTAGGTCTCCTGGACGACGTCCTCGGCGTCGGCGACGGAGCCGAGGAGCCGGTAGGCGAGGTTGATCAGCTGACGGCGCTCGCTCATGACCGCACGGAGGCCCGGATCACTCTGGTCGCCCTGCTCACCCTGTGCGTCCTGCTCGGCTCCCGCGGTCATGGCCGGCCCGTCTCCCTCGCTCGCCCGTGTGCCTGTGCCTCTACCCGTTACGACAGAACAGCGCGCCGGAATGTGAGGCCGACGTGCCGCCTCACATTCCGCGGGGCTGCGTTGTCGTACCGGTGAGGACGACGACAACACGTCGACGGTGAGGGGACTTTCATGAACGACTTCCAGGCCATCGCGGACCGGGTCGAGATCGAGGCACTGCGCGGCGAGTTCACCGACGCGGCGATGATGCGCGACCGGCCCCGCCTGGCCTCGCTGTTCACCCCGGACGGTGCCCTGCGCATGCCCGACATCCCCGTCGAGCTCATAGGCCGCGAGGAGATCCTCGCCGGGGGCGAGCGGCTGCAGAGCCAGTGGGACTTCTTCGTGCAGAACACGCACCCCGGCACGATCCTGATCGACGGCGACGGCGACACCGCGACCGGCCGCGCCTACATCCAGGAACTCGCCCGCACCCTCGACGGCCGCCAGGGACTCAACTACGCCGTCTACCACGACCGTTACCGGCGCACCGCGGAGGGCTGGCGGTTCGCCGAGCGGGTGTACGAGGTCAGGTACCTCGACACCTCCCCGCTGGCGGGCGCGGCGCCCCGAGCGGCCCCTGCCGCCTCCTTCGCCGACCCGGCGCCGTCCGAACGGCTGGAGCGGACGGCCGCCGCGCTGCGTGCCAACGGCTTCGCCGCCGAGATCCTGGACGACACCGCGGCCGCGCGCGCCCGCGTCAGGGACCTGCTCCCCGAGGGCGCCACCGTGTTCACCGGAGCCAGCGAGACGCTCCGGCTGTCCGGCATCGAGGAGGACATCAACAGCGGCGGGCGCTACGACGCCGTCAGGCCGCGCGTCCTGGCCATGGACCGGGTCGGCGACGCCGACGAGATCCGCAGGCTGGTCGCCGTTCCCGACTTCGTCGTCAACAGCGTCGCCGCGGTCACCGAGACCGGTTCGCTCGTCCTCGCCTCGGGCAGCGGCAGCCAGCTCCCCGCCAACGCGGGCGGGGCCGGCCACGCGGTCTGGATCGTCGGCGCGCAGAAGGTGGTGCCCGACCTGAACACGGCGCTGCGCCGCGTCGAGGAGCACGCCCTCCCGCTGGAGGACGCCCGCGCCCGGGAGGTGTACGGGTCGCCCAGCGCCGTCAACCGCCTGCTCGTCCTCAACGCGGACCTCCGCCCGGGACGCGGCACCGTACTGCTGCTCCGCGAGGCCGTCGGATACTGACGCCCGCGCCGAGCTGCCCGGCGCGGGCGCCCCGGGCGGTGGTTACGCTTCCGGCATGGCGAAGAAGCTGGTGATCAAGGTGACGGCGGGGGCGGACGCCCCCGAGCGGTGCTCGCAGGCGTTCACGGTGGCGGCGGTGGCCGTGGCGAGCGGCGTCGAGGTGTCGATGTGGCTGACCGGCGAATCCGCGTGGTTCGCCCTGCCGGGCCGGGCCGCCGAGTTCGAACTCCCCCACGCGGCCCCGCTCCCCGACCTGATCGAGTCGATCCTCGCCGGAGGCACGCTCACCCTCTGCACGCAGTGCGCGGCCCGCCGGGACATCACGGAGAAGGACGTCATCGAGGGTGTGCGCATCGCGGGCGCCCAGGTCTTCGTCCAGGAGGCGATGACGGACGGGACCCAGGCGCTGGTCTACTGACGGCGCTTCTTGCCGTCCAGCTCGTCCCACCACTCGTCGGACTGGGGGTCGCCGGAGGGATCGTCCCACCAGCGGTCGTCGGGGCCCCGGCGGTTCGCGACCATCGCGGCGATCGGCGGGATGACCATGGCCACCACGCACATCCCCACCGCGGCGGGAACCGACCAGATGCGCACGACACCCCACGCCAGGACGAAGAGACCGATGCAGATCCCCATCATGACGAAGTAGACGCGACGGCGACGGGCCAGCATGCATCCAGGGTAGGTCGGCAGGGCCGGTCCGGCGCCATGGCAGAACCGTCGGCACACACCCGCCGCAGGGCCGACGGACGGAGTCCGGCGCAGCGGCCCCGAAGCCTGCGAAGCAGTGCGAGGGACGCGTCAAGAAGGGGCGACGCGACGGCGACGGGCCAGCGTGCATCCAGGGTAGGTCGGCAGGGCGGGTCCGGCGCCATGGCGGAGACAGGGGCCCGGCTCGGTCCGGGTACGGCGAAGGGCCGCGGCTCCGGGGTGGGTACCGGAGGCGCGGCCCTTGTGCTGCCGCTGGTCTCAGACCGCGATCGCGACCTCGGCCAGGCCGCCCTGCTGGGCGACGACCGTGCGGTCGGCGGTGGCGCCGGGGACGAGGGCGCGGACGGTCCAGGTGCCCTCCGCCGCGTAGAAGCGGAACTGTCCGGTGGCGGAGGTGGGGACCTCCGCGGTGAACTCGCCGGTCGAGTCGAGCAGGCGGACGTAGCCGACCACGGGCTCGCCGTCCTTCGTCACCTGACCCTGGATCGTGGTCTCACCGGGCTTGATCGTCGAGGCGTCCGGGCCGCCGGCCTTCGCTCCACACATGGTCTGTCCTTAAGGGGTCGGGGGCTTACTTGTTGGCGCCGAGCTCGATCGGGACGCCGACGAGGCTGCCGTACTCGGTCCAGGAGCCGTCGTAGTTCTTGACGTTCTCGACACCGAGCAGCTCGTGCAGGACGAACCAGGTCAGGGCCGAACGCTCGCCGATCCGGCAGTAGGCGATGGTGTCCTTGGCGAGGTCCACGTTCTCCTCGGCGTAGAGCTCCTTGAGCTCGTCGTCCGACTTGAAGGTGCCGTCGTCGTTGGCGTTCTTCGACCACGGGATGTTGCGCGCGGACGGGACGTGGCCGGGGCGCTGGGACTGCTCCTGCGGCAGGTGGGCCGGGGCGAGCAGCTTGCCGGAGAACTCGTCGGGGGAGCGCACGTCGACGAGGTTCTGCGAGCCGATGGCCGCCACGACGTCGTCGCGGAAGGCGCGGATGGCGGTGTTCTGCGGCTTGGCCTTGTAGGTGGTCTCGGTGCGGTCCGGGACCTCCTCGACCAGGTCGCGGGCGTCCAGCTCCCACTTCTTGCGGCCGCCGTCGAGGAGCTTGACGTTCTCGTGGCCGTAGAGCTTGAAGTACCAGTAGGCGTAGGACGCGAACCAGTTGTTGTTGCCGCCGTAGAGGATCACCAGCGTGTCGTTGGCGATGCCCTTCGCCGACAGGAGCTTCTCGAAGCCCTCCTGGTCGATGAAGTCGCGGCGGACCGGGTCCTGCAGGTCCTTGGTCCAGTCGATGCGGATCGCGCCTCGGATGTGGTTCTTCTCGTAGGCGGACGTGTCCTCGTCCACCTCCACGATCGCGATCTCGGGGTTGTCCAGGTTGTCCTGGACCCAGTCGGCGTCGACGAGGACGTCGCTGCGGCTCATGCTCTTTCTCCTCCGGGGCAGTTGCGGCGGGGCGTGCGAGTGCGGGTGGGTGCGCGGCTGGGCGCACGGATGCCCTCGGCAGGGAGGGCAGGGGGATGCGGAGGCGGCACGGCCTCCGCCGTCAGAAGGGGCGACAGAGCATGGCGGCGACGCGGCACAGGTCGACTGCCCGCCGCTTCGTGAGATCCGCCTGACGCTTCATGGGCTCGATCGTAGGGACGGATAAGCGGGCATGTCACCGGCATGTCGTATGGTGAGACGCGATCGTCCGAATTGTGGGACGGGGTGGGGGTCCGGAGCGTGATTCCGGGGCCGCCGGGCGCCTGTATCGGTCATCACATCTACTGTACGGACGCGACCGTCTCGCGTGCTGGAACGGCGCCGGTCCCCGCCGTGCCGCTTCCTACCCGGCCAGCCTGACGTTCGAACCCTTCACCGCGATCTCCACACCGTCCTGCGCGGCCTCCACCTTGTCCAGCTTGATGCCGCCGGGGAGCTGGTCGATCGCCTGCTGGAAGTCGGAGGCCTGCCGGAAGCGGTCCTCGGCGAGGCCGACACCGGCGAGCTTGGGGAGGTTGTCGGCGTGCACCTGGACGGTGTTGTCCTTGACGGTGACCGTGCTCAGGACGGTCGCCTTCTGGTGGGCGCTGACGCCGGGGACGATGACGTCGACGGTGACCTTGATCTTGCCGTTGCCGCCGTAGGCGAGCCCGACGACCTGGCCGGTGAAGCCGAGGCCGAGGTCGGTGGGCTCCGTCTGGGCGTCCTTCAGCAGGTCGGCGTAGGAGATGTGCGCGGTGCCGGTGGCGGTCTGCGCGGTGGCGGAGCTGTAGTCGCCGGTGAAGGTGACGTCCTTCATGTCGGCGTTCAGGTCCTGGATCCGGATGGTCTTGCCGGTGGTGCCGGTGGTGGCGTCGTACTCCTTGATGGCGACGTGCACGTCGTCGAGGGTGCCGCCGGCGATCTGGGTGAGGAAGGGGAAGCCCTTGATGGAGACGTCCGGGGTGCTCGCGAGGTCCTCCGTCGTCTTCAGCTTGTCGGCGGCCTCACCCTGGGCGAAGTGCACGGCGACCCGGTCGACGACCACGAAGAGGACGCCGAGGACGACGACGACGATCAGAAAGATTCGCAGGGCACGCATGTGGTCGGTTTCCCCCGGGGTCGGCTGCTCATGTCGGTGCCGCCACGCTAACCCTGCGGGGGCGGGCCGACGGGAGATTGTCGAGCACCTGTGACAGTGCGGGCGCTGGTGATGCTGGGGGCTGCCGCCCCCAGACCCCCGCATCAGGGGTGAACCGGCCGATGTTCGGGTGCGGGCCGGTGGGGGCTGGTCGCGCCCACGCGGCGGAGCCGCATGTCGGACACAGCCCCGCGTCCCTGACGGGGCGCTGCACGACCGGCGTTCGAAGCCCAGCCACTTTTCTTCGACCTCGCCCCACCCCGCCAACCGAGTCGGGTGGGTGGGCAGAGGTCGGTGGGCGAAACGTCAGTGCAGGATCCACACCACCGGGGCCGCCGCCGTCAGGGGAAGGGCCACGCCCGCTGTGAAGTGGACGAACCTCGACGGGTAGTCGTAGCTCGCCGCGCGGTGGCCGACGAGGGCGCAGACCGCGGCCGACGCTCCGATCAGCGCGCCCTTCGTGCCCAGCCCCGTCATGCCGCCCACCGCGATACCCGCCCCGGCCGCGGCCAGCAGGGACACCGTCACCGACGCCGGGGTCGGCAGGGGCAGCGCCCGGGCCAGGACCGCCACCGCGACCGCGGCCGCGCCGACCGACACCGCGTCGGGGTCCGCGCCCAGGTAGCCGGTCGCGATGATCGCCAGCGCGGATGAGGCGACCGTGGCCATCAGGCCGTACATACGGGTGTCGGGGTCCGCGTGCGAGCGGAGCTGGAGGACGAGGGTGAGGAGGACCCAGATGCCCAGGGGGCCGAGGATCGCCGCCGGCGCCTGGTCGCGGCCCGCCACCAGGACCGCCACGTCCGCCGTGACCCCGCCCAGGAAGGCGAGCGCGATGCCCTGCCGGGCCGGCCACATGCCGTTCAGCCGGAACCAGCCCGCCGCCGTCACGGCCTGCAGGATCACCAGGGGGACGACCAGGGCGTACGAGGAGACGGGCGCCGCCACCGCGAGCAGCAGGCCCAGCGCCGCCGTGAGCAGCGCCGGCTGCATGCCCGGCTCGATGATCGGCGAGCGGCCCTCCAGGCGGGCCCGCTGGGCGTCCGTGATGCGCGCGTTGCCGGCGAGGGTCGTGGGACCGTAGCCCTGGTCCGCGGACTCGGCGGGGGCAGGGGCAGGAGTCGGGGCCGGGGTGGGTGCCTCGGGCTGCGGCTGCGCGGGAGCGGGGTCGGGGTACGGCTGCTGCTGGTCGGCGACGTACGGCCGCTCGTAGGACTGCGGCGGCAGGTAACCCGTCTCCGCGGCCCCGGCCTGCACCGGGGCGTGCGTCTGCGTCTCCCAGGTCTGCCCCTGCCACTGCTGCGTGGCGTACTGCTGCTCCTCGTACCCCCACTGCGGCTGCGGCTGGGCGGGAGGCTGCTGCTGGTACGACGGGTCGTGGCCCTCGTACTGCCCGTACGAGTCATACGGCTGGTTGGTCATCGCTCTCGCTCACCCTCCTGCGAACGGCGGGAGCACCTCGACCGTGCCGCCCTCGGCCAGCCGTACCGTCTCATGTTCGCGCGTGCCCACGGGGTCACCGTCGATGAGGAAGGAGCATCGCCGCAGGACGCGCGCCAGTTCCCCGGGGTGTCGCACGCGTACCTCCGCCAGCGCCTCGGCGAGGGTGTCCGCGTCGTACGGCTCCTCGGCGATGCCGGCCGCGGCCTTCGCGGCGGCCCAGTAGCGCACCGTGACCTTGGGCATCCGGTTCCTCAAGAGAGTCGATCAGTCGGCTGTGTACATCGGTTGTGTACATCGGCTGTGTACGGGGTCAGGCTAGCCCGCCCGGGAGACCGCCCAGTCGCCGATCCTGGCCAGGAGCCGGTCGTCCGCCGCGTGTTCGGCGTGGCCCATGCCCGGCTCCAGCCAGAAGTCGGCCGCGCCACCTGCGGCGTCGGCCAGCATCCGGGGGTGGTCGACCGGGAAGTAGCCGTCGCTGTCGCCGTGCACGATCAGCAGCGGGGTCGGGGCGATCTTCGGCACCGCCTCGACCGGGGAGATCGGCACCGGGTCCCAGTCGCGGTAGTGGATACGGGTGTGGAAGCCGTAGCGGCCGACCAGCCGGCCCGCCGGTCTGGTGACCAGCCAGTGGACGCGGCGCATGGGGGCGGTGCCCCGGTAGTACCAGCGGGCGGGGGACGACACGGAGACCACGGCGTCCGCTCCGGCGTGCAGGGCCGCGTGCCGCAGGACCACCGAGCCGCCCATCGAGAAGCCGACGGTGACGACGCGGGTGTGGCCGAGGTCCCGGGCCCACGCCACCGCCGCCGCCAGGTCGAGGACCTCGCGGTCGCCGACGGTGGTGCGGCCGGCGGACCGGCCGTGGCCGCGGAAGGAGAAGCTGACCACCGGGGCGTAATCCGTCAGGGCCGCCACCACCCGTCGTACGTGTGGCCGGTCCACGTCGCCCGTGAAACCGTGGGCCATGACGAACACCAGGTCACGGGAGAGTGGCCGGGAGCCGTCGTATACGACGGCGGCGGGATCGTATACGGAATCGATGGAAACCCCGTCGTCCGTGCGCAGAAACGTCCGCATAGAGCCGTTTCTGCTCGTCTCATATGCCGGACGAACGACGGAACGTGCCACATGACCTGCCGGACCGATGCTCATGTGGGCTATTCTGCTGGGCAGAGGACTCGGGCAGCGCCGCCACCGGGTCCTTTTGTGCTTTCGGAAGGGCTGTATACGAAGCGGGAAACTCCAGGTGACCGCCGGTGTACAGAACATCGGGAGCGCAGCGCAGTGTCATTGCACACAGTCCTCGCAGGGACCGAGGAGGAACCAGACATATGAGTTCTCTGCTGCTCCTGACCAACGCCCTCCAGCCGTCGACGGAGGTGCTGCCGGCCCTCGGCCTGCTCCTGCACAACGTGCGGGTCGCACCGGCCGAAGGCCCCGCACTCGTCGACACCCCGGGTGCCGACGTCATCCTGATCGACGGCCGCCGCGACCTCCCGCAGGTCCGCAGCCTCTGCCAGCTGCTCCGGTCGACCGGCCCCGGCTGTCCGCTCATCCTCGTCGTCACCGAGGGCGGACTCGCCGCCGTCACCGCCGACTGGGGCATCGACGACGTACTCCTCGACACCGCGGGTCCCGCCGAGGTCGAGGCCCGGCTGCGGCTCGCCATGGGCCGCCAGCAGATCGTCAACGACGACTCCCCCATGGAGATCCGCAACGGCGACCTGTCGGTCGACGAGGCGACGTACAGCGCGAAGCTGAAGGGACGGGTCCTCGACCTCACCTTCAAGGAGTTCGAGCTGCTCAAGTACCTCGCCCAGCACCCCGGCCGGGTGTTCACTCGCGCACAGCTGCTCCAGGAGGTCTGGGGGTACGACTACTTCGGCGGCACCCGGACCGTCGACGTGCACGTACGACGGCTGCGCGCCAAGCTCGGCGTGGAGCACGAGTCCCTGATCGGAACGGTCCGGAACGTCGGTTATCGATTCGTTACGCCGGAGAAGGGCGACCGGCTCAGCGACGAGGCCCGGGCCAAGGCAGAGCTCGCAAAGGCGGAGGATGCGGACGCATCGGCCGCCCTGGACGCGGTCGAGGTACCCACCGAGGCATAGTCGTCGTCCGGGCGAGGCATGAGCGTCGCCCGGACGGGGCATTGCTTCCGCAAGCGAAGCTTCGATACGCCCTGCCCAGAGCGGGTCCATCCGCGTAGACTCCGCGCGTGGCCAAGGTGACTCGGGATGATGTGGCGCGGCTGGCGGGTACTTCGACCGCCGTTGTCAGCTATGTCATCAACAACGGACCCCGGCCGGTCGCCCCGGCCACGCGCGAGCGTGTCCTCGCGGCGATCAAGGAACTGGGGTACCGCCCCGACCGGGTCGCCCAGGCGATGGCCTCGCGGCGCACCGACCTCATAGGCCTCATCATCCCGGACGCCCGTCAGCCGTTCTTCGGCGAGATGGCGCACGCGGTCGAGCAGGCCGCGTCCGAGCGCGGAAAGATGGTGCTGGTCGGCAACACCGACTACGTCGGGGAGCGCGAGGTCCACTACCTGCGCGCGTTCCTCGGGATGCGGGTCTCCGGCCTCATCCTCGTCTCGCACGCCCTGAACGACCTGGCGGCCGCCGAGATCGAGGCCTGGGACGCCCGGGTGGTGCTGCTGCACGAGCGGCCGGAGGCGATCGACGACGTGGCGGTGGTGACGGACGACCTCGGCGGCGCCCAGCTCGCCGTCCGTCATCTGCTGGAGCACGGCTACGACTACGTGGCCTGTATGGGCGGCACCGCCGACACCCCGGCCGTCGGCGACCCGGTCTCCGACCACGTCGAGGGCTGGCGCCGGGCCATGGACGAGGCGGGCCTGCCGACGGCGGACCGGCTCTTCGAGGCGCCGTACAACCGGTACGACGCGTACAAGGTCGCCCTGGAGATCCTCGCCGGTCCCCAGCGCCCCCCGGCGATCTTCTGCTCCACCGACGACCAGGCGCTCGGCGTCCTGCGGGCGGCCCGCGAGCTGCGCATCGACGTGCCGGCGGAGCTGGCGGTGGCCGGCTTCGACGACATCAAGGAGGCGGCGCTGGCGGACCCGCCGCTGACGACGATCGCCTCCGACCGCCCGGCGATGGCCCGAGCGGCGGTGGACCTGGTCCTCGACGACGGGCTGCGGGTGGCGGGGTCGCGGAGGGAACGCCTGAAGACGTTTCCTTCACGGCTGGTGGTGCGGGGTTCCTGCGGCTGCGTGTAGTACGTCGACTGCGGCTTGCTTCTTCGACCGCGGCGCACGTGGTTCCTTGACTGCGGGTGCGTCGTGGTTGCTCGCGCAGTTCCCCGCGCCCCTGACGGGGCGCTGCAGCAAGGGGCACCACAGACGCGCCCCAAAGGGGCGCGGGGAACTGCGCGACCAGCCCCCACCGAGCCGCACCCACAGGAAACCCTTCATGAACCCTTTCTGAGAACCCTCCCCGACCTGCGAGAAGGTTCCTTATATCGGGCAAACACGCTTCTCGCGGCGTTCTCAGCGGGCACTCAGGAGGCTCTCATGGTCGCGGGACAAGCTAATTGTCATGACCGAGAGCTTCCGCCGCAGCGGCGAGTACGAGAACCCGCAGGGTCCCCAGGGTGACGCCTACCAGGGCGCGTACCCCCAGCAGCAGCACGCCTCCTCCCCCGTCAACCCGGAGTGGCCGCCCCCGCCCACCCACCAGCCGGCGCAGCAGCCGGTGGCCGCGGAGCCGGCGGCGGACGGCGGTCAGGGCGGCGGCTACGGCGGCGGCACGGCCGTACTCCCCGCGGTCGGCGCCGACGCCGAGCACCCGGCGGAGCACCCCGAGCACTCGGTCCACGCAAAGAAGAAGCGCACCCGGGGCCCGATAGCCCTCCTCGCCGCGGTCGCGATCGTCGCGGCTGCCGTCGGCGGCGGCACCGCGTACGCCTTCCAGGAACTGACCGGCAAGAACAACGTCGTCTCCAGCAGCACCACCACCAGCGTGGTGCCCTCCAGCAAGAAGGGCGACGTCGCCACGATCGCCGCCGCCGTCAGCCCGAGCGTCGTCGAGGTCAACGCGACCCTCAGCAACGGCACCTCCACCGGTTCCGGCATCATCATCACCAGCGACGGCGAGATCATCACCAACAACCACGTGATCTCCGGCGCCCAGTCGATCAAGGTCTCCACCAGCGACGGCAAGTCGTACACCGCCGAGGTGGTCGGCACCGACAGCTCCAAGGACCTCGCCCTTCTCAAGCTCAAGGGCGCAAGCGGCCTCAGCGTCGCCACCCTCGGCAACTCCGACGGCGTCCAGGTCGGAGACTCGGTCGTGGCGATCGGCTCCCCCGAGGGCCTGACCGGCACCGTCACCAGCGGCATCGTCTCCGCGCTCAACCGGGACGTGACCGTCTCCACCGACGAGAGCCAGGGGCAGCAGAGCCAGGGCAGCGGCGGCAGCGGTCAGTGGCCGTTCTCCTTCGGCGGCCAGCAGTTCAACGGCGAGACGGGTACGTCGACGACGACCTACAAGGCGATCCAGACCGACGCGTCCCTCAACCCCGGCAACTCCGGCGGCGCGCTGATCGACGCCGGCGGCAACATCATCGGCATCAACTCGGCGATGTACTCGGCCAGTTCGGACTCCTCCTCGTCCTCCTCGGACGCGGGCAGCGTCGGCCTCGGCTTCGCCATCCCGATCAACACCGTCAAGTCCGACCTGGCCAAGCTGCGGGCGGGCTCCACCAGCTGAGCAACGGCAGACCACGCACGGCACGCACGGCACGAACGAGCAAGGGAGTACGTCATGATCAAGCAGGTTTCGCACCCGATGGCCGCCGACAGCCCGGCCGGTTTCAGCCTGGCCCTTGCCGTGGCGTACGAGCTGCACGCACCGACGGAGGCGGCGGTGGCCCCGGCCCCGCGCGCCCCGGAGGTCGCACCGGCTCCGCAGCTGATGGGGCTCCGCACCTCCGCGGCCCGGCCGCACCAGCGCAAGGTGCCGCTGAGCCGCATGACCCTGGTACGCGGCTAGGGCGTTCGCCCCACCAGCGTGCATACCCGACAGCCCGGAAACATGCGAGGCTGAGAGGCGTCCCGACCCAGTACCACCGCACCCCGAGGAACCGCGAGCGATGAGCCCCGCCGATGGCGACCGTGAACCCCAGCGCATCCTGATCGTCGACGACGAGCCGGCCGTACGCGAGGCTCTCCAGCGCAGCCTCGCCTTCGAGGGGTACGAGACCGAGGTCGCGGTCGACGGCGCGGACGCGCTGGAGAAGGCGACCGCCTACAAGCCGGACCTGATCGTCCTCGACATCCAGATGCCCCGCATGGACGGCATGACGGCGGCCCGCCGCATCCGCGGGGCCGGCGACACCACCCCGATCCTGATGCTGACGGCCCGGGACACGGTCGGCGACCGCGTGACCGGCCTCGACGCCGGGGCCGACGACTACCTGGTCAAGCCGTTCGAGCTCGACGAACTCTTCGCCCGCATCCGCGCCCTCCTCCGCCGCAGCTCCTACGCGGCTTCCCTGGCCGACGGGGTCGAGGAGGACGAGGCCCTGACCTTCGGCGACCTGCGCATGGACCTCGCGACCCGCGAGGTCACCCGGTCCGGCCGCCAGGTCGAGCTCACCCGCACCGAGTTCACCCTCCTCGAGATGTTCATGGCGCACCCGCGCCAGGTCCTCACCCGCGAGCAGATCCTGAAGGCCGTCTGGGGCTTCGACTTCGAGCCCTCCTCCAACTCGCTCGACGTCTACGTCATGTACCTCCGCCGCAAGACCGAGGCCGGCGGCGAGCCGCGCCTCGTCCACACCGTGCGCGGCGTCGGGTACGTCCTGCGCCAGGGCGGCGCCGAGTGAACAGGCTCACCGCCCGCTTCCGCACCCTCCCCCTCCGCGCCCGCCTGTCGATGCTGGTCGCGGCGGCGGTGGCGTTCGCGGTGGCGGCGGTTTCGGTGACGTGCTGGTTCATCGTGCAGGGGAAGCTGTACGACCAGCTCGAGAGTGACCTGCAGAAGGTACGCGGGCCGGCGTACATGGCCGCCCAGAACGCCCTCATCGAGTGCACCGACACGGTTCAGGACACCAACGGTCTGCGGATCAGCTACGGCCAGGTGGTCAAGACGGACGGCACGATCTGCCTCACCCATGACTCGACAGGCGTGATCAAGGTCAGTCAGTCCGACAAGGACGCCATCAAGGCCGGGAGTACCAACGCCCTCTACTTCCGCGACGGCACCGACGAGGACGGCAACGCGCTGCGTGTGATGACCCAGGTGTTCCCCACCGAAGGTGGCTCCTACGTCGGCCTGATCACCGCCGTGCCCCTGAAGAGCACCCAGGACACCCTCAAAGACCTAGCCCTGATCCTCCTCCTCGTCTCCGGCATCGGAGTCCTCGGCGCCGGCGCCGCCGGCCTCGCCGTCGCCCGGGCAGGCCTCCGCCCCGTCGACAAGCTGACCGAAGCCGTCGAGCACGTCGCCCGTACCGAGGATCTGAGCGTCCGCATCCCGGTGGAGGAGGAGTCGGACGACGAGATCGCCCGTCTCTCCCGCTCCTTCAACAGCATGACCACCTCTCTGGCGAACTCCCGGGAGCTGCAGCAGCAGCTCATCGCGGACGCAGGACACGAGCTCCGCACCCCCCTCACCTCCCTCCGCACGAACATCGAACTCCTCACCCGCAGCGAGGAGACGGGCCGCCCGATCCCCCCGGCGGACCGCAAGGCGCTGCTCGCGTCGGTGAAGGCGCAGATGACGGAGTTGGCCTCGCTGATCGGCGACCTCCAGGAGCTGTCCCGCTCGGAGGGGCAGCGCGGTGAGCGCGTGCAGATGGTGGCCCTTCAGGACACGGTCGAGGCGGCCCTGCGCCGGGCCCGGCTGCGCGGCCCGGAGCTGACGATCACGGCGGACGTGCAGCCGTGGTTCGTCCGGGCGGAGCCCTCCGCCCTGGAGCGGGCGATCGTCAACATCCTCGACAACGCGGTGAAGTTCAGCCCGGAGGGCGGCAAGATCGACGTCACCCTGGACCGCGGCGTCCTCACCGTCCGCGACCACGGCCCCGGCATCCCCGAGGACGAACTCCCCCACGTCTTCGACCGCTTCTGGCGCTCCCCCGGCGCACGGGCCCTCCCGGGCTCGGGCCTGGGCCTGTCGATCGTGGCCCGCACGGTGCAGCAGGCCGGCGGCGACGTCACCCTGGCCCGCGCGAGCGGCGGCGGCACGGTCGCAACGGTACGACTGCCGGGGGCGCCTACGGCTCCGCCGGAGATTCCGTAGGCGGTTCGACTCCCATCCAGAAAAGCTCTTCCACGATGATCTGGGGGTCTTCGAGGCGGGGTACGAACGTGTACTTGAGCCAGCCGTTCTCGTAGTCGAAGAAGAGCACACGAGGGCCCTTCGGATCACTGGATCGGACCGGCGTGACCGTCATTCCATTGGGGAGGCAGGCGTCCCTCTCCATACCTCGGAAATAGGGATCCTTCGCGGTGACCAACTCAGCCCGCGCCGCGCGGACGATCTCACGAACGTGGCCGGGCAGTGCCTCGTAGGCGGCAAGGGCATCAAGCCTCAAGTCCATCTGCCAAGGCGGCCCCATAAACCCGTCGGTCACTCGCCGGGCTCCAGTTTCCGCACTCGGTGACGGATCTTCGAGGCCTCTTCGAGAAGGGCCCTGGCTTCGGCGCCGTCAGTGGACTCCGAGGCCCGGATCTCGAGATCGTGCACATGTGCGTCCAGCTCGGGATCGCGGGCGAGGGCGTACTCACCCCACCAGAAAGCCATGAACGCCGGCACAGGAGGGAGGTTGAAGGTGTCGGCACTTGAGGCGATCGCCCTTTTCCAGTGCCTGTCGAAGTCCGGGAGCAGCACGGGAGCATGCTCGGCGATGGCCGCGCGCAGCGCCTTCGGCGTCCGCTCCGGCATCGACGGGATGGCCTGGTCGTTCTCCGTGGCGTGAGCGGTCATGACCGATGCCCTCCTTCGACGCTTCAGGTCTACGACCATAGCCGCCTCGCACTCCGTGGATCGGTCGTTCGTGTCGTGGTCACGGGATCCAGCGTGCGGGCGGCGCCGCCTCGAACATGAGGTCTTCAGGCATATGTCAAACGAATGTGCACCGACGGGCATCCCCCCTTGACTCCGTCCAGGAACACCGACCAGGACACGGCCGAGAAGACGAGGGGACGGGCGGCCGGGAGTTCGCTGTCCCGGACGGGGACTATGCCGGGGTGGCCGTCGGCGACCTCGACGCAGTCGTTGTCTCCCCCGTCTCTGCAGCTCGACTTGCGCCACACGGAGTTGCCGAGGTCGGGGGTGCGGGAGAATCCGCCGGAGGCTCAGTGGAAGCCGAGCATTCCCGGGGAGTCGATGCCGATGGCCACCACTCCAGGCGGGTAACGGTCTTCACGGTCGGTCAGGAGGATGGACATCCCGTTGAAGTCGGGACGCGGCAGTGCCGCATACAGGGCATGACAGGTGTCGGCTCCGCCGTATCCGTCCCGGATCATCGTGCCGACGGTGGCCGCCGCGGCCGTGTTCAGCTCGTCGACCTCGACGGACGAGAACGCGAGGACTCGGCGTGCGACGCCCTCGTCCTCCGACTCCGCCTGCATGAGACAGATCGCAGGGATCCGCAGGAGATCACCAGGAGTACGCGCCATGTTCGCGGCCAGAAGGTTGAGCGTCTTGTGGCCGTCCGCCAGTGCACGGGCCGCGCTGGTGTCGAGAATGATCACGCCGCTTCGGCCCCCCTCGCCGCGCGTGCCTTCTCGGCGGCAATCCGACGGATGTTGCCAAGCACGTCAGGGGCCTTGTCGAACTCCTCGTCGCTGATGTCGAGCCCGATCACGTCCCGCACAACCTGGCGATCGGCGGCGAGCCGCTCGGCGATCTGTTCAGCCGTGGGCTGCCGGGCCGCCAGTTCGTCCACGAGCTGCCCCAGAGTCAGCCCTCTTTCCTTGGCGATCTGCGCGAGGTGGTCTCGGGCCTGCCGGGAGACCTGGATCGTGGTGGTGTCCGTCATGGCTCCACCATAGCCACTCCATAAAACCGGCCGAGCCGTCTTTCATCGGCTTCACCCGTTCGTGGCAGTCGCCCATTGTCCTCGTCCAGATCCCGGGTGCGGCGAGCGAGAGGTGCCCCATGCCGAGCCGACCCCCTGCAAGAGAGCACTCACCCCCGCTTGGGGCCCGTGATCGTCTCCCCGATCACGAATCCCTTGGCGGGACCTTCGGGGACGGTGACCTCGGTGCCGTAGGGGACACGGTGGATGTCCTCCCAGTCGGCCTTGTCGGGGCGAGGCCCGGTGAAGAGGGTGACGGCGCCCTGGCCGTCGTAGTCGTCGATGATCACGCACACGGGGATTCCGGCGCGGGCGTACTCGCGGCGCTTGCGGACGCGGTCGCGGTCCTGGTTGCGTTTGCCCGGGGAGACTACTTCGACGACGAGATGGACGGCGGAGGCCTCCACTCCCAGTGCTTCCTCGTCGGCATACTGCTCCAGGTCTTCGGGAGCGACGAATGCGTCTGGAATCCACCCCTGGCGCTTGTGGATGACGTTGGTGTCCTGGTGGCATGCATGCTCGCCGCCGTCCAGGAACTTGTCCAGCGCCCGTCGCAGGCGATTCGTGATCTGGGCGTGGGTCAGACGACCGGTGGGCGACACCTCGATGGCTCCCTCGATGATCTCGGCGCGGTAGCCCTCGGGGAGTTCCATGGCCTTCCATGCCTGCCACAGGACCTCGTCCAGGTCGGGTCCGTTCACGATGTCAGCCGAAGCCTCGGACATGGTCTCGGGCCTCTCATGTGCGAGAGCGGTCAAGGGGACACCTCCTCATCAAGTGTGGGCTGGGCCTGCCTGCGGCACAAGCAACGCGATCACGGTAGGTACGGCGCCATGAGTGACCAGGGGAATCGACTCCAGCTCACCCGTTCGAGCGAAGGCGGAACGGTCCGCCACGGCTCAACTCGATCTGCGTTTTTTCGACGGGACCCGACCGGTCGCCGGCGCCTCAGCAAGCGGTCTTATCCTCTCCTCCAGTCGCGCACCCGTTCGGTGCGCCGGGGGAGGGGTACGGGACGACGTGGACGAGGGTGGAGTCGAGCGGGAGTACCGGAGGCGGCGCAAACCGCCCCTGACGCAGATCCTCCTGCTGGGGGTGATCCTGCTGAACGCGCTCATCCAGACCAGCCGGGCGTCCACCGGCCGCGACGGGGGCGGGTTCCGGTGGGCGCCGCCGTTCATCGTGGCGCTGATGGTCCTGGCCGTCGTGCGGCTCGTACTGGAGCGGTTCCGGGCGTACACCAGGGTCACGGCCGCGGGGATCACCGCGCAGGGTCCGGTGCGTGCGCGGAGCTGGACCTGGTCCGAGGTGTACGACATCCGGGTCGAGCAGGCGCCCCGCGGTTCCGGTCGGACGGCCCCGCAGTGGATCACCTACCTGTACGACTTCCAGGGCCGCCGCTTCCTGCTCCCGCACCTCAACGACTGGCAGCTGGACGACCCCTACGCCGAGGTCGCGGAACTCTGCCTGGCCGCCGCCCCGTACCGCAGCCTCACCTGGGAGCGCCGTCCGGACGTCGAGGAACGGATCCGGCAGGGGGCCATGCGGCGCAGGGCAGGGGTGTGGGGGGTGTACGGCGGGCTCGTGGCCTTCATCGTCATGATCCCGGTCGACTTCTGGCTGGTCCTGACGGAGCGTCCGGACCATCCGCTCGCGCTCTTCGTGTGCGTACCGCTGGTCTCGGGCGCCGTGTTCGCCGCCGTACTCCAGTGGTACTGGAGCGTGCGGCCGCCGCGCGACGGAGTGGTGCAGGGGCCCAACTGAACTCACAGCAAGCGGTCCTACCCTCATCCCTGTCGTGCACCTGATCGGTGTGTCACGTCCGGGGAGGGGGGCCTCGATGGGGGAGGCGACAGGCATGGAGCGGCTGTACCGGAGACGGCGGCGGCTCCCGGGGGCGTTTTTCGGGGCGGCGATCGCGGCGTACGCGGTGCTGTTCCTGAACATCTACACCGATGACGGCGGGGCGCGCCGCTTCGGCTGGCTGATCTTCGGCCTGGGCCTCGCGGGGCCCCTGGTCAAGGTCCCGCTGGACTGCTTCCGGGCGCACACCCGGGTCTCGGCCGCCGGCGTCACCGCGCAGTGGGCCCTGCACGCACGTGGACGTGGCAGGAGGTCTACGACATCCGGGTCGAGCGCGTGCGGAGCGAGAAGGCCGGGTCGATGTACCCGACGTGGATGACCTACCTGTACGACTTCGAGGGCCGCCGCTACCCGCTCCCCCAGCTCACCGACTGGCAGCTGGACGACGTGACCACCGAGGTCGCCGTCCTCCGGCTGGACGCCGCGCAGTACCGCGGCCCGCGCTGGGAGCAGCGCCACGACGTCGAGGAGCGGATCGTGCGGCGGACGGCGCGGCGCAAGGCCCGGATCCAGCAGGCGGTCCTGGGTGTGTTGCTGCTGATCTTCGCGGTCGTGTTCTTCTGGTGACCGGCCGGTTCGGACGGCCGTAGCCCATCCACATCCCTCGCCCAGGCCCGTCACAGCACCTCGTCACACTTTTGTCGGATGGCGAGTCAGATGGCGAGGAAGATTTTGCTGGCCGACGACGACGCGGCCGTGCGGGACGGGATCGGGCGGCTGCTCAGGTTCGAGGGGTACGAGACGGTCCTCGCCGGGGACGGCAGAGTGGCCCTCGATCTGGTCGGGACTCCGGAGAGCGAGCCGGACCTGGTGCTGATGGACGTGGAGATGCCGGGCCTCGACGGTCTGGCGGCCACGCGGCGGATCCGGGCCTCCGGGTCCACCGTGCCGATTCTCATGATCACCGGGCGGAATGCCGTGGGGGACCGGATCGTCGCCCTCGACAACGGCGCCGACGGGTATCTGGCCAAGCCGTTCGCCGCCGAGGAACTCCTCGCCCGGGTGCGGGCGTTGCTGCGGCGCAGTCCGCGCCGGGAGGCGCAGACGGCCCCACCCGGAGACCGGCTCCTGGGTTACGACGACGTGGCGATGGACCTGCGGACCCGGACCGTGCACCGCGGGGACCGGGCCCTCGACCTGACCAAGACCGAGTACGCGCTGCTGGAGTTCCTGCTGCGGTATCCGGGGCGGGTGCTCAGCCGGGAGCGGATCCTGCGGGACGTGTGGGGCTTCGAGTTCGCGCCCGCCTCCAACACGCTGGACGTCTACGTCATGTACCTGCGGCGGAAACTGGAGAGCCGCGGCGAACCGCGGCTCATCCACACCGTGCGCGGGATGGGCTACACGCTCAGGAACGGTGCTACCACCTGAGGATCATCGTCTCGTCGGGGGCCGGTACCGCCGACTCCGCCGCGATCGCCTCCGGGAGCGGGTGGGCCAGGGCGGCGTAGGCGCCGTCGCGGGCCAGGAGTTCGGCGTGGGTGCCCGCCTCCACCAGCCGGCCGTGGTCGACGACCAGGATGCGGTCGGCGTCGGGGGCCAGGGTGAGGTCGTGCGTGATCATGATGGTCGTGCGGCCGGCCATGAGCCTGCGCAGCGGGGCCACCACCTGGCGGGCGGCGATCGCGTCCAGGCCCGCCGTCGGCTCGTCGAGGACGAGGACCGGGGCGGCGCGGAGCATCGCGCGGGCGATGGCGATCCGCTGGAGCTGGCCCCCGGAGAGAGCCGCCGTGCCGGGGGCGATGTGGGTGTCGTAGCCCTCGGGGAGCGCGGCGATGAAGTCGTGGGCGGCGGCGTCCCTGGCCGCCCGCTCGATCTCCTCGTCACTCGCGCCGGGGCGGCCGCACTCGATGTTCTCGCGGACCGTGCCGTTGAGGATCAGCGTCTGCTGCGGGAGCAGGGCGACGTTCTCGCGGAGGAACTCCAGGGGGAGGTCGCCGAGCGGGACGCCGTCCAGGCAGATCACGCCGGCCGAGGGGTCGTAGAAGCGGGTGAGGAGCTTGGAGAGGGTGGACTTGCCGGCGCCGCTCTTGCCGGTGACCAGGACCAGTTCGCCGGGTCCGGCCGCGAAGTCGACGTCCCGGAGGGAGGCGCGCGGCGACTCCGGGTAGCGGAAGGAGACGTTGTGGAAGCTGACCCAGCCGCGGACGGGCCAGGGGCCGACGGGCTCGGCGGGGTCGGTGACGGCGGGCTCGGCGTCCAGGATCTCGCCGATGCGCTCGGCGCCCGCGGTGGCCGCGGTGAGGGTGAGGCCGAGCTGGCCGAGGTTGCGGATCGGCGGGTAGAGGTAGCCGAGGAAGGCCGCGAAGGCGAGGAGCTGGCCGAGGGTCATGCGGTCGGCGGAGATCTCCCAGACGCCCAGGCCGATCACGGCGAGCACGCAGAGGGTCTCGACGACCTCGACGAACTGCGCGTACATCTCGCTGAGCCGGGCCCCGCGCACGCTCGCCCGCATCCACGCGCGCGCCTCGACGTCGAGGCGCTGCTCCTCGTCCCGGCGGCGGTTGTACGCCTGGGTGAGGACGACGTTGCCGAGGGACTCCTCGACCACGGAGGTGATCGCGCCGTCGGCGACCCGCTCGTCCTGGGAGGCCGTCCTGATGCGGCCGGAGAAGCGGCGGGCGGCGAACAGGAACAGGGGCGCGAGGACGAAGGTGGCCAGCGCCAGGTCCCAGCGCAGCCAGAAGGCGGCGGCCGCGTAGAAGACGGCGGAGAAGGCGGCGGCGACGGTGCCGACGACCCCGGAGACGACCATCTGCTCGATGGCCTCGACGTCACCGGTGAGGCGTTCCACCAGGTCGCCCTGGCGGTGCTGCTGGAAGAAGTGCGGGGGCAGGTCCTGGACGTGCCGGAAGACCTTGGCGCGCAGGCGCAGCACGAATCTCTCGGCGGTCCAGGTGGCCAGCGAGTTGCCGAGGTAGCCGACGAACGCGCCCACCGCGGCGACCAGCAGCCAGGCGCCGGCCGGGCCCCAGAAGGCGGAGAGCGAACCGGCCTGCAGGGCGTTGTCGGTGAGGTCGGCGAAGAGCAGGATCGCGGCGGTCTCGGCGAGGGCGGACACCACGACACACGCGATGATCATCCACAGCCACTTGCGGTCGCCGCGGGTCAGCGGCCAGAAGCGGCGGAAGGCCGTACGGGCTTCTCTCATGGTCGGCAACTCCCTTCAGGGGTAGTCGGGGGGGGATCAGGGGGACGGACATGGCCGAGGCGGGGCCACCGGTGCGACCACGCGTAACCGGTGACCCCGCCTCACGGGGTGTGTCAGTGCTGGTCGCCGACGGGGCGCTTCGGCTCCGGCTTCTTCGGCGCGGGCTTCTTCGGGGCCGGGGCCGGCTTGCGGTGCTTCCTGACGGGGACGATCTTGTGGAAGCTCATGGTGTGCTACCTCTCTGCGAAGACTTCTGCGGTGACTTCTGTCGTGGTTCTGCAACAGTTTCTCTACTGCCCCGCTGCAACAACCTGTGAATTGATTTGAATTACGTCTGTAAATTCTTTGTCAGCGCTCGTCGCCGACCGGGCGGCGCTTCGGCTCGGGCTTCTTCGGCGCGGGCTTCTTCGGGGCCGGAGCGGGCTTGCGGTGCTTCTTGACGGGGACGATCTTGTGGAAGCTCATGAAAATTCCCTCCTCAGGGCTGGCGAGTTAGCGGTTGCCCACGGGGCGCTTGGGCTGGGACTTCTTGCAGTCCTTCTTCTTCGGAGCCGGCTTCGGGGCGGGCTTCTCGGCCTTCTTCACCGGGACGATCTTGTGGAAGCTCATGTCCTTCTCCTTCGTTCTGTCGTCCGCGCCGTTCGCTTTCGACATGGAAAACATTACGTGATCCGAGAGCCGGAGAAAGCCATTTTCACTTAGACCTCGATGAATTGCGGGTGAGATGAATTTTCAGGAGCAACCGGGAACCGTTCGCTGCCTCACATAGGTTTTATCCAGCGGATCCAGCAGGTGCAGCAGAAAGGGCCCGGTACGCACGGGGGTGCGTACCGGGCCCTGGGGCGTGCTGCCGCAGGAGCAGGCGGCTACTGCACGATCGCGATCCTGTTGGCGGCCGGCGGCGCGAGCGGGCTCGTGGCCGAGGAGTGGGCCGTCAGGTACTGGGCGAGGGCCGACAGGTCGTCGGTGCCGACGAGGTCGTTCGTGCCCTGGCCGAGGGTGGTGAAGCCGTCGCCGCCGCCCGCGAGGAAGGAGTTGGTGGCGACGCGGTAGGTGGCGGCCGGGTCGACGACCGCGCCGTCGAGGCGGATGGAGTCGGTGACGACACGGTCCGCGCCGGTCTTCGTCAGGTCCAGGGTGTAGGTGAGGTTGGCGGACGGCTGCAGGACCTTCGGCGCGGCCGCGTTCGTCCCGCTCACCTGCTCCTTGAGCACCTGGATCAGCTGCGCGCCGGTGAAGTCCTGGAGGTTCACCGTGTTGGCGAACGGCTGCACGGTGAAGCCCTCGGCGTACGTCACGACGCCGTCGCCCTCACTCCCCTTCGCCGCGTACGTCAGCCCGGCCCGCACCCCGCCCGGGTTCATCAGCGCGAGGTCGGTCCCCGGGTCCAGCTCCCTGCCGTACGCGAACTGGGCGTCGGCGATCAGGTCGCCCATCGGGGACTCGGTGCCGGTGTTGTTCACGTCGGCGGAGATGTAGCCGATGGCGCGGTTGCCGATCGGGGCGGCGAGGGTGTTCCACTTGCTGATCAGCTCGGTCAGGTCGGGCGCCTTGGCGACGTCCCGGGTGACCACGTGGTTCGCGGACTGCACGGCCGTACGCGCGATGTCGCCGGTACGGCGGTCGTAGGTCAGCGTGGTGTCGGTGTAGAGGCGGCCGAAGGAGGCGGCGGAGGTGACCATGCGGGGGTTGCCGGCCGGGTCGTCGACCGTGCACACGTACGCCGTGTGGGTGTGGCCGGTGACCAGCGCGTCCACGGCCGGGGTCACGTTCTTCGCGATGTCGACGATCGGGCCGGAGATGCCGCTGCCGGCGCCCGCGGAGTCGCAGTCGTAGTTGTAGCTGGAGGAGGCCGGGAAGCCGCCCTCGTGGACCAGCGCCACGATCGACTGGACGCCCTGGCGCTGGAGCACCTTGGCGTACTTGTCGATGGTCTCGACCTCGTCCTTGAAGGCCAGGCCCTTGACGCCGTCGGCGGAGACGATGCCGGGCGTGCCCTCCAGGGTGACGCCGATGAAGCCGATCTTGACGTCCTTCTTCTGCCAGACCCAGTAGGGCTTGAGGATCGGCTTGTCCGTCTTCTCGTCGAGGACGTTGGCCGCCAGGTAGGGGAAGTCGGCGCCCTTGAACTTCTTGTTCGTGTAGCAGCCGTCGGTGGGGTGGCAGCCGCCGTTCTGGAGGCGGGCCAGCTCCTTCGCGCCCTCGTCGAACTCGTGGTTGCCGACCGTCGTCACGTCCAGGTCGAGCTTGTTGAGCGCCTCGATGGTCGGCTCGTCGTGGAAGAGGCCGGAGATGAGCGGGGAGGCGCCGACCATGTCGCCGCCGGCGGCGGTGACGGAGTACGGGTGTCCCTTGCGGGCCTCGCGCAGGTGGGTGGCGAGGTACTCGACACCGCCGGCGTCGATGGTCTTCGTCGTCCCGTCGGCCTGGGCCTCGGTGACCCGGCCCGAGGAACCGGACGGCGGCTCCAGGTTGCCGTGCAGGTCGTTGAAGGAGAGCAGCTGGACGTCCTGGTAGCGGCTGGGGTGCTGGTGCCCGTGCCCCTTGCCGGAGTGCGCGTCGGCGGGCAGCGCGCTCGCCAGGGCCGCGACGGTGGCGAGCCCCGCGGCCGACGCGAGCAGCGCGTACGTACGGCGTCTGGACGGTCTGGACTTCGCTTGCATGGCGCCCCCTGTGGGTCTGCTGAGAAGTGGCCCGGTCCGGCGCAGCCTAGGGTCAACGCGCGTAGCACAACAGGGTGTTCATGGTTACATCTTGGTTGCCGATTGCCCTGCCCTTTACCTTTCCCCACCTTTTCCCGGTGTCCCCACTTTGCCGATCAGGCCCCGTACCCTCGTACGCATGACCAGCGACGACACCGCACGGCCGCCCATGTACTCCCGCTCCATCGACACCTTCTCCGCGCTCGCCCCGGATCAGGCCGAGGCCGTACGGGAACTGCTGGCGGAGGCCGCGCGGGCCGACGGCCAGCAGCCGGTGTCCGAGCAGGGCCGCCTCCAGCTCGCCGGCGGCGCCCGGGAGGGCGTCTCCCATCTGCTCCTGTCCGTCGGCGGCGAACTCGTGGGCTACGCCCAGCTGGAGGACACCGACCCGGTGGAGGCGCCGGCCGCGGAACTGGTCGTCCACCCGGCCCACCGGGGCCACGGTCACGGCCGCGCGCTGGGCGCCGCCCTGCTGGCCGCGTCCGGCAAGCGGCTGCGGGTGTGGGCGCACGGCGGCCACTCGGCGGCCCGCCACCTCGCCCAGGTCCTCGGCCTCACCCTGTTCCGCGAACTGCGCCAGATGCGCCGCCCGTTGACGGACCTGGACCTGCCGGACCCGAAGCTGCCCGAGGGCGTCACCGTCCGCACCTTCGTGCCCGGCCGGGACGACGCGGCCTGGCTCGCCGTCAACGCCGCGGCCTTCGCCCACCACCCGGAACAGGGCTCGCTCACCCAGCGCGACCTGGACGACCGCATGGCCCAGCCCTGGTTCGACCCGGCCGGTTTCTTCCTCGCCGAACGCGGCGGCGAACTCCTCGGCTTCCACTGGACGAAGGTCCACGACGCGGAGGGCCTGGGCGAGGTCTACGTCCTCGGCGTCTCTCCCGCCGCCCAGGGCGGCGGCCTCGGCAAGTCCCTCACGACCATCGGCCTGCGGTATCTGGCCGACCGCGGCCTGCCGACGGCGATGCTCTACGTCGACGCCGACAACACGGCGGCGGTGGCGGTGTACGAACGCCTGGGCTTCACGACCCACGAGACGGACCTGATGTACCGGACGGAGACCTGAGGGGGCCTCAGCGGCAGGGACTGTCCCTGCCCGCGTCAGCCGGTCAGGCAGTCGTCCGGGCCCTTCGGCACCCGCACGCCGAGCAGGCGGGCCGCCTCGGCCGTCGTCGTGTGCGGGGAGACCAGCTCCTGCCAGTGGGCCTTCACCCGGGCCGCCACCGTGTCGTGCGGCTCCCGGAACAGCTCCCGTACGACCTCGGTCTGCTGGGCCGAGACGGACATGCTGCCGCCGTCCGGGGTGAGGACCGCGGCCGAGCCGCTGAGGCTGTCGTCGATGCGGAGGTGGCGGAAGGTGTCCTCGGGGGTGGCATCGGAAGCCAGGGCCAGCCACATCGTGGTGACGGCGCGGGCGTCGCACATCTCGACGGAGGCCCGCTCGTTGCCCGCGACCAGGACCCGGGCGACCCCGACCGCGAACTCGGGGACCCGGTTGCCGCCCCACTGGGTGCCGACGGTGACCGTGCCGGGGGTGGAGCTCGTCGGCAGGGTGGCGTCCGTGGTGAGGTCGGTGATCTCCTGGATGCGCTGGCGGACGGTGAGCCGGGTCGTGGCCGCGTCGCCGCCCGCCTCCGACTGGACCCGGTGCACCGCCCCGGCCCAGTCGACCGTCCAGCCCTTCCAGTCCGGGTAGGCGCAGTACCGGGAGCCGCCCCGCTCGACGCACGTCTGGAACTTCGCCGGGTGGTCCGCCTCCGCCTTCCGCGCGGCCTGCAGACCGGCGGAGTCCCCCGGCGTCTGACCGGCCGCGCCGGCCACCGCCGCCGCCAGGGCCACGGCGGCCGCCGCCTTCAGGAGCCGCGCCCTGCCGCCGGCCACCCACATCGCCACGCACACCAGCAGCACCGTGAGCCCCGTCAGGTACAGCGCGTGCCAGCCCGCCGGGCGGCCCAGCAGTTCGCCGGGGACCGGGGTGCCGCCGTTCTCCAGCACCACCGGCCACAGCCAGTCCACGCCGTGCCGGCCCGAGCCGGCGGGCAGCAGGCTGGTGACGAGCCCGATCGCGAGCAGGAAGAACAGCGGGGCCGCCGGGTGGGGCAGGACCCGGGCCAGCAGCACGCCGAGCGCGCCGGCCAGCAGGACGGTCAGCGGGGCCACCGCCAGTTCGAACACCGAGCCGTGGCCGACCGCGCCCGGCCGCAGCGCCGCCCAGGCGAACTGGACGTCGACCACCACGGCCACGCCGACGGCGAAAGGCACGGCGGACAGGGCGTGGGCGAGCGTACGGCGTGCGGGTGGCATCGCCAGCACCCCGAACTGCTCCTCCAGCCCCCGCCGCCGGTTGAGCAGCGCCGCCCGGTGCACGCACACCAGCAGGGCGACGGCGAGCAGTTCCGGTCCGCCCTGGGTGGCGCGGTCCACGTCGTGCAGGACCGGATACGCGTCCATGCCCTCGTCCCGGCCGAACAGGCCGTACCCGACGTAGCCGAGATACAGCAGGCCGAAGACGAGCAGCGGGATCTGGAGGAGCAGCTGGCGGGCCTCGAACACGGCCAGGGCGAAGACGGACGCGGACGCGGTGTCGCGGTCGTGGCCGGCGCGCCCGGCGGCCGCCGGTTTCGTCACGAGCGTCGTCGTCATGCCGCCGCCACCTCGGTCCCCGCCGCTTCCAGGACCAGCAGGTAGCCGTCCTCCAGGGTCGGTTCGAGCAGGTCGGCGCCGGTGGGCGGGTCGCCGACGTTGCGGAAGGCGCCGGTGCCGGTGCGCCAGCTCGCCCGGGCGCCCGGGGCGCGTTCCGTGCTGCTCCAGACGCGTCCGGCCGCGCGGGCCGTCAGCCCGGCCGGCATGCCGTCGAAGCGGACCCGGCCCTCGGCGAGCACGATCACCCGCTTGCAGAGCATCGCCACGTCCTCGGTCTGGTGGGTGGAGAGCAGGACCGTGCGGTCCTCGCCCGCCTCCGCGATCAGCTCCCGGAACCGCATGCGCTGTTCGGGGTCGAGTCCGACCGTCGGCTCGTCCAGGACCAGGAACCGGGGGTCGCCGACGAGCGCGGCGGCCAGCGCGACCCGCTGCCGCATCCCGCCGGACAGCCGCTTGATCCGCCTGCCGCGCACGTCGGCCAGGCCGACCTGGTCGAGGACGCGCCGCACCTCGCGATGGCGGCCGCCGCGGTCGGTGAGCTCCTTGAGGATGGCGACGTAGTCGACGAACTCGAAGGCCGTGAAGTCCGGGTGGAAGGCGGGGGTCTGCGGGAGGTAGCCGAGCGTGCGGCGGACCGCGAGCCGGCCGGCCGGGGTGGCCGGGTCCGCGCCGTGCACCGTGAAGGCGCCGGCGTCCGGCGGTACGGCGGTGGCCAGGACCTTCAACAGGGTGGTCTTTCCGGCGCCGTTGGGCCCGAGCAGGCCCGTGACGCCGTCCGTCAGCGACAGGGTGACGCCGTCGAGCGCCGGGGTGCCGCCGTAGCGCAGGGTGAGGCCGGCGGCGGAGACAGTGGTGTTCAACGTAGGACTCCAGCGATCAGTCGGTCAGGTGATCGGGCGGTCGGGCGGTCAGTACGCCTTGTCAGGGCTTAGTAGGGCTTGGCGTCGAAGCGGTCCCGCACCTGGTGCAGCAGGACCGTCGCCAGCGCGGCGAGGGCGGCGGCCACGGACTGGCCGGCCGTGGTGAAGGCGGCCGGCGTGTGCGCCGGGTGCATCGCCGCCACCGCCATCAGGGCCGTCCACGCCCCGCCGACCAGTCCGGGCCCGAGCAGCGGGCCCAGCCGGACGGAGAGGGCGAGGCCCGCCGCGGTGAGCGCGAGGGCGGGCAGCAGCCAGCCGAAGGCGAGCAGTCCGTAGCCGGGAAGGGCCAGCGCGGCCAGGCAGTTGAGGCCGAGCGAGGCGGTCAGCGCGGCCACCGTGCGGATCATCAGCAGCCGGAAGCCGTGCGTCGGGGCGACCGCGGCGATCTCGTACGTCGGGTCGAGGACCGGCCCGTACGACAGGGCCACCGCGGCGAGCGGGAGCAGCGGGGCGAGGGCCAGGAACAGGGCCGGGGCGTCCACCGCGTGGACCACGAGGACCGTCGCCGCCAGCACGAACGCGACCGACGCCAGCCAGGAGCGGCGCAGCACCGGGGTCGCGGTGAGCAGCCGTGCGGTGGGCTCGGCGACCCCGACCCGGGTCAGCAGCCGTTCGCCCAACCCGGGCCGTGGGGCGTCCAGTTCGGCGTCGAGCCGTTCCCAGCCCGCGTCCAGCGCGACCGGGTCCGACACCGACGCGAGCACCGCACGGCAGTCGGCGCAGGAGCCGACGTGGGTGTCGGCCGACCACAGCAACGGCGGCGCCAGCTCGCCGCGCGCGTACGCCCGCAGATCCTCTTCGGCAACATGCCAGGTCATGCCAACTCCTCCCGCAGCTGCTTGCGCGCCCGCATCGCGCGGGTCTTGACCGTCCCCGGCGGGATGCCGAGCAGGACCGCCGCCTCACGGGTGGTCAGTCCGTCGATCACCGTCGCCTGGAGCACCGCCCGTAGTTCGGGCGACAGCCGGACCAGGGCCCCGGCGAGGTCCCCGTGCTCCACCCCCGCGAGCACGCGTTCCTCCGCCGAGGCCTCGTCCCGGTGCCGCAGCCGGGCCAGCGCCTGCCGCAGCCGGCCGCGGGCCCCGTCGCCGCGCAACACGTCGACCAGCCGCCGCGACCCGATCCGCCACAGCCACCCGGCCGCGTCGGCGTTGTCGGCGTCCGCGTGGTAGTGGGCGGTCCCCCGCCACACCGCGAGGAACGTCTCCTGCACGACGTCGTCCACGACCGACGGATCCGCGCACCGGCCGCGCAGCCGCGCGGTCAGCCACGGCGCGTACCGCCGGTACAGCTCCTCGAAGGCGCGCCGGTCCGCATCCGCCGCGATCGCCCGCAGCAGCTCCCCGTCGCTTCTCGTTCCGCTCACGTCTCCTCATCGCACGAGCCCCGCCGACCGGTTCACGGATCCGGCCTTGACTTTCCGAACAATCTTGCACCACCCTTTCACTACTCAATTAGTGAAAGGGTGGTTGTACGGGTGGTCGAGTACCGCATCGACCGGCGCTCCGGCGTCGCCACCTACGTCCAGATCGTCCAGCAGACCAAACAGGCCCTGCGCCTGGGTCACCTCCGGCCGGGAGACAAGCTGCCCACCGCCCGCGAGGTGGTCGAGGCCACCGCCATCAACCCCAACACGGTCCTGAAGGCGTACCGGGAGCTGGAGCGCGAGGGCCTGGTGGAGGCCCGGCGCGGCCTCGGCACGTTCGTGAAGCGCTCGCTCGGCACCGCCCCGGCCGCCGAGTCCCCCCTGCACGGGGAGCTGGACGACTGGGCCGCCCGGGCCCGGGCGGCCGGCCTGGACCGCGACGACGTGGCCGCACTCTTCACCGCCGTACTCGAAAAGCACTTCGAGACGCACTCCGAGAAGCACCTCGCGAAGCATCCTCAAGGAGAGAGTTCATGACCGACACCGCGATAGCGGCGTCCGCGCTCGGCAAGCGGTTCGGCCGGCGCGGGAGCTGGGCGCTGCGCGACTGCACCTTCCGGCTCCCCGCCGGGCGGGTCTGCGCCGTCGTCGGCCCCAACGGGGCGGGCAAGTCCACGCTCCTCGCCCTCGCCGCCGGTCTGCTGGGCGCCACCGAGGGCGAGCTGACCGTCCTCGGCAGCACCCCGGCCGAGGCCCGCACCCGGATCGGCTACGTCGCCCAGGACAAGCCGCTGTACCCGCAGCTCACGGTCGCCGAGACGCTCCGGATGGGCGCCGACCTCAACCCCGGGCGCTGGGACGCGGCCGCAGCCGAAGGCGTCGTGGCCGGCGGCGACCTGGACCCGGACTCCCGCATCCGCGCCCTCTCCGGCGGGCAGCGCACCCGGGTCGCGCTCGCCCTCGCCCTCGGCAAGCGGCCCGAACTGCTGCTCCTGGACGAGCCGATGGCCGACCTCGACCCGCTCGCCCGGCACGAGCTGATGGGCGTGCTGATGGTGCAGGCCGCCCAGCACGGCACCACCATCGCGATGTCCTCGCACGTGGTCGCCGAGCTGGAGGACTCCTGCGACCACCTGCTGCTGATCGGCGGCGGCCGGGTCCGGCTGGCCGGCGAGATCGACGACCTGCTGGCCGCGCACGCCCGGGTCGCCGCCGAAGCCGGCACCGACCTCGCGCCGCACACCGTCGTGGACTCCCGGACCACCGGCCGGCAGCTCAGCGCCCTGGTCCGCCCCGCCGGCCCGCTGCCCGCCGACTGGCGCACCGGCTCCCCCTCCCTGGAGGAGCTGGTCCTCGCCCACCTCCGCAACCCCGAGGCCCCGGCCCTGACCCCGCTGGAGGCCGCCGTATGACCGCCCTGACCGCACCCGCGCCGGCCGCCCCACGCGCCCACCTCACCCGCTGGCTGCTGCGCCTGCACCGCCCCGCGCTCTGCGTCTGGACGGGCCTGGTCCTGGCCCTCACCGCCCTGCTCCTCCTCTTGCACGGCCCGCTGACCGACGCCGCGGCCGACGCCTGGCGCCAGTACGACGCCTGCACGGACTGGGAGCGGTGCAAGTACAACCAGAACGCGATCCTGCGCTACAAGGACTGGTACAACTACGTCACCCTGGCCCTGGCCGCGGTCCCCTTCCTGGTGGCCGCCTGGGCAGGCGGCGCGTTCGGCAGGGAGCTGGAGTCCGGCACCGCCCGGCTCAGCTGGACGCAGTCCAGCACCCCGGTGCGCTGGTTGACCGTCCGGCTCGCGGTACCGGCCGCGGCCGTCGCCGCCGGGACCGCCCTGCTGGTCTGGCTGCACCACCTGGCCTGGGCCGCGGGCAACGGCCGTATCGACACCGCCAAGCAGTGGTACGACATCCCGACCTTCCACACCAACGGCCCCACCCTCGTCGCCCTGGCCCTGTGCGGCCTGGCCGCGGGCGCGCTGACCGGACTGCTGTCCCGCCGCACCCTGCCCGCCCTCGGCCTCGGCCTGCTCCTGACCGGCGCGGTCTGGACCGCCGCCCAGCTGCTCATGCCCCGCCTGTGGCCGACGAGGACCAGCAGCGGAGAGGCCTACTTCGCCCTCCCCAACAGCTCCTGGACCTGGCGGTCGGGCAAGCTCGCCGACGATGTCCAGTACGGCGACTACCACCCCGCCTCGCACTCCTGGCCGCTCCAGCTGACCACCACCGCCGTGCTCCTCGGCGTGACGGCCCTGCTCACCCTCGGCTGCTTCCTGGCGCTGCGCCGCCTGACCGGAAAGACGACCGCCTGATGACCGCCCTGCCCGCCGCCCCGGCCGCCCCCGCGGCCGCCCACCGCTCGCTGCGTCGGCTGCACCGCCCCGCGCTGCTCGTCTGGGCCGGGTTCCTGCTGGTCATGGTGGGCTGGCTGCTCTGGCTGCACCTCTCGAAGGTGCCGACCGAGCGGACCTGCCCCGGCCTCCACTTCGACAGCGAGAAGTACGCGGCCGACTGCGGATACTCCGCGTTCACCGACGCCAACAACGTCTTCAACTTCCTCGGCGAGGCCCTCACCTACGCCTGTGTCGCCGTCGCCGCCTGGGCGGGCGCCGCGCTGGTCGGGCGCGAGCTGGAGTCCGGCACCGCCAAGCTCGCCTGGACCCAGTCCCTCTCCCCGGCCCGCTGGCTGGCCGGCAAGCTCGTCGCGGCCGCCCTGCCGCTGGCCGCCGGCGGTGGGCTGCTGGCGCTGGTCTTCGACCTGGTGTGGAGCTCCGACAAGGACTGGCTGGTCAGCAACTGGACCTACGACCGCGTCTTCATCCCGCGCGGCCCGCTGCTGCCGGCCCTGCTCCTGCTCGGCCTCGCCGTCGGCGCCCTCGCCGGGATCGCGCTGCAACGTACCCTCCCGGCACTCGGCGCGGCCGCCGCCGTGACGCTCGTGACCAGGCTGTACCTGCGCGAGGCATGGCAGCAGCCGCGCGGCCCGCTGCACGGCTTCTGGACGGTGCATCTCCTCGTCACCGCGATGGTGCTCGCACTGGCCGCCGCGGCCACCGTCGGCGCGTTCTGCATCTTGCGCCGCCGGACCCGCTGAGAGACCGTCGGTCCCGTGTGTACCCCGGACGGGGGAAGGGCGCACGGGGCCGGTGAGAAGGTCGTACGGGATCGTCACTTTCGTGATCCCCAAGGCCTCCTGGGCCTGATCACAGACGTCCGCGAGCCTCCCTCCGCTATCCCATACGCCATGTCTTCGTAACCATTGGTTCAGACGGACTTGCGACGCTCAGCCAATGAAGCCCGCCGTGCCAGAGCCGTCGCCACCTCTTGAGGGGTTCGCGGGAAACGGGGTCGTCCAGCTCCCACCCGCGCGTTCCGACGCGCCTGTCACGGCCCGGGCGCGGAAGAATGGGGTCATGAGTCAGCAGAACGCCCAGGCAGCCGAGGTCCACCACGCCCAGCCCTCCGTGGGCTCCATAGCCGCGCACCGCCCGCACACCGTGGCCGCCGTGGTCTCCGACCTGGAACCCGACATCGACGCCGACCTCGACACGTACGAGGAGTCGCAGGTCGACGGTACCCTGCTGCCGCAGGGACGCTTCCTGGACCGGGAGCGCAGCTGGCTCGCGTTCAACGAGCGGGTGCTGGAGCTCGCCGAGGACCCGGAGACCCCGCTGTTGGAGCGGGCGAACTTCCTGGCGATCTTCGCGAGCAACCTGGACGAGTTCTTCATGGTCCGGGTGGCAGGCCTGAAGCGCCGTATCGCCACCGGTGTGGCCACGCGCTCCGCCTCCGGGCTGCAGCCGCGCGAGGTGCTGGAGATGATCTGGGCCCGCTCCCGCGAGCTGATGGCCCGGCACGCGGCCTGCTACCACGAGGACGTCGCCCCCGCGCTCGCGGAGGAGGGCATCCACCTGGTCCGCTGGGCCGAGCTGACCGAGAAGGAGCAGGCGCGGCTCTTCACGCTCTTCCGGCACCAGATCTTCCCGGTCCTGACCCCGCTGGCGGTCGACCCGGCGCACCCCTTCCCGTACATCTCCGGCCTGTCCATGAACCTGGCCGTGGTCGTCCGCAACCCGGTCAGCGGACACAAGCACTTCGCCCGCGTGAAGGTGCCGCAGTCGCTGTCCCGCTTCCTGGAGAGCTCCCCGGGCCGGTACGTCCCCATCGAGGACGTCATCGCCGCCCACCTGGAGGAGCTGTTCCCGGGCATGGAGGTCGTGGAGCACCACGCCTTCCGGCTCACCCGGAACGAGGACCTGGAGGTCGAGGAGGACGACGCCGAGAACCTGCTCCAGGCCCTGGAGAAGGAGCTCATGCGACGCCGCTTCGGGCCGCCGGTGCGCCTGGAGGTCGAGGAGTCCATCGACCGCGAGGTCCTCGACCTGCTGGTGCGCGAGCTGAAGATCTCCGAGGCGGAGGTCTACCCGCTGCCCGGCCCACTGGACCTGACCGGCCTCTTCCGCATCTCCGGTATCGACCGGCCGGAGCTGAAGTACCGCAAGTTCATCGCGGGCACCCACCGCGACCTCGCCGAGGTCGAGTCGGCGTCCGCGCCCGACATCTTCGCGGCCCTGCGCGAGCGGGACGTGCTGCTGCACCACCCGTACGACAGCTTCTCCACCTCCGTGCAGGCCTTCGTCGAGCAGGCCGCCGAGGACCCCGACGTCCTCGCCATCAAGCAGACCCTGTACCGGACCTCCGGCGACTCCCCGATCGTCAACGCGCTCATCGACGCCGCCGAGGCCGGCAAGCAGGTCCTCGTCCTGGTCGAGATCAAGGCCCGCTTCGACGAGCACGCCAACATCAAGTGGGCGCGCAAGCTGGAAGAGGCCGGCTGCCACGTCGTCTACGGACTGGTCGGCCTGAAGACGCACTGCAAGCTGTCCCTGGTGGTCCGCCAGGAGGGCGAGACGCTCCGCCGCTACAGCCACGTCGGCACCGGCAACTACCACCCGAAGACCGCGCGCCTGTACGAGGACCTCGGCCTGCTCACCGCCGACCCGCAGGTCGGCGCGGACCTGTCCGACCTGTTCAACCGGCTCTCCGGCTACTCCCGCCGGGAGACCTACCGCCGCCTGCTGGTGGCCCCCAAGTCGCTGCGCGACGGACTGATCGCGCGCATCGAGAAGGAAATTCAGCACCACCGGGCAGGCCGGCCCGCGTTCGTCCGCATCAAGGCCAACTCGATGGTCGACGAAGCGATCATCGACGCCCTCTACCGCGCGTCCATGGCCGGGGTACCCGTCGACATCTGGGTGCGCGGCATCTGCGCGATCCGCCCCGGCGTCACGGGCCTCTCGGAGAACGTCAGGGTCCGCTCGATCCTCGGCCGCTTCCTGGAGCACTCCCGGCTCTTCGCCTTCGGCAACGGCGGCGAGCCCGAGGTGTGGATCGGCAGCGCCGACATGATGCACCGCAATCTCGACCGCCGGATAGAAGCGCTGGTCCGGGTCACCGACCCGGCCCACAGAGCCGCACTCAACCGGCTCCTCGAAAACGGCATGTCCGACTCCACCTCCTCCTGGCACCTGGGCCCGGACGGCGAATGGAACCGGCACGCGACCGACGCGGACGGCCAGCCCCTGCGCAACATCCAGGAGATGCTCATAGACGCCCGGAGGCGCCGGCGTGGCACAGCAACACCTTGAACCGACGGACCCCACGGCCCGGGTCGTTACCGGGGAGGCCCTCGCGGGCTACCTGCGCGCCCAGGCCACGGAGTTCCTCCGCGCGCTGCGCCTGCACCGGGAGACCGGGACGGTGAGCGCGACGGAGGAGTCCGTCGACGCGGCCCGCGCCCTGCGCCGCTCGGCCCGGCGCATCAGCGGCAGCCTGCACACCTTCCGCCCGCTGCTCGACGCGGACTGGTCCGAGGAAATCCGCCCCGAACTGGCCTGGCTGTCGGGCACGTTGGGCCTTGAGCACGCCTACGAGGCCCGGCTGGAGCGCCTGTTGCTGGCGCTGCACCGCCTCTCCGGCTCGACGACCCTGCCCAGTCAGGCCACTTCGGAGACTCCGCAGGACCGCGGCAACCTCACCGTCGGCGCGGCCAAGGCGGGCGCGCTGCTGGACCGCCAGCTCACCCTCGCCCGCACCCGGGCCCACTCCACCGCCCTCCAGGCGCTCGGCTCCTCCCGCTTCCACGCGGTCGCCGACAAGGTCGCGGTACTGGCCAGCGAGGTCCCGCTGACGGCCGCGGCGCCCACCGCCGACCTGCGCCCGCCGGCGGCGGCGGCCGAGGAGCGCCTCACCGACGCCATCGCCGCACTCCCGCTGGTCACCGCGGGCCACCCCTACAACGCGGAGGCCCTGGTCCACGGCCTGTCCCCGGACCCCGCCCCGCACCCCCAGGACGGCCCCTGGCACCAGGTCCGCCTCCTGCTGCGCCTGCACCGCTACGCCCGCGAGGTGCTGTGCGGCGAGGGCGCGCCCGTGGACGTACGGCTGTTCGCGGCCGGCCAGGCCCTGAACCGCCACCGTGACGCCTCGGAAGCGGCGGCCGCGGCCGCGTCGGCGGCCCGCACCCCGCGCATCGCCCCCGCGACGGCCTACGCCCTCGGTGTCCTCCACGCCGACCAGCGGCACGAGGTGGAGGCGGCCCGGTTCGCGTTCCAGCAGGCGTGGCAGAAGCAGCGGGTGGAGGCCGTGTGAGCGACACCCCGGTGCTGGCGGCGGGCTGCGTCCTGTGGCGCCGCTCGCCGGTCGACGGCGACCTGGAGATCTGCCTCGTAAGTGATTATTTCGGCGCCACACGGCAACAGGGAAATCATGAGACGTGAGTCTGTGGTCCAGGCGGCGGGCTGCGTACTATGGCGCCTGTCGTCTACGCATCAGCTGGAACTGGCGTTGGTCTACAGGCCTAAATGGGATGACTGGTCCTGGCCCAAAGGCAAGCTCAAGCGGGGCGAGACGCATGAAGAGGCGGCCCGTCGTGAGGTGCTCGAAGAAACAGGTCACACATGCCGTCTAGGGGCTGCACTTCCGACAGCCCTTTACGTCGACCACCAGCACCGATTCAAGGAAGTCCGCTACTGGGCAGCTGAGGCAACCGGCGGCGCCTTCGAACCCAGCGAAGAAGTCAGTGATCTCGTGTGGCTCACGCCAGACGAAGCCGGTGAACGAATCACACGCGAGAGCGACCGAGACCTGATCTCAGTCGCCTTGATGTCCATCGTCACACACGAGGACGGAAAGGGGCTGTGATGGTAATCAGCAGGAATGGCGTTGGGACGGACCGCCGACTGTCAACGAGTAACGGTCAACTCCTGTGGATCAGCTGAAGTCGATCATGTCGCGAGGGCGGCGAGCCTTCGATGAGGCCGAAGGCTGGCCCCGGCTCACGAGCGCACAACGCTGAACTCGTTGCCATCGGGGTCCTGTATCGTGATCCAGTCTCGCGGTCGGCGTGGACCCTCGCCCCGAGTGCGCATAGCCGCTTGACCTCCGCGGCTGCATCGGTGGCGCTCAGGTCGAGATGGACCCGGTTCTTGCCCCACTTGTCCTCCGGCACCAGCTGAAAGAAGATGCGGGGCAGCCTGCCGTCCATGCCAACGAGCAGGACAGTGGGGTCGTCCTCCGGATCGTTGATCCCCAAGGAGCGCAGCCGGGTCAGCTCCTCCTGGTCATACGGCGCGATTTCGTAGTCGTCCAGGGCCTGAGCCCAGAATCGGGCGGCCGACGCCGGATGAGGGCTGTCGAAGACGATGTCCTTGATGGATGCCACAGGACCCCCTTCAGAAACGGGTGTCAGCGAGATGATCCGAGCCGTCCGTGGCGAGTAACTGGCAAGTCCACCCCAGGCTAGTGAACACCCTGATGCTCCAGGACTCCTCAGCGAACCGGAGTGGGCGGACCTCCTCGCCCCGCCGATCGGCGCGGCCTGACCCCGCCGTTCTGGTCCCACGTCCGGCACTACGGTGACGTGAACGTCGACCTGGACACCCGCCTCAACGTCACGGCGGCAACCGTTCCGCGGCCCCGCGCCGCGGACAGCGAGCCCATCCGATCTGCCGTGGAGAACGCACGAACCTGCTCCGTTACCCGCCTGGGGCCGGTGGGGCGGCGGGCGTCACTTCTCGTCCGAGTCGGGTTCCGCGCTGATGGATGCCTGGTAGGCATCCGCGTAGGTGGGGGAGTCCTTGACCAGGTCGTCGCAGAACGCGGCCACGTCGGTGCCGATGAGTTCCAGGACACCCTTGCCTGCGGCGACGCCCTCCTCGAAGAAGTCGACGATCCCGGAAAGCAGGGGCCCGTCGGACAGGCTGATCGGTCCGACCTTGAACAGGTACTTCTGCATCTCCCTGTAGACGATCTGGTAGTCCGGCGGGAGAGTCTTGACCCTGGCCACGTGCGCCCGCCACTGTTTCTTGCCCTCGATGATGTCTTGGATGGTCACGTCAGCCTCCCAGCCGGCTCAGTTTCCTTGCGACGTTCCTGTTCAACTGCTCGCGCCACCGGTCGCGATAGGTTCGAGCCCCTGCTCCACCGGCGAGCGCGGCGCAGAAGCCTTGGATGTCCTCACCGAGCACCTCGTGGACGCTTTGCCCGTCCGCCGCTGCTACTTCGAGCAGCCCCAGGGCGGCGTCGAGGATCGGCATCAGGTTGCGGCCGGTGAAGTCCCCATAGGGGAAGAGGTGGGCCACGATCTGTCCCCACGCCGCCCGGTAGTCGTCCGGCAGGGCCTCGGCCCGGCCTTCGAACGCCTTCCATTCCCTGGTGAGATCGCTGCCTGTGACCTTCTCCCAGAAGTTCATCCCCCACCCTCCTTGAGCCTGTCGATGCGTGATGAGATGTACTGCCATTTCGCCCAGAACTTCGCGAGTTCCTCGCGTCCGGCGTCGTTGAGCGCGTAGAACTTGCGCGGCGGACCGACCCCGGATGGTCGTTTCGTCACCTGGACGAGCCCGTTCCTCTCCAGCCGCAGCAGGATGGTGTACACCGTCCCCTCGATGACGTCGGCGAAGCCGAGCTCGTTGAGCTGGCGGGTGATGGCGTACCCGTAGGTTTCCTCGCTGCCGATGATTTCGAGCACACACCCTTCGAGCGTGCCCTTCAACATCTCCGTCAGGTCGTCCATCGCCGGTGCTCCTCAACCCTGTCAGTACTATGTAGTGCCGAGTACTACTATACGGTATCACCGAGTAGTGGAGGGCGGCACTATCTCCGACAGGTGTCAACCCGGGACCGGTCGGCGAGGACCCGCGCTCCACGACGGCAGCCACTCATCGGCCCGACTGGGCAGCTGCACAACTGGAGCGCGCGCCCGAGCCAAGCGATGGTCCGCAGAGCCTGGTCAGCAGTCCGGACGAAGTGGCGGGGCAGGGGGATCAGCCACCCCAGTCATCAAGGGCAGCCAGAACAGCCGGCCAAGGAGCTGAAGGCGGTCCGGGCTGATCGGGAGGAACTCGCCTGCGCGCAGCGGGTACTCATCCGGCTGAACCCGCAGGCGGAGGTGGACGAGACGTCCGGACCGGCTGCTGGACAGGTCGCGAGCCGGGCGGTGCTGCTGGTGCCGCACCAGAAGAAAGGCATGGCCGAGACAACTCCGCCCAAGGAGTACTCCGAAGGTCTTGAGGTAGGTCGCCCGTTCCGCCGACGAGCCGGCCATAACCCAGGATGTGTGTTGATTGCTCTCGATCAGTGCTGTAGAACCGGCTGACCGAGCGGGACTGGCTACACAAAACCCCACCGAGAGGTTCCCCACCGGGCCCTATGCAACGTCGGGCTTAGACGGCGATTCTTGGCCTTACTCCTGAGCCTTGACCGTCTTGTCCTTGCGCCAAGAGGCCTGCAATAGATCGGGATCGAACGGGGCCTTGTCGCTCCGCTCCTTCGGCACCGGAAGAACTACAACCGAGATGAGAACCTGGAAAATAACCTCCTTTTTCTCATCCAACTCCATCTCCTTCCACTTCGTTCGACTCCAGCCACGTAGAAGATTCCTCTTAGACTCCGTTCGGAGGTGCTCCTGTTGCTCGTCCTGGAGCGCAAGGATATTCCTGTTGAGGCGCGTCAGCACGTCGCGCACATCGCCCCAGTCGACCTCTCCGTTTGCGACAGAGTCCTTGATTTTCATGCGCTGAGAGATCAACCCGCCGAGCTTCCCTTCCCCCCTCCACCGGGCGGTTTGAGGTTTGATTCCCGAAAAGTTCTCGTCCAGATAGGACAAGACCAGATCTTCAAGGAACTTGTCGACCATCGCCACCCGGCGCCCCACACCTTTGCAGCTAGCGTCGCCGCACCGGTAGTAGTCGCCGTATTTGGCGTTCTTCCCGGTAGCCTTGTTGCCATTGAGTTTGGAGTAACACACCTCCCCTAGTTCGTTGATCCGGCCGCACCGCAAAATTCCTGAGAAGAGATACTTTCCGACGCGAGTGTTTTCACCTCTTGCCGCTTCGCCGGTATCAGGATTTTTCATACCACGGTGCAGACGATTCGCGTTCACCCCGGCCATGATCTGTTTCCAGGTCTCATAGCCCACCTGGTCAACCTCGGGGTGGGCATGCTCCCACTTCCCCAGTGTGGGTTCGTCCGAATCAAGATTCCTGATGATTCCCCCATCCAGGATCCGGCCGCCCCACCATGCCGGATTGGTGACAGAACCCTTCACACCTTGCTCGGACCACTTACCGCCCCGTGCGGTGAGGATGGGGTTTCCGTCGCTGTCCTTCTGCTGGTTGATCCAACCCGTGATGTGGCGCCAAGAGCGGCCGTCAGCCCGCTTCTTGACCATCTGGATCAGATAGGGCCACTCAGCGGGATTCTTCATCTCGTTGCTCAGGCGGCCTGCGCGCTTCTCTGCACCAAGCCAACCGAAGCGGCGGGGACCGCCGGGAACGGCTCCTTCCTCGGCGCGGTCCTTGGCACTGCGCGTGGTTCTCTTACGGATCTTGGACACCTCAGCCTCACCAGCTCCGGAAGTCACCAGGCCAGCGATGATCGTTCCGTCGTCATCGACGAGGTTCAGGGGCGTCCTGTCTTCGATGAAGGTCCCCGTGCCGTTCATGAACAGTGCGTCTTGCAGGGCGATGAAGTCGCGGGGCAGCCGCCAGACTCGCTCTCGCTCCACCGCAACACAGCCCTTGAGCGGGATGTCTGTCTCTTCCTCGTAGCCATGAGTGATGTCCTTGAGCATCTGGAGGAAGGCAGGCCGGATGACCTCACGCTTCGCTGCTGTGAGGTTGTTGTCCTCGTAACACACGACGACGGCGCAGTTGTGCAGGGCTGCGTTCCGCGCATTGTTCTTGTGCTGGCGGCCAACCCCGATCGCGTCGCCTTCCAACCGGTCTGCGGAGATGCGCGCCATCGAAGCGATAGGCGTTCTCCCGCCTAGCCACTCCTCGACCGTGCCTCCCTTCTCCAAGTGGGCTTGCAGCTCAGGCGCCACATAGGAGCGGGAGAACGTCTTAGACGGACGTGCCGGGTTCCTGGTGTCGATCACGCGATGCATCGTAGTGCACTGTGATTACCGATGCTATGAAGAATGCTCCCACCCGAAGGGCAGCTCAAGCGCGGCGAGGTCGCGGCCGCCGGCGCCTTGCGCGAGGTGGAGGGAGGAGACAGATTGCACGGCCCGCCCTGCGAGCCCTCCACCGTCCGCCACCATGCCAACGACCGCCCCAAATAGGTGCGTTACTAGGCGGACGGGCGGCGCACTCCGCCCCGAACCATGACGTGGGCAGGATCCTTGGGCTCCGCCCGGCAGAGCTCGATGGCTCCTTACTCAGCCACGGGACGCCGAGTTGGTGGACGAACTGCTGGACTCGCTGCACAACACCCATCAGAGGGAGCGCCCACGCCAGGGGGGCGCACAGCCTTACAGAGGTGCGGCTTTGATGGGGCGTCGGCTGAGACGGCCGTGAGGGGCGCGGAGTTGTAGTCGATATGCGGCTCCGCCGCGTGGCCGCGACAAGCCCCCACCGGCCCTCAGCCACCGAACGCCCGGACTTACCCCCCGGTCACATGCCCCTCCGCATCCGTGCGTGCCAGGCTTCTCGCCCGCCGGGCCGGCCCCCGCCACCCACACGTGCACCTGGCGAAACAGAACCGCCCCTGTTCAACCGTGCCCGCATCGTGTTCCGCCCGCTGCAGGGCCCGCCCGGAACCGTCCTCCTGCGCCACACCGACAACGTTACCCATGCTCGGTAAAGCACTGGTATGCGTGACGGCCCCTCCCACCCCTCGTTAAGCGGAACGACAGGGGGCCCGTGACGGACGTACCGGCTGGGGGTAGGCAGGCGATGGATCGGCGGCAGCACTGGCGCGCTGGAAAGACGGCCGTCACCGTAGGGCTCGTGGTCGGCCTCGGCGCCTGCGCCACCGCCTGCGGCGGCGCCACGGCCGAGGGCGTCGGCGGCACTCCCGGCGACAACCCGGTCTCCCTCCTGAAGCGCACGGCGGACACCCTGCGCACCACCCGCACCTCCCGGGCGACGACCTCGATGGAGATGGCCACCGGCGGCACCCGGGTCACCATCCGCGGCAAGGGCGTCTACGACTACGACAAGCAGTTCGGCAGGCTCACGGTCGTCCTCCCGCAGGACCCCGCCGGCACCTCCGAGCACCGCCCGATCACCGAACTCCTCGCCCCGGGCGCGCTGTTCATGAAGAACCGGGGCGCGGGGGTGCCCGCCGACAAGTGGGTCCGCGTGGAGACCGCGACGCTCTCCGACGGCAACCTGGTCACCGGCGGCGCGACCGACCCGTTCGCGGCGGCCGAGCTGCTGCGCGGCACCCGGACGGCGACGTACCTGGGCGAGACCGAGCTCGCCGGGACCGAGGTCCGGCACTACCGGGGCACCGCCGACCTCGCGGCCGCCGCCCGCTCGGCGTCGGCCGGCAACAGGCCCTCCCTGGCGGCCGCGGCGAAAGGGTTCGCCACCGCCGAGGTCCCGTTCGACGTGTACCTGGACGACCAGGGCCGGATCCGGAAACTGCGGCAGCGGTTCAGCTTCGTCAACGACGGCGGCAAGGGCACCGTCGCGGTCGCCTCGACGACCCTGCTGTACGGTTTCGGCACGCCGGTAGACGTGAAGCTGCCACGTTCCGAGGACATCTACGCGGGCCGGATCGCCGAGAACCAGCCGACGCACTAGTCAGGGAACGGCTCTGTACAACCTGTGAACTAGCCCGTCCGTGCCATGCGCGTTGTGTAGACCGCTGCCTACTCTAGAGAGTCGGTGACGGCAGAGAAGAGGTGATGCACGTGGCTCCGGTCGGCGGTACGGCAGTTCAGGACCACGTGGCCCTCGCCGAGATCGAGCTGTGCGGAGAACTGATCATCGCGGCGTCGGCCGCCGAGGACCGGCTCAGCCTGGAGAGCATCGACGAGGTGCTGCGCGTGGCCGAGGAGCGCGAGGCCTGCTGATTCCGGCCAGCACCGGCCGGCTCCCCCGCTCCCCTTCTCCCCCTCAGGTGCGCAGCAGGCGGGCGATGGCCTGAGTGGCCTCCTCGACCTTCGCGTCGATCTCCGACCCGCCCTTGACGGCCGCATCGGCGACGCAGTGCCGCAGGTGCTCCTCGAGGAGTTGAAGGGCGAACGACTGGAGCGCCTTGGTGGAGGCGGAGACCTGGGTGAGTATGTCGATGCAGTAGGTGTCCTCGTCGACCATCCGCTGCAGACCCCGGATCTGGCCCTCGATCCGGCGCAGCCGTTTGAGGTGTTCGTCCTTCTGCTTGTGGTAGCCGTGCGTGGTCGCCGGCGCTCCGCTTCCGGAGGGCTTGGTGGCGCCGGCCTCGGTGGTCGTCATCGCGTCCTCCGCACTGTCGAGACATATACCCCTGGTGGGTATATGGTAACGAACTTTGCTGGGTATAGGGCCCTCGGGACGCCCCCGTGCTGATCACCAAGCCCGATGGGCGAAACTGGAGGGCGGCCCATTAGCCGTGGCCGGATGATGCGCTTAGCATCAGCCTGACCGAAACCCATGCATACCGAGGACCCCAAGTGCGCTTTCGTCTGACCCCCAGGGAGACGAGCTTCTACGACATGTTCGCCGCCTCCGCGGACAACATCGTCACGGGCTCGAAACTCCTGATGGAACTGCTCGGGGCGGACGCGTCTGCCCGGGCCGAGATCGCAGAGCGTATGCGGGCAGCGGAACACGCAGGTGACGACGCCACGCACGCGATCTTCCACCAGCTGAACTCCTCGTTCATCACGCCTTTCGACCGCGAGGACATCTACACCCTCGCGTCCTCCCTCGACGACATCATGGACTTCATGGAGGAGGCCGTCGACCTGGTCGTCCTCTACAACATCGAGGAACTGCCCAAGGGCGTCGAGCAGCAGATCGAGGTGCTGGCGCGGGCCGCCGACCTGACGGCCGAGGCGATGCCGCACCTGCGCACGCTGGAGAACCTGACCGAGTACTGGATCGAGGTGAACCGCCTGGAGAACCAGGCGGACCAGATCCACCGCAGGCTTCTCGCCCACCTCTTCAACGGCAAGTACGACGCGATCGAGGTGCTGAAGCTCAAGCAGATCGTGGACGTCCTGGAAGAGGCGGCGGACGCGTTCGAGCACGTGGCGAACACGGTGGAGACCATCGCCGTCAAGGAGTCCTGAGCCGTCGATGGACACCTTCGCGCTCGTCGTGACCATCCTGGTCGCGCTCTTCTTCACGTACACGAACGGTTTCCACGACTCGGCGAACGCGATCGCCACGTCGGTCTCGACCCGGGCGCTGACCCCGCGGGCGGCGCTCGCCATGGCCGCGGTGATGAACCTGGCCGGCGCGTTCTTCGGCACCGGGGTCGCCAAGACCGTCAGCGAGGGCCTGATCGCGACGCCCGAGGGCTCCAAGGGCATGGGCATCCTCTTCGCGGCGCTGGTCGGCGCGATCGTCTGGAACCTCGTCACCTGGTACTTCGGTCTGCCGTCCTCCTCCTCCCACGCGCTGTTCGGCGGCCTGGTGGGCGCGGCCCTGGCCGGCGGCACGGAGGTCCTCTGGAACGGCGTCGTCGACAAGGTCATCATCCCGATGTTCCTGTCGCCGATGGTCGGCCTGGTCCTCGGCTACCTGGTCATGACGGCCATCATGTGGATCTTCCGCCGCGCCAACCCGCACAAGGCGAAGCGCGGCTTCCGTATCGCCCAGACCGTCTCCGCGGCCGGCATGGCCCTCGGACACGGCCTCCAGGACGCCCAGAAGACGATGGGCGTCGTCGTCATGGCGCTGGTGATTTCCGGCCACGCGACGTACGGCGACGGGATCCCGGTCTGGGTCAAGATCGTCTGTGCCGTCATGCTCTCCCTCGGCACCTACGCCGGCGGCTGGCGCATCATGCGCACGCTGGGCCGGAAGATCATCGAGCTGGACCCGCCGCAGGGCTTCGCCGCCGAGGCGACGGGGGCGTCGATCATGTTCACCACGGCGTTCCTCTTCAAGGCGCCCATCTCCACCACCCACGTCATCACCTCGGCCATCATGGGCGTCGGCGCGACGAAGCGCGTGAACGCGGTCCGCTGGGGCGTGGCCAAGAACATCGTCCTGGGCTGGTTCATCACGATGCCGGCGGCAGCACTGGTCGCCGCCGCGGCCTTCGGCGTGGTGGACCTGGCGTTCCTGTAGCCCCTCGGCCCACCCACCCACCCGACTCGGTTCGTAGAGAAGCGAGGTCGAACCGCCCCGTAAGGGGCGCGGGGAACTGCGCGGCCAGCCACGACGATGGCGCAGCCGACCGACGACGGATCGCGGCACTCTTGGACCGCCACTCCGTTCAGTGTCGACTGCGGGTGCGCCGTGGCTTGTCGCGCAGTTCCCCGCGCCCCCAAAAAACAGGGTACTGCGCCTCAAAAGCCAGGGCGCTGCAACGCAGACGGGCCCGCCCCCGGGAGCCAGGGGCGGGCCCTTTTGCGTCCTCGCGGTGGCACCGCCATGCAGCACCGCGAGGGGTCAGGTACGGCTCAGCCGAAGCGGCCGGAGATGTAGTCCTCCGTGGCCTGGACCGACGGGTTGGAGAAGATGCGCTCCGTGTCGTCGATCTCGATCAGCTTGCCGGGCTGCCCGACGGCGGCCAGGTTGAAGAACGCCGTACGGTCGGAGACCCGCGCCGCCTGCTGCATGTTGTGCGTCACGATGACGATCGTGAAGCGCTCCTTCAGCTCACCGATCAGGTCCTCGATGGCGAGGGTCGAGATCGGGTCCAGGGCCGAGCAGGGCTCGTCCATGAGCAGCACCTTGGGCTCGACCGCGATCGCGCGGGCGATGCACAGACGCTGCTGCTGACCACCGGAGAGGCCGGAGCCCGGCTTGTTCAGGCGGTCCTTGACCTCGTTCCAGAGGTTCGCGCCCTTGAGCGACTTCTCGACGACGTCGCCGAGCTCGCTCTTCTTGAAGTTGCCGTTCAGCTTCAGACCCGCGGCCACGTTGTCGAAGATCGACATCGTGGGGAAGGGGTTGGGGCGCTGGAACACCATGCCGACCTCGCGGCGCACCGCCACCGGGTCGATGTTGGCGCCGTACAGGTTCTCGTCGTCGAGGAGGACCTTGCCCTCGACGCGGCCGCCGGGGGTGACCTCGTGCATGCGGTTGAGCGTGCGCAGGAACGTCGACTTGCCGCAGCCGGAGGGGCCGATGAACGCCGTGACGGTGCGCGGCTCGATGTTCATCGAGATGTCTTCGATGGCCTTGTGGGAGCCGTAGAAAGCGGAGAGCCCGCTTACGTCGATTCGCTTGGACATTACTTCTTCACTTCCAGGGAGTCGGTCGCTGTCGGCCGGTCAGCGACCGGTCTTGGGGGCCTTCCAGCGGGCGATGCCGCGGGCCACCAGGTTCAGGATCATCACGAAGGCGATCAGCGTGAGCGAGGCCGCCCAGGCACGGTCGTAGGCCGCGTTGGCGCCGGCGCTGTCCGCGTACTGCTGGTAGATGAACAGCGGCAGCGACGACTGCGCACCCTCGAAGGGGTTGTTGTTGATGAACGGGTTGCCGAACACCAGCAGCAGCACCGGCGCGGTCTCGCCCGCGATACGGGCGATGGCCAGCATGACACCGGTCGTGATACCGCCGATGGAGGTCGGCAGGACCACCTTCAGGATGGTGCGCCACTTGGGCACGCCGAGCGCCAGGGACGCCTCGCGCAGCTCGTTCGGGACGAGCTTGAGCATCTCCTCGGTGGAGCGCACGACCACCGGCATCATCAGGATGGCCAGGGCCAGCGATCCGGCGAAGCCGAAGGGCTGCATGTCGAAGATCAGCATGATGCTGAGGATGAACAGACCCGCGACGATCGACGGGATACCGGTCATCACGTCCACGAAGAAGGTGACGGCCTTCGCGAGGCGACCGCGTCCGTACTCGACGAGGTAGACCGCGGTGAGGATGCCGATCGGCGCACCGATGAGAGTGGCGAGACCGACCTGCTCCAGGGAGCCGATGATGGCCGCGTAGGCACCACCGCCGGCGTCGGCGTTGGCGACCACGCCCATGGAGTGGCTGAGGAAGTAGGGGTCCAGGACCTTCACACCGCGCGAGACGGTCACCCAGATCAGGGAGACCAGCGGGACCACGGCGATGACGAAGGCGACCCAGACCAGGGAGGTCGCGACCCGGTCCTTGGCCTGCCGGCGACCCTCGACGCGGGCGGCGATGACATAGGTGCCGAGGACGTAGAGGACACCGGCGATCAGGCCCCACTGGACCTTGCTGTCCAGTCCGCCGACCAGGCCGATGACCACGCCGAGGACGACGGCCCCGGCGACGATGGCGTAGGAGGACCACTTGGGGAGGGTGGCACCGCGCAGGGTGCTGACTGCTGCGGTGCTCATGCGTTGGCCCCCGAGTACTCTGCGCGGCGCTGGATGATGATGCGGGCCGCGCCGTTGACCACCAGGGTGATGACGAAGAGGACCAGACCGGAGGCGATGAGCGCGTCACGGCCGTCCTCGGTCGCCTCGCCGAACTTGCTGGCGATGTTCTGGGCGAAGGTGCCGCCGCCCGGGTTGAGCAGGCTGGCGTGGATGTCGAAGTCCGGGGAGAGCACGGTGGCGACGGCCATCGTCTCGCCGAGCGCGCGGCCGAGGCCGAGCATCGAGGCGGAGATCACGCCGGAGCGCCCGAAGGGCAGCACCGACATGCGGACGACCTCCCAGCGGGTGGCGCCGAGGGCCAGGGCGGCCTCTTCGTGCATCTGCGGGACCTGACGGAAGACCTCGCGGCTCACGTTGGTGATGATCGGCAGGATCATGATCGCGAGCAGGATCGACACGGTCAGGATCGTGCGCGGGGCACCGCCGTCCCAGGAGAAGATCCCGGTCCAGCCGAAGTAGTCGTTCAGCCAGCTGAACAGGCCGGTCATGTGCGGTACGAGGATCAGCGCGCCCCACAGGCCGTACACGATGGACGGCACGGCGGCGAGCAGGTCGATCACGAACGCGACGGGGCCGGCCAGGCGGCGCGGCGCGTAGTGCGTGATGAACAGCGCGATCGCGACGGCGATCGGAACCGCGAGGGCCATGGCGATGATCGAGGAGACGATCGTGCCGAAGGCGAGGACCGCGATGCCGAAGGTCGGCGGGATGAGGTTGGTGTTCCACTCGAAGGTGGTGAGGAAGTTGCCGTGGTCGCGGTTGATCGCGAGGGCGGCCCGGTAGGCGAGGAAGACCGCGATCGCGGCCATGATCACCAGGAGCAGGATGCCGGAGCCGCGGGAGAGACCGAGGAAGATCCGGTCACCGGCCCGGGTGGCACCGCGGGCGTCGCGCTTCTGCCCGGCCGCGGAGGGCCGTGGGGGCGTAGGGGGAGATGCGTCTGTTGTCTGCGTCGTTATGTCCATCGGGTTCTCCGGTCTGCGGAGCCGCCTGGGGGCGGCTCGGAGGAGCCGTATGCCCCGCACGTAAGGGCGTACGGCTCCGGGCGGCGGTGCACCGGACGGTGCGGCCGGGTTCCCTGAGGAACTCGGCCGCACTCTCGGATCTTTAGCTCAGGCCCTCGATGGTGGTGCGGACCTTCGCGATGATGTCGTCGGGGACGGGGGCGTAGTCGATCGTGGAGAGGATCTTCTGGCCGTCCTCGGAGGCGATGTAGCGCAGGAACGCCTTGGTCGCCGTGAGGGTGTCGGCCTTGTTGCCCTTGTCGCAGACGATCTCGTAGGTCACCAGGGTCATCGGGTACGCGCCCTCGGCCTTGGTGTTGTAGTCGAGCTGCAGCGACAGGTCCTTGCCGGTGCCGACGACCTTGGCGGCCGCGATGTCGGCGGTGGCGGACTCGGTGGACGGAGCGACCGGCGCGCTGGCACCCGTGTCGATCGAGACGGCCTTGATGCCGTCCGAGACGTAGGAGAGCTCGAAGTAGCCGATGGCGCCGGAGGTCTGCTTGACCTGCTGGGCGACACCCGCGGACTGCGGAGCGGACTGGCCGCCCTTGGCCTGCCAGGCCTTACCACCGGAGTACTTCCAGTTGGACGGGGTGGCGGCGATCAGGTACTTGGTGAAGTTGTCCGTCGTGCCCGACTCGTCCGAGCGGTGGAACGCCTGGATCTTGAGGTCGGGGAGCTTCGCGTCGGGGTTCAGCTTCTTGATCGCCGCGTCGTTCCACTTGGTGATCTTGCTGTCGAAGATCTTGGCGATCGTCGGCGCGTCCAGGACCAGGCTGTCGACACCCGGGACGTTGTAGCCGAGGGCGATCGGGCCGCCGACCATCGGGAGGTCGATGCCCTGGCCGCCGGAGCAGACCTTCTTGGAGGCGGTGACCTCTTCCGGCTTGAGCGCGGAGTCGGAACCGGCGAAGGCGACCTGGCCCTGCGTGAAGGCGGTCACACCGGCGCCGGAGCCGGAGCCCTTGTAGTTGATCTGCACGCCACAGGCCTGCGAGAAGTTCTTCACCCAGGCGTCGATCGCGTTCTTCTGCGCGGAGGAGCCGTCGGCAAGCAGCTGGCCCTTGGCGTCATCACACTTGATGGAGCTGGCGTTGGCGGAGGCCGAAGACGTGCTCGAACCGCTGCTGCCACCGTTGTCGTCCGAGCCGCACGCCGTGAGGGCCAGGGCGCCGGAGACGGCGACAGCACCGAGAGACAGGGCGCGCAGCCGGTTCTTGCGCTGAAGCTTCACTTTCGGGAGTTCCTTCCAGAGTCGCCACCTTCGGCGGCGTGCGAAGTAAGTGGTGGGCGAGGGCCTCCTGCACTGCGCATTAACGACCGCTCACCGCACCCGGTACGGCCGAAATTAGGCAGAACAGGTGAAGCGGCCGATGGCCATAGGTGAACGGAGGGTGAACCCCTGCCGTCGACCCGGTTAGGTCACGGAACGCTTACGGTGAGGGCACATGCCGGTTCCAACGGGCGGGTTACACGAACATTTCTTCGCCGTTCGCCATCGCAGTCGTTACGACGTCACAGCGTTCGTTACAGCGCGCACGGGAACCCGTGTGGGACGGACGCCGTCTCGTCCCACGAAAGCCGACGCGAAAGGCACGGGCATGGAACGGCGTACCTTCATATCTGGCGGGGCGGCCGCCCTCGCGGCGACCGCACTGACGGGGTGCAGCTCCGGCGGCACTACCGCGTCCCACACGACCGGTACGCCACTCGCGACCACATCCTCTCGTACGGCGCTGAAGACCACCAGCGCAGCCGCCGCGGCCAACTGGACGGCCCTCGCGCACGCCTTGGACGGCACCCTGGTCCGCCCCGGCGAGGCCTCCTGGACGACGGCCCACCAGCTCTACAACACCCGCTTCGACGGCCTGAAGCCCGCCGCGGTCGCCTACGTGGCCCACGCCGACGACATCCGCACGACGCTGTCGTACGCCCGGGCGCACGCGCTGAAGGTCTCGATCCGCAACGGCGGCCACTCCTACGCCGGCTACTCCTCCGGAAACGGCCGCCTCGTACTGGACGTCTCCAAACTGAACCGCATCCGCGTCAGCGGCGGTACCGCGGTCGTCGGCGCCGGCTCCAAGCTGATCGACGTCTACCGGGGCCTGGCGGCCAAGGGCGTGACCATCCCCGCGGGTTCCTGCCCCACCGTCGGCGTCTCCGGCCTGGTCCTCGGCGGCGGCCACGGGGTCGCGTCCCGCGCATACGGCCTGACCTGCGACAGCCTCACCCAGGCGACGCTGATCACGGCGGACGGCACGCAGGTGACCGCCAACGCGACGACGAACAAGGACCTCTTCTGGGCGCTGCGCGGCGCCGGCAACGGCAACTTCGGCGTCGTCACGGAGCTGCAGTTCCGCACCCACCCGACCCCGCAGGGCGTGACGGCGTACCTGACCTGGCCGTGGGCGAAGGCCGCGCAGGTCTTCAAGGCCTGGCAGGAGTGGGGCCCGTCCCAGCCGGACGAGATCTGGTCGTCCCTGCACCTGGAGAACTCGGGCAGCGGCCCGCGCGTCTCGGTCGCCTGCTTCTCGATGGGCACGTACGGCGAGCTCCAGAACGCGGTCGACACCCTCGCCCACGCGGCCGGCGCCAACGCCTCCTCCGTCTCGCTGCGCCGCCACGGCTACGAGGAGGCGATGGAGATCTACGCCGGCTGCTCCTCCTTCTCCACCGAGCCCCAGTGCCACCTGCCCGGCTCCACCCCCGGCCGCTCCCCGCAGGGCAGGCTCGGCCGCGAGACGTACACGGCCCGCTCCGACTTCTTCGACCGCTCGCTCTCCGCGGCCGGCGTCCAGACGGCCCTGAACCAGATCGCCGCCGTCCGGGGCGGCGCGGGCAGCATCGCGTTCACGGCGCTGGGCGGGGCGGTGAACCGGGTCTCGCCGACGGCGACGGCGTTCGTGCACCGGCGGTCGCGGATGCTGGCGCAGTACATCGTGTCCTTCGGCGCCGGGTCCTCCGGCAGCACGGGCCAGTCCTGGCTGAACGCGGCGCACACCGCGATGAAGCCGTACGCCTCCGGCGCGGCCTACCAGAACTACACGGACCCGACGCTGACGGACTGGAAGAAGGCGTACTACGGCGACGCCGTGACAAAGCTGACCAAGGTGAAGAAGCAGTACGACCCGGAGAGGTTCTTCTCTTACGCGCAGGGGTTGTAGGGAGGGAGGGGTGGCTCGGCGGATCGCGTATCCGCGGGCGCGTGGGGGTTGCTCGCGCAGTTCCCCGCGCCCCTTACGGGGTTTACCGAGCTGCGGGCAGGCGTGCCGCAGGGCGGCACGGGTGGGCGCTGGGGGTCCCCCCGGCCGAAGGCTGGGGGAGGCACCCTGCCAGCGCCGGTAAGCGTCCCCACCCCCGGCCCCAGCCCCGCCTACGCCGCCAGGTCACGCTCCTCGGCTTCGACCGACGCCCGGCCCCCCGGCACCAGCCCCACCGCCGCCGACCGCCTCCGCACGATCCACCCCACCCGCGCCGACCCCTCCACCGCCTTCATCACCGGCGTCAGCAGAGCCGTGGCCAGCGGGGACAGGAGCAGGACGACGGCCGTACCCAGGGCGAACCCCCCGACGACGTCCGTCGGGTAGTGCACCCCCATGTACACCCGGCAGAACCCCTCCGCCAGCGCCAGCCCTATCCCCGCCACCCCGAACCTCCGGTGGGCGATGAACAGCCCGACCCCCAGCGCCATGGTGATCGTCGCGTGGTCGCTCACGAAGGAGTAGTCGGTCTTGCCGGAGACCAGGACGTCGAGCCCCTGGTGGGTGAGGAACGGCCGGGGCCGCTCGACGAAGCCGCGGATGGGAACGTTCACGAGGACGGCGAGCGCGGCGGCGAGCGGCGCCCACACCAGCGCGGCCATCGTGGACGCGGCGTCCTCGGCCCCCCGGCGCCGCACGGACCACCAGCACCAGACCACCAGCAGCACCATCGCGACCAGCAGCCCGTACTCCCCGACGAACTCCATGGCCCGGTCGAACCAGTGCGGCGCGTCCTTGGCCAGGCCGTTGATGTCGTAGAGCAGGTCGACGTCGGGGTTCGACCCGGATTCGGCGATTACAGCCATCGCGCTGCGGCCCCTTCGTCGTCGTTCCGGGACGCACCTGGTGTGCGTCGCTCGCTGCCACCCCCGTGGTCGGCTACGTCAACAGGAACGCACGGCCCACACCACTACGTTCCAGGTTCCACCGAATGATCACGCAGACGTTATCGAAGAGAGACAGAAACCCCCAGCTCAGGGGGTGGGTTATACGCTCCGTTCACACCGCCGTAGGGAGCGCTTTCGCGCCATCCTCGGTGACCCGGGTGGCCCCGAAGTAGTCGGCCGAGTCGATGGGGTCGAACCGGATCACGGCCCCGGTGTAGGGCGCGTCGATCATGTAGCCGCCGCCGACGTAGATCCCCACGTGGTGGATGGCGCGGGAGTTCGAGAGGTCGGTGGAGAAGAAGACGAGATCCCCGGGAAGCAGTTCGTTGCGCGCGGGATGCGGGCCCGCGTTGTACTGGTCGTTGGCGACCCGCGGCAGCGTGATCCCGACGCTCGCGTACGCCGCCTTGGTCAGCCCGGAGCAGTCGAAGCGGCCGCCGTCCGCCGCGGTGCCGTTGCCGCCCCAGAGATAGGGGGTGCCGAGCTTCTTCTGGGCGTAGTTGATGGCCCCGGCGGCCTGCTTGGTCGGGGAGAGCCGGCTGACGGGCGCGGCGAAGCTCTCCTCGAGGGTGGTGATCGTCTTGACGTAGTTCTGGGTCTCCTTGTACGGCGGCACACCCTTGTACCTGATGACCGCGTACGCCCCCGCGTTGTAGGCGGCGAGCATGTTGTCGGAGACGTTGCCGGGCACGTCCTTCACGTAGGAGGCCAGCTGGCAGTCGTAGGAGGCGGCCGACGGGATCGCGTCGTTCGGGTCCCAGACGTCCCGGTCGCCGTCGCCGTCGCCGTCGATGCCGTGGGTGGCCCAGGTGCCCGGGATGAACTGAGCTATCCCCTGCGCGGCCGCCGCGCTCTGCGCCCTCGGGTTGAACCCGCTCTCCTGGTAGAGCTGTGCGGCGAGCAGGGCGGGGTTGATGGCGGAGCAGAGGTTGCCCCACTTCTGCACGAGCGTCTGGTACGCGGCCGGTACGGCGCCCTTGGCCAGGGTCTTGCCTGCGCCGCCGACCCCGTTGAGAAGGTTCCCGGCGACGACGTACACGCCGATGACGAGCAGCATGACGAAGCTCACGCCGAGCGCCGTCGCCGCCCCACCGATCACCCATACTTTCCGCACGCCCCAACCCTCCCCCATGTCAGGGCTGCTCTACGCCATTTCGGCCGAGAGTGGCGCTATTTCACAGGAAGACGGCGCACATGACGCCGTTTCAGCCCGCCGTACCGTGGCCCCGGCGTCTCAGCCGCCGGTGGCGTCCTTGTACAACTCGGCGGCCTCGGTGCCGAGCACGACGCTGTAGGACGTGTCGGCGGTGGCGCCCCCCTGCTCGTGCCCGCCCAGCACCCCGACCACCTCGTGGTCCCCGTTCACCCACGGACTCCCACTCGTACCCCCCGTGAACTCGGGGCAGTCGATGCGCTGTTGGGTGGCGCTGTGGGCGGCGGGCCGGTTGGTGCAGCTGATGGGCACCTCACGGGAGTTCGGGTACCCGGTGACGGTGACGGCGGTGGCACCGGTGGCCACCCCGGCGGCGAACCGGTTGCTCCCGGTCACGTCCTCGACCCGTTTCCCGTCCAGCTCCTCCACGGCGGCGAAGGCGACGTCACTGTCCTCGCTCTGCCCGTGGGCCCACCCGTCGGGCAGGTACCGCTTCCCGACCTTCCACACCCCGTACGGCGCCTGCCCGTCCCGGTATCCCGGCACGAACACCAGCCCCGAGGGGTCGTCGTCCCCGTCGACGCAGTGCGCGGCGCTGACGATCAGGTCCCGCTGCGGGCTGTGGACGACGGAGGCGGTGCAGAAGTGGTTGCCGGACAGGCTCCCGGCCTTGTCGGCGGCGAACAGCGCCCCGACTCTCGCGCTCTCCGCCGTGGCCCCGACCACCGCGGTCACCCCGAACGGCCCCGCCGCCTCGTCTGCGGCCTCGTCTGCGGCCGCGACGGAGGCCGAGGTGGCGGCCAGCACGACGACGGCGCAGAGCGCGACGCGGCGCGAGGTGGCAGAGATACCCGAGGTGCGCTTCATCAGCGCCCACTGTCCCCCACAAAGGTGAGAAACGGTTCCCGACTTCACTGAGATTTTTCCGGGAACCGCTCCGGCGGCCGAGCCGGGTGGTGCGTCGCCCAGGCGCTCACCGACGCCCTCCGACGCTCAGAACGTCGTGGTCATCCCGCCGTCCACCGCGATCGTCTGCCCCGTGATGAAGGACGCGGCGTCGCTCGCGAGGAACACGACGATGCCCGCGATCTCCGGCGGGCGCCCCCAGCGCCCCAGTGCCGTCCGGGTGTGCAGCCATCTGCCCCATTCCGGGTCCTCGGCGAGTTCCGCGTTGACCTCCGTGGCGAAGGTGCCCGGGGCCACCGAGTTGACCGTGGTGCCGCTGGGGCCCAGGTCGGCCGCCAGCGCCCGGGTCAGGCCGTCGAGGCCCGCCTTCGCCGTGGCGTAGGCGACGTCGCCGATGCGGCCGAGCTGGCCGACGACGGACGAGACGTTGATGATGCGGCCCGGCGTGCCCCGCGCGGCCAGCCCCCGGGCGACCGTCTGGCTCAGCGCGTACGCCGACGTCAGGTGGACGTCGAGCAGCGCGGACAGCTCGTCCGGGGCCATCTCCTCGACGCCCCTGCGGTCGCGGTGGCCCACGTTGTTGACAAGGATGTCGATCGCGCCGAGGGCGGTCACCGCCTCCTCGGCCGCCTCCCGGTCGGTGACGTCGAAGGCGGCGCCCGTCACGTCCAGGCCGTCGTCCTCACGCAGGCCCGCCGTCACCTCCGCCAGCGTCGCCGCGTCCCGGCCGTTGAGGACCACCCGCGCACCGGCGCCCGCCAGCCCCCGCGCCATCTCCAGGCCCAGCCCCCGCACGGAGCCGGTCACCAGGGCCGTACGCCCGTCGAGCGTGAAGTCCACGGCGCCGCCGCTCATCCGGCCACCTCCCGGAGAACCGTCGTATCCGTTGTATCCGTCGTGTGCGCATCACCGTATCCGGGTGCCGCGACGGGTCCGCCGGGCGTCCAGTAACTGGGCGGTCACACGGCCCCCACCCCGAGCTCCCACGTCACGCCGGTCATCTCCTCCGACAGCGTCCACAGCCTGCGGGCCGCCGCCGGGTCGCTCGCCGCCGCGCTGCGGCCGACCAGGGCCGGCGCTCCCCGCATCTCGCCCAGGCCGTCCGGGCCGACATAGCTCGCGCCGGGCAGGTCCTGGGTCGCCGCGTACAGCGTGGGCAGGGTGCCCGCGCGGTCGTCCTGGGCGACCAGGCGGTTGCCGAGCCGCATGCCGAGGCGCGCCAGCGGGTTGGCGGTGTGGCTCTGCAGGTTGGTGGCCGCGTAGCCGGGGTGGGCGGCGAGGGCGCGGACGCGGGAGCCGGCCTCCGCCAGCCGGCGCTGGAGTTCCAGCACGAACAGCAGGTTCGCCAGCTTGGACTGGGCGTAGGCGCGGGTCGGGTTGTAGGTGCCCTCCAGGTTCACGTTGTCGAAGTGGATCACTCCGTCGCCGCCCCGGTGCAGACCCGAGGAGACCGTCACCACGCGGTCCGTGACATACGGCAGCAGCAGGTTCGTCAGCGCGAAGTGCCCCAGGTGGTTGGTGCCGAACTGCATCTCGAAGCCGTCCTTGGTGCGCGACTCCGGGAGCATCATCACGCCCGCGTTGTTGACCAGGAGGTCCAGCGGCCGGTCCCAGCCCGCGGCGAACTCCCGTACCGAGGACAGGTCCGCGAGGTCCAGGCGGCGGACCTCGGTGCTGCCGTCCACCCGGGCCGCGGCCGCCCGCCCGCGCTCCGGGTCCCGCACCGCGAACACCACATGCGCACCCGCCCGGGCCAGCGCGTCCGCGGCCGTGAAGCCGAGGCCGCTGTTGGCGCCGGTGACCACGGCCGTACGGCCGGCGAGACCGGGGAGGTCGGAAGCGTTCCATTTGCCATTCTTCTCAGCCATGCCCGCCAATGTAGGCGTCGACAACAATGATGTCAACGACAACAAAGGTGGCGGCGACAACAAAGCCGGCGCCGCCCACAAAGCTGACAGCGACTACATCGGGATACGATGGCCGCCATGTCGCAAAGCCGCCCCTACCACCACGGAGACCTGCGCGCCGCCCTGCTCGCCGGAGCCGAGCGCACCCTGCGGGAGAAGGGCACCGCCGCACTGTCCCTGCGCGAACTGGCCCGCGACACCGGGGTGAGCCATGCCGCCCCCGGCCGGCACTTCAAGGACAAGCAGGCCCTGCTGGACGCGCTCGCGCTCAACGGGTTCGAGCGCCTGAACCAGGCCCTGGACTCGGCGGACCTCCCCGACGCCGCCCTCGAACGGCGCATCACCGCGCTCGCCCGCACCTACGTCAGCTTCGCCGTCGGCAACCCCGAGCTGCTGGAGCTGATGTACTCCCGCAAGCACGACCCGGACATCGACACCGAACTGGCCGCCGCCGCCGAACACTCCCTGGGCTGCTTCGTCCTGCTGGTCGCCGACGCCCAGCGGCGCGGCGAGATCGTCCAGGGCGACCCGGAGGCCGTCACCCTCGCGGCCGCGGCCGGCATCCACGGCCTGGCCTCACTGGCCACCAACGGCACCCTCCAGCCGGAGGCGGTCCTGGCCGGCCTGGACCAGCACATCCACCTCATGCTGCACGGCCTCAAGCCCCGCTGATCCAGGCCAGGTTGGGGCCAGTAACAGCGTCTCCCGGCAGCTCGGTACGCCCCGATCAACGCGCATTGAGCCCCGCCCCGGCCGCACTTCAGGTCAACCGAACCCCAACTTCCGGCCATCCGGGCCCCAATGATCAGTAAGCCCTTCCCGTCCTTCAGTAACGCGGAAGTCAGGATTCCGAAACCCCCTTGTTGTCGCGTACCCAACAAGGCGATGGTCGTCGCGGGCCGCCGCCCCCACCGGCAACCACCGGTGGTCCCCCACCCGCAGGCCTCTGTCCCAACCTCTCCCAGGAGGCTGTACGTTGCGTACGACCACCCCCAACTCCCCCCATATACGCGGTAGATGGCGCCAGCTCGGCTCGGCAGCCGCCGCCACCGCCGCGCTCCTCGTGGCCGGCTTCGGCACCGCGGCCCACGCCAGCGCTGCCGACGCGACGGCCACCGCGACCCACAAGGTCAGCACCAAGGCCATCGCCGTCCAGGTCGCCAAGGCCCACGTCCAGTACGAGAAGGCCGGCTGCGGCGCCACCCCGAAGAAGGGTTTCGCCGCGTGCGACGCCCTCCGGGTCACCGGCGGCACCACCGCCTTCATGGAGAAGCAGGCCGCCCTCAAGGGCATCGCCCCGAAGACCGTCAAGCCGAACGCCGCCTCCGACTCCCCCACCGGATACGGCCCTTCGGACATCCAGTCGGCCTACGGCCTGACCTCCGCCGCCTCCTCCAACGGCTCGGGCGAGACCGTCGCCATCGTCGACGCCTACGACGACCCGAACGCCGAGGCGGACCTCGCGACCTACCGGTCGTACTACGGCCTGTCGGACTGCACCACCGACAACGGCTGCTTCACCAAGGTCTCCCAGACCGGCTCCACCACCTCGCTCCCGTCCGCCGACAGCGGCTGGGCCGGCGAGGAGTCCCTCGACCTCGACATGGTCAGCGCGACCTGCCCCAACTGCAACATCCTGCTGGTCGAGGCGAAGTCGGCCTCCGACGCCAACCTCGGCACCGCGGTGAACGAGGCCGTCAAGCTGGGCGCCAAGTTCGTCTCCAACAGCTACGGCGGCTCCGAGTCGTCCTCGGACACCACCTACGACACCTCGTACTACAAGCACGCGGGCGTGGCCATCACCGCGAGCGCCGGTGACGAGGGCTACGGCGCCGAGTACCCGGCCGCCTCCCGCTACGTGACCGCCGTCGGCGGCACCGCCCTGAAGACCTCCTCCAACAGCCGCGGCTGGACCGAGTCGGTCTGGAAGACCAGCTCCACCGAGGGCACCGGCTCCGGCTGCTCCGCCTACGACGCCAAGCCCACCTGGCAGACCGACGCGAGCTGCTCGAAGCGCATGATCGCCGACGTCTCCGCCGTCGCCGACCCGGCCACCGGCGTCTCCGTCTACGACTCCTACGGCTCCGACGGCACCGGCTGGAACACCTACGGCGGCACCAGCGCCTCCTCGCCGCTCATCGCCTCGGTCTACGCCCTGGCCGGCACCCCGGGCAGCAGCGACTACCCGGCCGAGTACCCGTACGCCGCGGCGGGCACCTCCGCCCTCAACGACGTGACGAGCGGCAACAACGGCACCTGCTCCACCTCGTACTACTGCACCGCCAAGTCGGGCTACGACGGCCCGACCGGCTGGGGCACCCCCGAGGGGCTCGACGCCTTCACCGGCTGAGCCCGTCACCGATTGACCTCCCCGTCGGGTCACGGGGAGCCGCCACCGTGAGGGGGACGTGGGGTCCCCTCGGCGGCAGGGAAAGAGAGACGGGCCACGGCAGCCGGCCGTGGCCCGTCTTTCATGTCCCCGACGACTCGGGTTTCACGTCCCCGACGACTCCGGCTTCACATCCCCGACGACTCCGGTTTCATGCCCTTGGCAACTCCCGTGAGTCTGCTGTGAGTTGGGTCAAGTGCCCGTCACCCGCAAGACAACGGACGGCCATTGAAGGGTCACGCGAAGGCCCCGTTCGGCAATGCGGAAGTCAGGATTCCAGCAGCCTCTTGTTGTCACGTACTCAACAAAGGATTCTCTTCGCGGGCCGCCGCCCTGCCGCCGGGGAACCCGTACCGACGGCAAAAGCACCAGATCGCACCCGCACCGCCCCTGTTCCAACCCCAGTTCCGGAACTCAGGAGGCTGCACGTATGCGTTCCACTCCCCCCAACAGACCGTCCGCACGCGGAGGCTGGCGCCGCATCGGCGCCGCCGCAGTGGCCACGGCCGCGCTGGTCTTCACCGGCCTCGGCACCGCCGTCCAGGCCGACGCGGCCGCCACCGCGTCCAGCAAGGTGACCTACGTCTCGACCCCTTGTGCCACCCCCAAGCACACGGGTGACCTCACCTGCAAGTCCTACCGCGTCACCGGCGGTCTCACCGCCTTCCAGAAGATGCAGGCCGCGAAGACCGGCATCACCCCGAAGGCGGCCGACGCGTCGACCCCCTCCGGCTACAGCCCGACCAACCTCCGGTCGGCCTACGGCCTGACCTCCGCCGCGGCCTCCAACGGCTCGGGCGAGACCATCGCGATCGTCGACGCGTACAACGACCCGAACGCCGAGGCGGACCTCGCCACCTACCGGTCGTACTACGGCCTGTCGGCCTGCACGACGGCCAACGGCTGCTTCAAGAAGGTCAGCCAGACCGGCTCGACGACCTCGCTGCCCTCCTCCGACGCCGGCTGGTCCGAGGAGATCTCCCTCGACCTCGACATGGCCTCCGCGATCTGCCCGCTGTGCAACATCACGCTCGTCGAGGCCACCAGCGCCAGCTACGCCAACCTCGGCACCGCGGAGAACGAGGCGGTCGCCCTCGGCGCCAAGTTCGTCTCCAACAGCTACGGCGGCTCCGAGTCCTCCTCCCAGACCACGTACGACACCTCGTACTACAACCACGCCGGTGTCGCCATCACCGTCTCCTCCGGTGACAGTGCCTACGGCGCCGAGTACCCGGCGACCTCCCGGTACGTCACCGCGGTCGGCGGCACCAAGCTGTCCACCTCCTCCACCACCCGCGGCTGGACCGAGACCGTCTGGAAGACGTCCAGCACCGAGGGCACCGGCTCCGGCTGCTCCTCCTACGACGCCAAGCCCAGCTGGCAGACCGACACCGGCTGCACCAAGCGCATGGAGTCCGACGTCTCCGCGGTCGCCGACCCGGCCACCGGCGTCTCCGTCTACGACTCCTACGGCGTCACCGCCGGCTGGTACACCTTCGGCGGCACCAGCGTGTCCGCGCCGATCATCGCCGGCGTCTACGCCCTCGCCGGCACCCCGGCCAGCGGCACCTACCCCGCGCAGTACCCGTACGACTACGCGGGCACCTCGTCGCTCAACGACGTGACGAGCGGCAACAACGGCACCTGCTCCACCTCGTACTTCTGCACCGCCACCACCGGCTACGACGGCCCGACCGGCTGGGGCACCCCCGAGGGCATCACCGCCTTCGCCAACTAGTTCCGGCTCCTCCCCCTCTCGGGCTCACGGGTCGCGGCAACCAGCCGCGGCCCGTTCGTCATGAGAACATCAAGACGGTGGCTTTCACCCGACTGGCCGTCAAAAACCCCGCCAGGCCGTAAAAGGGGTCAACGAGGGAACCACACGACAGGTTCCGCCCAGGCCTCATTGCCCGGCGTGACCTGCCGTGATACACAGAGTGACCGTACGATCCCTTCGTACGAAACCCGCCAATCAATGACGTCAAGTCGACATACTCCGGCGACGTTGTCGGCGAGAATGATGCGTGACCTCTGCACCCGGCAGGGGCGGACAGAACTACCCACCAGGGGCGGTGACTTACATGTTCCTTGCAGCCGACAAGGGTGACATCAACACCATCATCGGCGGAATCGCTCCGGACTGGGGCCCCTTCGGCAGCCTGGGCAACGAAGCGAAGACGATGATCCAGGTGGTCATGGCCGTCGCCATCCTGCTCTGCCTCGGCATCGCCGTCTGGGGCGCCGCCAAACAGCGCATCGGCGCCACGGCCCTCCGCGACACCTTCAGTGCCGAACAGGGCAAGGGCCTCATCATCGCCGGACTCACCGGAGTCTTCATCATCGGCTCACTCGGCACCCTGTTCACCATCGTGTACGGCATGGCCGTCTAGCCAATCTGCACCTCCCTTTCCCCCGTTCCGAGGTTGCGTTTCCCTGATGTCGAGTCACCACACCGCGCCCGCGCGGGAACCAGCACGGCTACCGTCGTACTGCTACGCGTTCCGGTACGACGTGGAGGGGGAGTACCCGGCATGAGCCTCGGAGACGAGCCCGGCTACCCGGAAACCGGCCACACCCGCACCCGCCTGCCCGAGGACCCGTACGGCGGCGCCTCCCGCCGTGGCGGCCGGTCCTCATCCAGAAGCCTGGTCACCGTCGTCGGCGTGGTCGTCCTCCTCATCGCGGCGATCGCCTTCGCGAACAGAGGCGACGGCAACGGCTCGTCGACGACGACCGACACGGGCGCAAGCGGCAGCGGAAACCAGCCGGCTTCCTCGTCGACGGCGGCCAGCGGCACGAAACCCGTCGAGGCGAAGAGCGGGGGCATCCCGAGCGGGTTCGCACACAACGCGCAGGGGGCGCAGAGCGCGGCGGCCAACTACGCGGTGACGCTGGGCTCGACGGGCATGTACAACAAGGACGACCGGCACCGCATCGTCAGCAGCCTCTACACGCCGGCCGCGGCCGCCAAGCTCCAGAGCCCCATGGACGCGGCCTACTCGACGAGCTTCCTCGCCAAACTGGGCCTCGACGCCAACGGCAACCCGCCGAAGGGCAGCACCTTCGTGTCCCGCACGGTCCCGGTGGGCACCGAGGCCGAGCAGTACAGCGACAGCACGGCCAAGGTCTCCGTCTGGTACATGGGGCTCATCGGCATGTCGGGCACCTCCTCGACCAACCCCGTGACCACCACCTGGAAGACCTGGACCTTCGACCTCCAGTGGGACGGCAACGACTGGAAGGTCGGCTCGGACACCCAGACGGACGGACCAGCGCCAGTTCCCGGTGACGACCAAGCCGCCACCTCCGATGCCATCAGCAAGGCCGTCGAGCAGTACGGAGGGTTCACTTATGCCCGGTAACCCGCGTCGTGCCCTCAGCCTCGCCGGCGTGCTGACCGCCGTACAGGCAACCGCCGTACTGCTGGCCACCCGGGCCGCGGCGGCGCCGTCGCCCTCGGCCAGCCCCTCGGCCTCGCCCTCACCCACCGCCTCGCCGAGCAGCGACTACTGCGCCGGAATCACCGGCCCCACCAAGCAACTCTGCGAAAGCGGCTCCGGCGGCAGCAGCGGCTCCACCACCGACCCCCTCACCTCCACCCTCGACCCCCTCTCCTCCCTCGCCCAGGGCTGTGCCAAGGCCGCCTCCTGGACCGTCGACAAGCTCAGTGACGCCGTGAAGGAGACCGCCAACGTCGACTTCACCAACGAGAAGTTCCTCCAGCAGTACGCCGTCGTCTTCGCCGCGTCGACGATCCTGACCCTCCTGCTCTGGCTGCTGGCCGTGGCCAAGCGCGCGGTGCGCGGCGTCCCCCTCACCACCGCCATCTCCGAAGCCATCGGGTTCCTCTGGCTGACCGTGCTGGCCTCCGCCTTCACCCCCCTGATCCTCTACACGGTGGTGTCGGCGACCGACGGCGTCACCGACGTCCTCGCCAAGACCACCGGCGACCAGACCGACACGTTCTTCGGCACCTTCTCCGCCGCCCTCAGCAAGGGCGACGACATCGGCGGCGGCCCGATCATGCTGATCGTCGCCTCCCTGGTGAGCATCCTCGCCGCCGGCGTCCTCTGGCTGGAGCTCGTCATCAGGGCCGCCCTGCTCTACGTCGGCGCCCTCCTCGGCACCGTCGTCTACGCCGGCCTCGTCGACAAGAACCTCTGGGGCCACGTCCGCCGCTGGGCCGGCATCATGATCGCCGTCATCCTCGTCAAACCGGTGATCGTGATCGTGCTCGGCCTCGCCGGCGCCCTGTCCTCCGACGGCGGCCCCGACGCCTTCTCCGCCGTCGTCTCCGGCCTCGCCATCATCCTGCTCGCCATCTTCGCCAGCGCGATGATCTACCGCTTCGTCCCCGGCTTCGGCGACGAGATCGCGAACGGCCGCAACAACCGCATCATGCAGGGCGCCGAGGGCAAGGCCGCCGCCGTCATCAGCAGCCCCGCCAACCTCGTCGCCCAGGGCATCAGAACGCACAGCGCCCGCGCCGACAACAACGGCGGCGGGGGCGGCGGTTCCGGCTCCTCCGGTGCCCGCCCGTCCAACCCCGCCTCGGGCGGCGTCGCCGCGCACAGCACGCGCACCCCGAACGGTGGTGGCGGCGGAACTGTCCCCTCCGCCGCACCCGCACCCCGCGCGCCCAGCCCGGCGAACACCCCGCACGCCGGCAACACCCGCAACAACAGCTCGGGAGGTGAAGGGCGTTGACGACAGAGTCCCACCTGTCCCATCCGATCACGCCCCGCCGTACGTATCTCATCGGCCGGGCCCGGCCGAACGCGATCATCGGCAGGAACCGTGAGACCGGCGAGATCGCCCTGATCATCGCGGGCGCGTTCCTCGGCATGATGTGCGGGCTCCTCGTCCCGGTCCTCTCCCTGCGGATCGTCCTGCTGATGGGCTTCCCGCTGATCGCACTGGCCGCGGTCTACGTGCCGTACAAGCGCCGGACCTTCTACAAGTGGTTCGAGATCAACCGCAGTTACAAGCGGAGCCTGCGCCAGGGCACGGTCTACCGCTCCACCGCCGCCGAGGCCGGCACCCGCATCGACGGCCGCGAGGTCGAGATCGGCCCCCCGCCCGGCATCGGCCGCATCAGCTGGCTCGCCGCGCCCTTCGGCCCCGACGAGATCGCCGTCCTCCTGCACGCCGACCGCAAGACGGTCACCGCCGCCATCGAGATCGAGGGCCCCGGCGTCGGCCTGCGCGACTCCGAGGACCAGGAAGCCCTCGTCGACCGCTTCGGCACCCTCCTCAAGCACGTGGCGAACGGTGACGGCTTCGTCACCCGCCTCCAGATGCTCGCCCGCACCCTCCCCGCCGACCCCGACGCCCACGCCAAGGACGTCGCCCAGCGCGGCGACGAGAAGGCCGCGGACTGGCTGGCCCGCTCCTACGACCAGCTCCAGTCCATGGTCTCCACCAGCAGCGAGCAGCACCGCGCCTACCTCGTCGCCTGTATGCACTACTCCCGCGAACTGGCCGCCGAGGCTCAGGCGATGGCCCGTGCGGCCCGCCCCCAGTCCGGCCGCAAACTGGACCGCGACGCCGGTCTCGCGGTCGTCATGGCCCGCGAGCTGACCGACATCTGCTCGCGCCTGCAGGAGGCGGACATCCGCGTCCGCCAGCCCCTCGGCCAGGGCCGGCTCGCCTCCCTCATCCACTCCATGTACGACCCGGACCACCCCATCGACCACATCCAGGCGATGACCCAGCGCAACGCCTGGCCGGCCGAACTCGACGCCATGGAGCCCACGTTCCTCCAGGCGAAGACCCGCGAGTCCAGCACCCGCCAACCCTGGTGCCACGCCACGGCCTGGGTGAAGGAATGGCCGATGACCCCGGTCGGCGTCAACTTCCTGGCGCCCCTGCTCGTCCACACCCCGGACGTCATCCGCACGGTCGCCGTCACCATGGACCTCGAACCCACCGAGGTCGCCATCGAGCGCATGCTGACCGAGAAGACCAACGACGAGGCGGAGGCGTCCCGCGCCGCCAAGATGAACCGGACCGTCGACCCCCGCGACATCGCCGCCCACAACCGCCTCGACCAGCGCGGCGAGGACCTGGCCAGCGGCGCGGCCGGCGTCAACCTGGTCGGCTACATCACCGTCTCCTCCCGCACCCCGGAGGCCCTCAACCGCGACAAGCGCACGATAAGGGCGTCCGCCGGAAAGTCGTACCTGAAGCTGGAGTGGTGCGACCGCGAGCACCACCGCGCCTTCGTGAACACACTGCCCTTCGCCACCGGAATCCGAAGGTAGAGGCTGATGCGCTGATGAGGGACCCGCTGTCCGTCCTCACCGAAGCCTTCACGTCCTTCCTCTTCGGGAAGGTCGAGACGACCCGCTCCCCGGTCCGCACCTCCACCGGCCAGGCCCAGGCGGTCTACCTCCCCACGGCCGCACCCGGCCTCGGCGACTCCGGCGTGATCATCGGCCGCGAGGTGTACTCCGGCAAGGGCTACATCTACGACCCCTTCCAGCTCTACGGCCAGCAGCTCCCGGCCCCGCACTGGCTGGTCCTCGGCGAGTCCGGCAACGGCAAGTCGGCCCTGGAGAAGACCTACGTCCTGCGCCAGCTGCGCTTCCGCGACCGCCAGGTCGTCGTCCTGGACGCTCAGGGCGAGGACGGCGTCGGCGAGTGGAACCTCATCGCGGAAGAGCTGGGGATAACACCCATCCGGCTGGACCCGATGGCCGCTCTGGACCACGGCATCCGCCTCAACCCGCTGGACCCGGCGATCACCACCACCGGGCAGCTGGCGCTCCTGAGGACCATCATCGAAGTGGCGATGGGCCACGGCCTCGACGAACGGGCCGGCTTCGCCCTGAAGGTCGCGCACTCCTACGTCAACGAGACGATCCTCGACCGCCAGCCGGTGCTCACCGACATCGTCGAGCAGCTACGGCACCCCGAGCCGGAGTCCGCCGAGGCGATGAACGTCGCCATAGACGACGTACGGGCGTGGGGCCTGGACGTGGCCCTGGTCATCGACCGTCTCGTCGACGGTGACCTGCGCGGCATGTTCGACGGCCCGACCACGGTCGGCATCGACCTCGACGCCCCGCTCATCGTCTTCGACCTGTCCCACATCGACCGCAACTCCATCGCCATGCCGATCCTGATGGCGATCGTGGGCGTGTGGCTGGAGCACACCTGGATCCGCCCCGACCGCAAGAAGCGCATCTTCCTGGTGGAAGAGGCCTGGCACATCATCGCCAGCCCGTTCGTGGCCCAGCTGTTCCAGCGGCTGCTGAAGTTCGGCCGACGGCTGGGTCTCTCCTTCGTCGCGGTGGTGCACCACCTGTCCGACGTCGTGGACGGCGCGGCGGCGAAGGAGGCGGCGGCGATCCTGAAGATGGCGTCGACAAGGACGATCTACGCCCAGAAGGCGGACGAGGCGCGGGCGACGGGCCGGGTGCTGGGCCTCCCCCGCTGGGCGGTCGAGATCATCCCGACGCTCACCCCCGGCATCGCGGTCTGGGACGTCAACGGCAACGTCCAGGTGGTCAAACACCTGGTCACGGAGACAGAACGCCCGCTCGTCTTCACGGACCGCGCGATGACCGAGTCGTCCAGCGACGTACTGAACCCGGACGACGTCCTCCTCGCCGCCGAGATCGAAGCGGAACAGCGGGCGGCGGCCTTCGTGGAACAGCACCTCGGCGACTCCGAGTCGACGGTGGCATAGGGAGGACCGTCCGTGAGACCGGACCCTCGGCAGGAGCGCGACCAGCAGGGCGGCGGGATCCCCGACGGCCTGCTGATCGGCATACTCGGGTTCCTGCTCGGCATCACGATCCTGGTGTGGACGGCGACCGGACTGGCGGCCTGGTTCGCCCAGGGCAGCTGGCCGTCGACGGTCAACCTCTCCCACACCCCGATCGCGATGCGCCACCTCATCGGCGCCCCGCACGACATCACGGGCGCCTGGCCGGACACACCGGCCGCCCAGCTGTCGGGCTGGGGGCTGTTCTGGGGCCTGTTCATCGGCCAGCTGATGGTCCTGGTCGTCCTCGCCGTGTTCGTCCTGGGGACGGTGACCCGCTGGCGGGCCGGCCGGAGAAGACGGGCGGCGACGGCGAAGGCCGGAAGCGCGGCCGCCGCGGTACCGGAACCCCGCACCGGACCGGCAACCGTCCAGGAGGCCCGTCAGCCGGCTTTCCAGGAGGCGATCCAGGAGCCGGCCGTCCCGATGCCCGTCCCGACGCCCGACGCAGAACCGGAACGCACCCTCGAGGACCTCCGCCCCACCCCCAACGGCGACCGGCCGGGCACCTGGACCAGAATCCACATCGCACCGCGCGAGAGCCGACAGGCGACCGCGACCCAGGCCATCCAGGACGCACTCGGCCCCGCCCTCGTCGTCACCTCGAACGCCACCCTCTGGTCCGAGACGAAGGACGCCAGAGCCAAACTCGGCCCCGTCCTCCTCTACGACCCGAACCACCTCTGCGACACCCCCGCCCGCTTCCACTGGTCCCCCACGGCCGGCTGCGAGGACAAGCACACCGCGATCCAGCGCGCCCACGCCCTCCTCGCCCCGGTCAGCCCCACCGCGAGGATCGACCAGATCCTCACGGACACGGCCGAGACCCTCCTCCGCAGCTACCTGCACGCCGCGGCCCTGGAGAACCGCACGATCCGCCACGTCCACCGCTGGGCACAGGGCACCGGCGTCCAGGACGCCGTACGCACCCTCCGCACCCACCCGAAGGCCGCCCCCGGCTCCGCCGGCGAGCTGGAGGCCGCCCTCACGTCCCACCCCGAACGCCGGGACATCGCCCAGGAACTGACGGCCAGGGCGCTCGCCGCCCTCTTCACCGTCAACATCCGCGAGGCCTGCACACCCAACCGGTCCGATGCCCTCGCCCTGGATTCCTTCATCGACGAAGGGGGCACCCTCTATGTGGTCGGTGAATCCATCGAGGACCCCAGGACCAACCCCGGCGCCATGCCCCTCCTGACGGCCCTCGCCTCCAGCGTGGTCGAGCACGGCCGGCGCATGGCCGAACGGTCATCCTCCGGTCGGCTCGACCCACCACTGACCCTGGTCCTGGACGACGTGGCGGCCGTGGCCCCGCTCCCCCAGCTCCCCGACCTCCTGGCCGGCGGCACCGACCGGGGCCTGCCCGCCCTCGCCCTGCTCCGCTCCCACGAACAGGCCCGCTCCCGCTGGCCGCACCGGGAACTGCCGGTCTAGGACGGCCACTCCCGAACGAACTCGACCTCGGTCTCGGCCTCGTCCTTGAAGAACGGCACGAGCACCCCGCTCGGCACGAACCCCGCCTTGCGGTACGCCCCCTGGGCCCGCGGGTTCTCCGCGTGCACGAGCAGCCGCACCCGCTCCGCGCCCCGCTCCCGCGCCCACTCCACACCGGCGTCGAACAACGCCTTGACCAGCCCGCTCCCCCGATGCTCGGGCCGTACGAACACCCCCACGACATGCCCCTGCCGACGCTCGACCGGAAACCCGGCCCAGTCCGTGGTCCCGGCCTCCTCGATCAGCACGGTCCCGGTCCCGGCCCACTCCCCGTCCGCCGCCACCGCGACGAACTGCCGTGCGTCACTCGGCTCCGCGGCCGACCGCGTGGCCCGCTCCTGATAGAAGGAGTCCGGCCGCTCCAACGCCTCCTCATAGCTCTCCAGGAACGCGATGTCCGCGACCGGGTCCCGCAACGCGGCGAGCCGCAACCGCTTGGCGGCCTCCCACTCGTCGGCCCGTATCGCACGAATCACGTAATCACCGCTGGTCGTAGCACTCATGCGGTCACGCTAACGCCCACCGCCCGTCGCACTCACCTGGTTTGTCAGTGGCGCCGTCTACGGTGGGCGTCATGACGACTCTTCCGAACCGTCCGAACACCGCCCTGCTGATCGTGGACGTGCAGAACGGGGTGGTGGACAGCTCCCACAACCGCGACGAGGTCATCGCCAACATCAACACCCTGCTCGCCAAGGCCCGTTCCGAGGCGGTCCCGGTGGTCTGGATCCAGCACTCCAGCGACGAGCTGAAGCCGGACAGCGCCCCCTGGCAGTACGTGCCGGAGCTGACCCGCGAAGCGACCGAGCCCCTCGTCCACAAGCGCTACGGGGACTCCTTCGAGGACACCGAGCTGGAGTCCCTCCTCGCCGAACGCGGCGTGGGACGCGTGGTCGTGACCGGCGCCCAGACCGACGCCTGCATCCGCTCCACCCTGCACGGCGCGATGGTCCGCGGCTACGACGCGACGCTGGTCGGCGACGCCCACACCACGGAGGACCTCACCGAGTACGGCGCGCCGGCCCCCGAGCAGGTCGTCTCGCACACGAACCTCTACTGGAGCTGGCAGGAGGCCCCCGGCCGAAAGGGCGGCACGGTCAAAACGACGGACATCACCTTCTGAATGCCAGTACCTATACAGCACCTATAACGCAGAAAACCCCCGCATCAATCGATGCGGGGGTTTTCCTAATATTTGTTCGGCGGTGTCCTACTCTCCCACAGGGTCCCCCCTGCAGTACCATCGGCGCTGTAAGGCTTAGCTTCCGGGTTCGGAATGTAACCG